>JBEKMT010000068.1:0-22726 GCA_050008355.1 Verrucomicrobiota bacterium
TTGCCGCGTCCCATCTTCATGGTAAAAATCTCACATGGAGCCTTTGAATCTAACCATGACACCCGGCCCCGGCGAACGCCTCCTGCGCTTCGTAGGTGATAAGGTTCTTTTCACTTTGCGGGGACCGAATTCGTCAACGCAACCGAAATTCCGCGCGCTGCTGCGGACCAACCTCGGCCGCGCGCGGGCCCGCCGCCAGGAAATTCTGTTCGCCCGTGCCGGCCGGGCGGTGGTGGCCAATTCCTCGTGGCGCGATGTGCCGATGCAAAAAACCACCGACGGCTGGCGCATCGAGTTGCCGCTCGCCGAAACCGGCTTCTTCAAAGCGAAACCTTATTTGCTCGATGAAAAAAACTGGCAGCACTGGCCGGATGGTTCCGACGCGGGCATTTGTGTCCATCCCGAATTTGTCCGCACCGCAAACACCATTTATTGCGCCTTCACACGACTGTTCGGCGCCACCAGGAACCTCCCGACGACCGACGACGAGAAGCTAGAAAGGCAACTCAAGTCCCTCGAGGCGCTCGGTTTTGCCACATTGCCGCCGTCGGGAAAATTTCGCGACCTAACGCGCCAGTTGCCGCACATCGTCAACCGGCTCGGCTGCCGCATCCTCCATCTCCTGCCGGTGCATCCGACGCCGACGACCTACGCCCGCTTCGGGCGATTTGGCAGCCCTTATGCTGCGCTGGATTTGACGGCTGTTGATCCAGCGCTCATTGAATTCGACAAGCGTACCACCGGCATTGACCAGTTTTGCGAGCTCACTCACTCGGCCCATTCACTCGGCGCGCGCGTCTTGATTGACATTGTCATCAACCACACCGGCTGGGGCTCGAGCCTGCAGGAGAATCGCCCGGAATTTTTTCTGAAAAATCCGAACGGAGAATTCGCCAGCCCCGGTGCATGGGGAACCGTCTGGGAAGACCTCGTGGAACTCGAACAGCACGACGTAAAACTCTGGGATGTCATCGCTGATTCGCTCCTGATCTGGTGTCGTCGCGGCGTGGACGGTTTCCGGTGCGATGCCGGCTACAAGATACCCGCCCCTGCATGGCAATACATCGTCGCCTGGGTGCAGGAGGAATTCCCAGACACGATTTTTTTACTCGAAGGCCTCGGCGGTTCGTGGGACGCCACCGAACTATTGCTGACCGAAGGCGGCATGCAATGGGCCTACTCCGAGCTGTTTCAAAATTACTCCGGCAAGCAGGTCGCATCGTATCTCGATTACGCCAACCGCCAAGATGAGCGCATTGGGAGCTACGTTCATTATTCAGAAACTCACGATAATAACCGCCTCGCTGCGCGACAGGCTTCCAGCGTCCTGCCGGAACCTCCCATTGCTTCCGCCGAGAAAACGGCATCGGCTAATTTGGGTCGCGCCTGGTCGCTCCTGCGGAACCGTCTCTGCGCCCTGACGAGTCCCTGCGGCGGCTTTGGCTTCACCTGCGGCGTCGAATGGCTGGCCACCGAGAAGATCCGGGTGCACGGTAACACCGGGTTAAACTGGGGCAGCACTGACAACATCATTCCCGAGCTCGCCCACCTCAACCAGCTTGTCGCTGACCATCCGTGTTTCTTCGACGGCGCAAAGCTAACACGTTTGAGCCCGCTGGATTCGCCAGTTTATGCCCTGCTCCGCGAATCCGCGGAAGGCAAGGATTCCGTCTTGGTTCTCATCAACACCGACGTCGAAAAATCCCATTCGCTGGCCTTCAAGGAGGCGGATTTGAGATTTGAAGTTGCCCGGTTTCAACATGACCTGCTTGGCGAGCCACTCCCTCAATTCGCGCGCGCGACCGGCGAAGTGATTTTTGCCCTCGTGCCGGGCGCATGCCACTGCCTGGCCACGACGCAAAAGCCGGCGGGTTTGAACGGCGAGCACTACCGCCGCGCGCGCGCGCAGGGGGCGTTTGCCTTAAAGGTCTTGAATCAAACTGTCCCCATCGATGTCCTGGATGGGCTCGATTGGCCTTGGCTGGCAGCTCAAGTCGAACGCTCCCCGAGAAATTTTCTTGCTGCCGCCAGCGGTTTTGCTGCCGATAATCCCAAAACATCCTTCACCGCGATTCTAAGTGCGGTCGAATCAAAAAACATTTTCCCGCGCGTGGTCGTCTGGACTTTAATCGATGCCCGCCGCATCACCCTCGTACCCGACGCCCACTGGTTGTTGATCGAGGACACCGCGCCCTTCCGCGCCGTTCTGGAAATCCCGGGCGCCAACGGCAGTGTCGGAACTGATGAGCCGGTTGCCGTGCATGTCCAATCCATTCCCGCCGGCAATTTCCACGTAGCGTTTTTCGCCCCGCAAGCTGCCGGGGAGGCAAAATTGCTCTTGGAACGTTATGCGGAGACTTCCCAGAAAATTTCCGCCATCCTGCGTTTTCTGGCACCGTATCTTCAACCCCAAAGCCCAACCGCCAATTCTCAACTGCCCGATCCCGCAGCGATGGTTTTACTGACGAACGGGATTGGCGGCATGTCACGTCTGAGGGTTGATCTTGGCCGCGTGCAATCTAAATATGATTGTGCGCTCGGTGCCAACCTGGATCCCCACGTTCCGGTGGATCGCCACATTTTTGTCAAACGAATCCGAGCATGGGTAAATGCCGATGGGTTTCTCTCTGCGCTTGATTTCAAAAATCTCGTGTCGTTCAGCCACGGTTCGCCTGCCGTTTGGGATTTTGTGGCCAACGCCGGCGACGGGCGCACGGTGGAAATCCGCTTGCGCGCGGAAATGATCCAAGGTCAAAATACGACCGTTTTTCAGTTTAGCCGGCCATCCGAAAAAAACGCCTTGGGGAAGCAATTGCCTGCGGATGCCGACGTGCGTCTGAGCGTGCGGGCCGACATCGAAGACAGAAATTTTCACAGCGAAACCAAACGCAACAGCGGCGCCGATTTTCATTTTACCTCAAACACACGGGATATTAAATATTCCATTGCGGCAGCGAAATGGGGTGAGGGTTGGAAATTGAAGATGAACAACTGTACCGGCTTCGAATTTACGCCCGCCGGCGACCGTCAGCTCCGTGTTTTCGCCGACACTGGCGAATATCATCCGCAACCGGAATGGTGTGAAAACATTCCTCATCCGGTCGAGCAATCCCGCGGGCAGGTCGGCAGCGGCGATGCGTACAGCCCCGGTTGGTTCGAACTCCCGCTGGCGAAAGGCGACCAGGTCAGACTCGTCGCCACCGCGGAATTCCAGAACGCAACGGATATCCTCGGCTCGGCCTTCCCCCCACCGAATATTGCAGACCCGTCGCTGGTCGCCCAATTGGTTTATGCCGCAAAACAATTCGTTGTGCGTCGCGACGAAGGGAAAACGGTCATCGCTGGTTATCCATGGTTTTTGGATTGGGGCCGCGATTCACTGATATGCGCACGGGGACTTTTAGCGGCACGCATGAGAGACGACGTGAAACAGCTGCTGCTCACGTTCGCCAAATTTGAAAAGGATGGAACCCTGCCCAATACGATCCATGGCAACGATGTATCCAACCGCGACACCAGCGATGCACCCTTATGGTTCGCGGTGGTCTGTGAGGAACTGGTTGAAACCATGATGAACGCGGCCGACACGTCAGCAGGGGGTGCCGCCGAAAAATTGCGGGTTAAGAGATTCTTTGACACGGCCGTGAACGAAAGGGGTCGCACCATCCGCGATGTGTTGACAAGCATCGCCGAGAATTACCGACGCGGCACCCCAAATGGCATCCACATGGACCCCGACTCCGCGTTGATTTGGAGTCCGGCGCATTTTACCTGGATGGATACCAATTATCCCGCCGGAACTCCGCGCGAGGGATATCCGGTCGAGATCCAGGCATTGTGGATCCGACTATTGCGATTGCTGGCGGGGATCAGCGAGCCATCCGTGCAAAAGCAATGGCACGACCTCGCCGAGCATGCGGTGGCCTCGTTCGAAAAGCTGTTCTGGCTGGAACAGAAGGGCTGGTTCGCCGACGTACTGATCGGCGACAACCGGGTGATTGCGCGCGACGCAATACCGAGCGACGCGTTACGAAACAACTGCCTTTTCGCCGTCAGCCTGGGACTTATCAACGGGGACCGCGCCAAACGCTGCGTGGAAGCGGCGCAAAAATATCTGGTCGTGCCCGGCGGATTGCGGACTCTGGCACCCCTGCCAGTGACAATTCCCCTGCCGATTTACCGTGACGGCCAGTTATTGAACGATCCGCCCAACCCCTATTGGCCGCGTTACGAGGGCGATGAGGACACCCGCCGAAAGCCGGCGTATCACAACGGCACGGCGTGGACGTGGACCTTCCCGACTTTTTGCGAGGCGCTGGCATCTGCCTGGGACTTCTCACCGGAAGCTGTCGCAGCCGCGAAAAGTTATCTCGGCAGCGCCAAACAAATCCTGAACGAAGGCTGTCTGGGCCAGCTTCCGGAAATTTTCGATGGCGACGCGCCGCACGCGCAGCGCGGTTGCGACGCGCAGGCCTGGGGGGTGACTGAAACTCTGCGCGTGTGGAAATTATTATCGGAGCACGAGAAAAAACGGATTTGACCATGCGATTGCAGGTCGTCCAAACCTGGCCACCGGCTCACGAAACGCCTGGAAAAGCCAGGAAGTTCTTGGCATTCGCGTAGCAGATATTTTTAATCATCGTGCCGGCGAGCTTTTCGTCGTCAGGAATTTCGCCGTTTTCGATGTCGCGCCCAATCAGGTTGCAGAGCGCGCGCCGGAAATACTCATGGCGGGAGTAGCTCATGAATGAACGTGAATCGGTGATCATGCCGATGAACCGCGATAGCAATCCAAGGTTCGAGAGCGCGTTAATCTGCCATTCCATGCCTTCCTTCTGGTCGAGAAACCACCACCCCGAACCGAACTGGATTTTACCGGGAATCGTGCCGTCTTGAAAATTTCCGATCATGGAGGCGAAGACGTAATTGTCCGCCGGATTCAGGTTATAAATGATCGTCTTCGGCAGGGAATTGTCCGAATCCAGCCGGTCAAGATAAGCCGCGAGAGATTGCGCCTGGGGAAAATCGCCAATGGAGTCAAAGCCGGCATCCGGTCCCAGTTGTTTTAACAGGCGGGTATTATTGCTGCGCAACGCCCCGAGGTGAAGCTGCTTGGTCCAGCCGTGTTTGGCATCCAACTGGCCAAAAAAGAGCATCATGAAGCTGGCAAACTGCGAGTGTTCCAGCGGTGAAACCGTTGCGCCCCTGCGTGCCCGGTCAAAGATCGCCGCGGCAGTTTTGCTGGAACAAAAATCGGCAAAGCAATGGTTCATGCCGTGGTCGGACAACCGGCAGCCCTGCGCATGGAAAAAGTCGTGGCGCTTCGCCAACGCCATCAGGAACGCGTCAAAATTGTTGATGTCAACGTCGGCGGCAGCGGAAATCTGTCCGACCCAATGATTGAAGCTCGCATGTGAATTAACGGTCAATGCCTTATCCGGGCGAAACGCGGGTAGCATTTTCGTCGAATGCTTTTGCGCAGAGAACGCGCGGTGATATTCCAGGTTATCCACCGGATCATCTGTAGTGCAAACAACTTTGACTTTGAATTTCTTCAGAATGCCCTGGGTGGTCAGATCCGAGGTGGCGAGTTTAGTATTCGCCTGCGCCCAGATTTTCTCCACCGACCTTTCGTTGAGCAGATCATTGATGCCGAAATAGCGTTTTAACTCGAGGTGCGTCCAATGGTGAAGCGGATTGCGCAGCGTCTGCGGCACCGTCGTGGCCCAGGCCAGAAACTTGTCGTGCGGCGAGGCGTTGCCGGTGACAAATTCTTCGGCGATGCCGTTACTCCGCATGGCACGCCACTTGTAATGGTCGCCCTCGAGCCAAATTTCAAACAAGTTGCTGAACCGGCGGTTTTCTGCGATGTCGCGCGGCGAGAGGTGGCAGTGATAATCGAATATCGGCTCAGCCTCGGCGTATTGGTGATACAATCGGCGCGCGGTTTTCGTGCCCAGCAAGAAATCCTCGTGGATGAAGGTCATGGGTTTCTAGAATACCGTTCAAGTCGGAGAAGCCACAAGCGGCACTTTTCGGACTGGCGAGGTTCTTTCGCTCTCGCCGAACAGCAAAGGTTTCAGATGCCGTTCAAATAAATTCTCCGTCACATTTTTGGCGATCACCGCCTCGTGCTTTTTCAACGCCTCCAGATAGCGGTCGCCCTTCCTGGCAGCCACCTTGAAACTCACGTGCAGCAACTGGCGAAAACTTGGATTGAACAACGGGTTTTTCTGATCATGCCGCAGCGCGGCGACAAATTGCTCCGGACCCCACCCGTTCACCGTGCGGAAAGCAGGCAGCCTTGTTTTATCAATATCAATCACTGCCGCATATGGCACGCAGAATTCGTCCACGTGCTCAATCGCCTCGGCATAAATCTCCCTGGCCATCGCCAATCCATCGCCCCCGGCCTCGGCCAGGCCGATCAACTCCTCCAGCCAGGTGGTGCCGGCAGTTTTGATGTGCACACCCGCATTGGATTTCTTCAAGGCCCGACGCACGGGCTCGTAAATCGAAAACTTGTCACTGCCGGAATGCACGCTCAATTTCAGCGAAGCAGGCAGTCCATATTTCATTACCGCATCGGCGATGACCGCAAGGTCATCGCTGAATTCCTTTTCGAATTGCCGCAGGTCGCCGACATAATCCACGCCTTTGTTGAAACGACCGGTGAACTTCGGCGCGATTGTCTGGAGCGGAATTCCCTCATCACCGAGCGCTGCAAGAATGATCAGCAGCTCATGCGGCGTTTGTGGAGTGTCCGTTTCATCCATCGAAACCTCGGTGATGAAGTTTTGCGCGCCTTTGGTACCGGCAATGTGGCGGTAAATATTTCCCGCCTCGTTGACGGCCAGCAAAAATTTGTTCGCCACGCGTTCGACCTCCGCACGCGAAATGTCGATGGGATAACCAATGCCCGGCACGCAAATTTTGCCGGCCAATTCAGCGTGTCGCTTCACAAACCGTTGCACTTCGTCCGCCGGCGCCGGCTTCCCGATCGAGTCGGCCACATCGATGGTAAAAAAATCCGACGGTGCGATGAAACGGTCAACCGTTTCCAGCCGGATATGGTCGGCATCCACGTGATAGGGCTTTTTCCAACCCAATGACTTGATGGCCGCATCCGCTTCGATGCGCAAGCTGGAAGGATCCGTGCCGATAAAACTGTGTTCGCGGTTGGATTTATTCCACACGGGAGTGATTTCCGCCCCGAGTTCCGTCGCTTGAATACAAGCGCGCAATTGCGCCCTTCCCTGATGACCAAAGCGGTCACCCATGCCGAAGGAGATCTTCCCGAGCGGTAAATATTTGTTCATAAATCAATCGTCAGTCGGTTGAAGTCAATTTAGCGGATTCAGCCGATGATGTGCTATGTGAGTTCGACAAATGTATTTGATAAAACTGCAGAAGTAAAATCAACAAAAACGCCCCGGGCATTTCCGGATGGAGTTGCGAAGAAATGAACAGCCCGCGGCAAATTCCGGGCTTGAAGATGGCAGAAGGTTGACCGTCAGCCTTTGGGGCGGATTTTCTTCCAGAGCCAGCCGAAGGGATCGTAAAATTCGTCCACCACGCGTTCCTTTAATGGAATGATGGCATTGTCCGTGATGGTGATGTGTTCCGGGCAGACTTTCGTGCAGCACTTGGTGATATTGCAGAAGCCGATACCCTGAGACTGCTTCAGCTCCGGCAAACGGTCCTCCGTGTCGAGCGGGTGCATTTCCAGCGCGGCGGTATACACGAGAAAGCGCGGACCGATGAATTCTTCGTGCTTGTGGTGGTCGCGCAAGACGTGACACACGTCCTGACACAAGAAGCATTCGATGCACTTACGAAATTCCTGGACGCGGTCAATGTCTTCCTGCTGCATCCGCCAGGTACCATCCGGCGCGTCGGGCGCCCGCGGCTTGAATTTCTTGATTTTCTGTTTGACGCGGAAATTCCAGGAAACATCTGTCACCAGGTCACGAACGCTCGGAAATGCGCGCATTGGCTCAACCGTGATCGGCTTGTCGGTCGGCAACGTGTCCATGCGCGTCATGCACATGAGCTTCGGTATGCCGTTGATTTCCGCCGAACACGAGCCACACTTGCCGGCCTTGCAATTCCAGCGGCAGGCGAGGTCGTTCGCCTGCGTCGCCTGGATCTTGTGGATGACGTCGAGCACCACCAGGCCCTCGGTAATCTCCGTGGTGTAATCCACGAATTGACCCCCGTTCGCGTCGCCGCGCCAGATTCTGAAAGTGACTGTCTTCATTTTAATTCATTCAATCAATGCGTCCTGAATCGCTTCTCCTTCAAGGATTCACTTCATCTCCTCAATCACTTGTTTCAGGTGTTCAGGCATCGCGGGAATCGGTTCCCGCCGCAATTTCATGGAACCGTCCGTTTGCCTGAAAATCACGGAATTATACTTCGCCGCCTCGGGATCTTTGTTCGGAAAATCCTCGCGGAAATGGCCGCCGCGGCTCTCCTTGCGGTCCAGCGAGCACAGCGTTATCGCCTCGGCACAGGTGAGCAGATGTTTCAAGTCAATCGCCGTATGCCAGCCTGGATTGTATTCGCGGTGACCATGCACCGCCACGGTCGCGGCACGGGCCTTGAATTTGCCAAGGCCTTCAAGGGCTCTGACCATTTCTTCCTCGCGGCGCACAATGCCCACCAGATCCTGCATCATCACCTGCAGGTCATATTGGACTTGATAGGGTCCCTCCGCGTTGCCACTGGTCACCCCGTTATCAAATGGTTTGAGAGCCTCGCGCGCGGCGGCTTCCACCTGGGCCGCGTCGATGGCACCGGCGGCATTCTCCTTGGCATACTTCGCGGCGAATTCACCGGCGCGCTGGCCAAAGACCAGCAGATCGGACAAAGAATTTCCCCCGAGCCGGTTCGCCCCGTGCAGGCCGGCGGCGCACTCGCCCGCGGCAAAAAGCCCGGCCACAGTCGTCGCCTGAGTATCGCCGTTCACGCGAATGCCACCCATCGCGTAGTGTGTGGTCGGGCCGATTTCCATCGGCTCCTTCGTGATGTCCAGATTGGCCAGCTGCATGAACTGGTGATACATCGAAGGTAGTTTCTTTTTGATGTGTTCCGCGGCATTCGGGATTTTTTCCTTGATCCAGGAGATGTCAAGAAACACGCCGCCGTGCGGACTGCCCCGACCTGCCTTCACTTCGCGGTTGATGCAACGCGCCACGTGGTCCCGCGTCAAAAGTTCCGGCGGACGCTTGGCTTCTTTGTCGCCTTGAGTGTAGCGCCAGCCTTCTTCCGGGTCGGTCGATGTCTGCGACTTGTAGTTATCGGGAATATCGTCATACATGAAGCGCTTGCCGTCCTTATTGCGCAACACGCCCCCTTCGCCACGCACGCCTTCAGTCACGAGAATACCCATGACGCTTGGCGGCCAGATCATGCCCGTCGGGTGAAACTGGATGAACTCCATGTCGAGCAGTTCCGCTCCCGCATGATAAGCCAGCGAAACCCCGTCGCCCGTGCCTTCCCAAGAATTGCTGGTCACTCGATAAGCGCGGCCCAAACCGCCCGTGCACAGTACGACGGCCTTGGCCTTGAAAGTTCGAAATCGTCCACGTTCGCGGTCGTATCCGAATGCCCCAACCACCCGCGACCCGTCCTTCAGGAGGGCCACCATCGTGTGTTCCATGTGGATGCTGATGCCCTGGTGAATCCCATGGTCCTGCAAGGTGCGGATCATTTCCAGACCGGTGCGGTCGCCGACATGTGCAAGGCGAGGATAACGGTGTCCGCCGAAATTGCGTTGCAAAATCTTGCCGTCCCTGGTGCGGTCGAAAACCGCGCCCCACGCTTCCAGTTCATGAACGCGCGCCGGGGCTTCCATGGCGTGCAATTCGGCCATGCGCCAGTTGTTGAGGTATTGACCCCCGCGCATGGTGTCTGCGAAGTGAACCCGCCAGTTGTCGCGGTCGTCCACGTTGCCCATGGCTGCGGCCATGCCGCCTTCGGCCATGACTGTGTGGGCCTTTCCAAGTAGTGATTTGCAGATCAGCCCCACCTTGACACCCGCCGCTGAGGCCTCAATGGCCGCGCGCAAACCCGCGCCGCCAGCGCCGATCACCAGCACATCGTATTCGTGAGTTTCGTAATTGGTAGTCACAGGAAATAGGTTCGCGGTTTAGAATTGGAAGAAAATGATGTCGTGGATTTTTCCCATCGCACAGAGGCGAACGTAAACGTCGGTAAACCCGACCCAGAACAGGCTGATCCAAGCCCACAGCATGTGCCGCTTATTCAAACAACTCACGCAACCATAGGCCTTTGCGCACGTGGGCGCCTTAGATTTCGAGTCAAGGAATCCGCCGATGAGATGGCGCAACGAGTGACAGCCAAAAGTGTACAGCCCCAGAAAAATCGGGTTTAGAATCAGCACGATGGTACCCACGCCGAGGCCGAAATGCCGCTGGCCGGCCGCGTCGGTAAACCACAGCGCTTTCCAGGCGTCATGCGCGAGCAGGAAAATGAACAACGCCGCCAGATAAAAAAAGTAGCGATGAATATTTTGCAGGATCAGCGGAAAATAACGTTCGCCCAGGAATTGTTTGCGCGGCTCGCCCACCGCACAATTGATCGGATCAGCCCAGAACGCCTTGTAGTATGCCCCGCGATAGTAATAACAAGTGAAACGAAAACCGGCCGGAACCCACAATACAAAAAACGCCGGCGAGAAAATCATCCAGGCTGGCCACCAGGCTGGTTTGACTCCCAAAAGCGCGTGCGGCGAATAACCGAATATTTCCGGCGAGAAAAAAGGCGACAAGTAGTTCGCGCCGTTGCCGCCGTACCAATAGGCGCAATTGCCGTCATACAACGGATTAAATGCCGCCCATGTCGAATAGACAATGAAGGCGGAAAAACCCAGGAAAACCAAGAGCGGCTGAATCCACCAGGCGTCTGGACGTGAGGTGGCACCAAATGGGCGTTGAGCGGGCAAACTTGAAAGAGACATAGGTCAGATTCTTAGTGTGACTTATGATAATCCAACAATTATTAGAATCAAGAATGATTCTGCGGCGGAAGGAATAATCAACAGACCTAACACGCACCATTAAGCAATTGAATCGTCTCAGCGCTTGGCTGCCCATTCGTTCAGGCCTCGTTCGCTGACCCCTGCCGGCGATAGGTTAAGCAACTCCAGTGCTTCACCAGCCAGGTACAACGACCCGGTGATGACCACGCACTCGTCACGGGAACTCGCCTGGAGCGCTTCCTTCAAAGACTGAGCCACCACGATTTCCGCCCCCGGATTAGCCGTTCGACACTCGGCTGCCAATTCGTCCGGACTTGCGGTTCGTTTGCTGGCGACCGGAACAGCAATAATTTTCCCGGCCAGCGGCGAGAGCTTCCGGCAAATCTGGCGCCAGTCTTTATCTTGCAAGATTCCGAGAATGAGCGTTCGCTTTTCTGCCGGAAAATGCTTCGCCAGGGCCTGCCCCAACACCTCCGCGCCGGCCAAATTATGCGCGCCATCCAGTAAAATTTTTTGACCGTTTGCCCGCTGGACCAACTGCAACCGCCCCGGCCAGCTCACTTCGGCCAGCCCAATGCGGATGGCCTTTTCAGCAACGGGGATGTGCTGCTGCAAAACCTCGACGGTCGCCAGCGCCAACGCCGCATTTTGTTTTTGATGTTCCCCCGCCAAGGGCAAATCTTGTGGCAAACCGGAGCTGCCTTGGTCGGCGACCTTAACTCCGGTCAACGGCGCATGGCGCTCGCGCGCGATCCTTGCGATGATGGCCAAGGCGGCAGATTCGTTCACCGCCGTCACGACGGGGATTCCGGGTTTGATAATGCCCGCTTTTTCCGCCGCGATTTTTTCCAACGTGTCACCGAGCCATTCCTGATGGTCAAGCGCAATGTTGGTGATGACACTGGCCAGAGGCGTAACGATGTTCGTCGCGTCCAACCTTCCACCGAGGCCGGTTTCCCAAATTACCAAATCACATTTTTGCTCTGTGAAAAACTTCAACGCCATCACGGTGGTAAATTCAAAAAGCGTCGCGACGCCGTGCCGGGGGAGACCACGCAATCCTGCCACCAGTCTCGCAATGTCTGATTCAGGAATCAGCTGGCGGTTGACCTGGATCCGTTCGCGAAAAGAAACCAGATGCGGGGAGGTAAAAAGCCCGACGCGCAATCCTGCCGCACGGTAAATGCTTTCCAGCATTGCGCACGTTGAGCCTTTGCCATTGGTGCCGGCAACGTGAATGAATCGGAGTCGATCCTGTGGATTTCCGGCGAGCGCGGTGAGTTCTACTGTGCTTTCCAGTCCCGGCTTGGCGCCAAAAACTTGCAGGCCGTAAAGAAATTTGATGGCTTCGGAATAGGTCACGTCAGAAGAGGGTAATGAATTATCGTTCAAGGATGAACGTGATGTTATTTTGGCCTTTCCCGGTGAATTCACTTTTTGCCGGATGCTCCCATGCATGGAAATCAAGGCCACCAGGCACGGCACCCGCTATGGCAATCGGAACTCTTGCGGCGATTTGGCGGGCAGGCCATCTCATAAAAAACACTCAAAGGTTGTCGGTCACGACGTATGGCCGGCTTTTTCGGCAAAAACCTCGATCATTGCTTCCAGCCACGATCACGTCACCCCATGCTTTCGAAAAGATTCACAGCGGCTTCTTATGAATATGCTGGTGCACCGCAGAGATAAAGCCCTTGAACAGCGGATGCGGCTGATGCGGTTTGCTCTGGAACTCAGGATGAAACTGGCTCGCGATGAAAAAGGGATGTTCGGGGATTTCGATGACTTCCACCAGCTTGCCGTCCGGCGAAACGCCGCTGAAGACAAAACCCGCCTTTTCAAATTTTTCGCGGTATGCATTGTTGAATTCGTACCGGTGCCGATGACGTTCGTGGATGATGAATGAACCGTAGAGTTGTGCCACCCTGGTATTCATCGCCAGCTGACAGGCCTGCGCGCCAAGCCGCATCGTACCGCCTTTTTTGGTCACCCGCTTCTGATCATCCAGCATGGCGATAACCGGGTTCGGAGTATTCGGGTCAAATTCCGTTGAATGAGCTTTGGGCAGCTTCAAAACGTTTCGTGCGAATTCAATCGTTGCGATCTGCATGCCCAGGCAAAGGCCGAGATAGGGGATTTTATTTTCGCGGGCATATTGCGCCGCCTGGATCTTGCCTTCGACGCCGCGCTCGCCGAATCCACCCGGCACCAGGATACCGCCCAGGCCACTCAGGGTTTTTTGCACGCCGTTCTTTTCAATATCCTCGGCATCCACCTGCACAATTTCCACGCCGCAATCGTTCGCCACGCCACCGTGGATGATCGCCTCGTAAACCGACTTGTAAGCGTCCTGCAATTCGATGTATTTCCCCACCACCCCGATGCGTACGCGATGCTGCGGGGCGATGAGTTTGCGGATGATTTCCTGCCAATGCGACATGTTCGGCGCGGGCGTGGTAAGGTGCAACAGGCGGCAAATCAGGTCGTCCATTCGCTCGCGCTGGAGCATCAACGGCACTTCGTAAATGGAATGGTCCACATCCTTTTCCTCAATGACGGCCTCCAGCGGAACGTTGCAGAACATGGAAATTTTTTGGCGCAAATCCTTGTCGAGCGGACGCTCGCAGCGGCAGACCAGAACGTGCGGCGCAATGCCGATTTCGCGCAATTTGGCGACCGATTGCTGCGTTGGCTTGGTTTTTAACTCTCCCGCCGCCTTGATAAAGGGCACATAGGTGACGTGGAGAAAGATGGCATTGTTGTAGCCAACTTCCAGAGCGAATTCGCGGATCGCCTCCAGGAACGGCAACCCCTCAATGTCACCCGTTGTCCCGCCGATTTCGGTGATCACCACGTCAGCGCCGCTTCTTTCGGCCAGCACGTGGATGCGGTTCTTGATTTCATCCGTGACGTGCGGGATCACCTGCACGGTTTTGCCAAGATATTTTCCCTCGCGCTCGTTGTTCAGCACGGTCTGGTAGACCTGGCCGCTCGTCAGGTTGTTCAAGCGCGTCAACTTGACGTTCGTGAAGCGTTCGTAATGGCCGAGGTCGAGGTCCGTCTCGGCGCCGTCATCCAGCACATAGACTTCGCCATGTTGATACGGTGACATCGTGCCCGGATCCACGTTGAGATACGGGTCGAATTTTTGGAGCGCGACCTTCAGGCCGCGATTTTCGAGCAGTGTGCCGAGCGCCGCCGCGGTCAGTCCTTTGCCGAGCGAACTCACCACCCCACCGGTTACAAATATAAACTTCATTTCAAATCGAATTTTTCCAGTCAAGCACTGAAAATCGGCATTAACCGTTTTTCATCTGTGGTTGATGATAGCTTCCACTTTTGACACGTCTTCCGGCATATCCACGCCGACACTGTCGTAATCCACTTTTACCACCGCAATGCCGATCCCGTTCTCCAAAGCACGCAGCTGTTCCAGTTTCTCGGCGTGTTCCAGCGGTGACACCGGAAATTTCACCAGGCGCAATAACGTTTCGCGCCGATAACCATAAATGCCAAGGTGCTTCAAAAAAGGAAACGCCGCCAACTGCTCCGGCACCGGACGGTTGGCGGCCTCGCGCAGATACGGAATCGTGCGCCGCGAAAAATATAACGCGCGACCGGCAGCGTTGACAACGACTTTTACGACATTTGGATTGTCGTATTCCGCAGGATTCCGCACTGTCGTGGCCGCCGTGGACATTTCGTTCTGCCCCAAAGCGTTTGCCACCGCGTCAATCACGTCCGGTTCGATCAACGGCTCGTCGCCCTGGATGTTCAAAATTGCGTCACCATCGCTTCGCTCCGCGACTTCCGCGATCCGGTCGCTGCCGCTCGGGTGCTCCGGGCGAGTCATTTCCACGCGGCAAAAATTCTGCGCCACCTCCCAGATACGCGTATCGTCCGTCGCCACGATGACTGCTTGCAGGGAACGGGCTTTCTGGCATTGCTCGACAACATGCTGGATGAGCGGCTTGCCGGCGATCAATGCGAGCGGCTTGCCGGGGAACCGCGTCGAGGCAAACCGGGCGGGAATAATTCCAATGATTTTCACGGAGCTCAATTAAGCCACAGCTTACCGCACCGAAGCAAGCAGCGAAGGCGGAATGAAACCGGGATGATGCAAGGTTTTTACAATTCCGCCATTACCCGCAGGTTGCCTTTTGCATTTTCGCAGTTATTGTTTGCGTTACTAGAACATGAAACGGATCGTAAAACCCCCGGCGGACCCTGAACTGACCAAGCGCATCCTGGAGCTCATCAAATTCAAAGGTGGTGGCTTCAACGAAAACGAGGTCGCCGACATCATCGAGAACGGGCTGAAACTCCTTACCGACGTCAAGGACACCGGCGACGTGCGCGTCATCCAGACTGCCTTGCGCGAATTGCGCTACTCGTTCCGTCTGTTCGCGCCCTATGCTGCAATCCGGAAAGTTTCGATCTTCGGTTCCGCCCGGACGAAACCTGAAAGCATGGAATATCAACAGGCGGTCGATTTCGGGAAGAAAATCACTCAAGCCGGGTTCATGGTCATTACCGGCGCGGGACCAGGTATCATGCAGGCCGGACATGAAGGGGCCACGCCTGCCAACAGCTTTGGCGTGAACATCCGCCTACCGTGGGAACAGAGCGCCAATCCCGTCATCGCGGAGGACAAGAAGCTCATCACGTTCAAATATTTTTTCACGCGCAAACTCATTTTCATCCGGCACTCGGACGCCATCGTTCTATTCCCCGGCGGTTTCGGCACGCTGGACGAGGGTTACGAAGCGATCACGCTCATGCAAACCGGCAAAGCGCAGCTCATGCCGCTCGTGCTGGTGGAAAAGCCCGGCGGCACTTATTGGAAAACCTGGGACATCCATGTCCGCGAAGAATTGTTGCGCAACAAACTCATTTCGCCCGACGACTTGAGCCTTTACCGAATCACCGACAGTACTGAGGAAGCGGTCCGGATTATCAAGCGGTTTTATCGCAACTACCAATCCAGCCGCTTCGTCCGGGAACTGCTGGTGATCCGGTTGAAGAATGCGCCGAGCGAAACCGCGATCGCCGCGATGAACGAAGATTTCGCCGACATCATCATCGAAGGCAAAATTCAAAACATCGAACCGACGCTTGAGGAAGTCGAGAGCAAAGACAAACTCGACTTGAAGCGCATCGCTTTCAATTTCAATCGCCGCGATTACGGCCGGTTGCGCCAATTGATTGATGTGTTGAATGGATTGTGATCAGGGCTCCTGCATCATCGTCCCCGCCTCAGGCCAGATGCCCTGGGGAGATGGCAGGAATCGGGGGCTCTGCGTTTTGCGAGCGCCCCCGAGACTGACCCGCTCTTTATACCAACAAATTCGTGGCGGTCCCCGCATTAAACAAAGCGTTTATAGCGGTGTTGTTTTCGCGGCAAGCTCCGGCAGAATTTTCTTTGACAGGCGGCCAAAGTGTTCTGATTGGTTCCTTTGCCTACACCCTGGTCATTAAAAGGCAAAAGTTGTTTCAACCGGGAACTTTTCCGCCAAAGGAGTTGTGCTCGACGAAGTCGCGGGCTTCAAGACCAATCGCCAACGGGCGCAACGGTCGAGGGAAGTGCATTCCAAATTTACGGTGAACTCATAAATCCCGCTCCTGAAATCCAATTAAAAACCTGCGGTTTATCCCATTGGAGACTGGCAAGAAAAAATGCGCTTCCAACAAAATGTGAGCAGCCCGTCAGAGAGTGAAGGAGTAGTTTAAGGTCAATGAAAAAGATTCCGGCGCCAGTCAATTTTCCCGATTTTCTGAGAGAAACCTTCGCATATGCGATTTCCTTTGTCAGACAATTCAATGCTCGACGGGCCCCGGGGCACGCGATTCCGGTTAATAATGCCACAGGTTGGGAGGCCCTTGTTGACAGCGTTTCCGGTTATTCAATTCGTCTTGAGCCGTGCCAAGTATTGGTGGCGCGGGAACGCGAATATGGATTTGTTCGCGGCAAAAGTGAGCCATGCAAATCAAGCTGGAATGTCCACCTCCTCGATGCGGTTCCCGGCAGATGACAACTGGAATAACATCGGATTCATCGAAACGAGCGATTATGTCACTTTCCGGCTTGTCAGAGCCTCCGTTTGGTTCCCTGCAGGAAACCTTGGGGCATCGTTTTGTTTATGCGCTGGTGTCGCCGCGCGCAAACGGGCTGTGCATTGGAGTGAACATGAATCCGGACAAGTTTTGCAATTTCGACTGCGAATATTGTGAGGTGGATCGCAAGGTGACTTCCCGGGAGACGGCCCTGGATGTGGAGGTGATGGCGGATGAATTGCAGCGGCTGCTACTGCTGGCTCAATCCCGCGATCTCTCCAACTTTTATTCTTACCGCAACTTGCCGCCAAATATGTTGCATTTGCGGTTGGTTGCCTTGAGTGGCGATGGCGAACCGACACTGTGCCCAAATTTCCTGGAGGCGGTCCGCGCGGTCGTTCACATCCGCGCATTGGGGCGACTTCCCTTTTTCAAGATTGTACTGATTACCAATGGCACCGGACTGGACGTACCACAAGTGCAGGATGGTTTGAAACTACTGACCCCGCAGGATGAAATCTGGGTCAAAATGGAGGCTGGAACTCAGCACCACATGGAGGATGTAAACCATCCGGACTGTTTGCTCGACAAAATCCTGGACAACATCCTGTTGGTCGCCCGGCAACGACCCGTAATCATTCAAAGCCTTTTTGCACTCTTGAACCACCAAGAGCCGTCAGTCGAAGAGATTGAACAATATGCCGAGCGACTGAATGATCTGCGAAAGGCGGGGGCAAAAATTCCACTGGTGCAAATTTATTCCGCCTCGCATCCGTCAGCACGTTCCGATTGTGCTCACCTGCCGTTAAAGACTCTTTCGCAGATTGCTCAACGCGTCCGCGAAGTCAGCGGACTGAAAACTGAGGTGTTTTAAGGCCGGATTTGATTGTCGTGCGGCTGGTGGGGAATGCTGACTCTTCCGTTTAGCCCGACAGCGCAAGGTTGAATATTTATCCGGCTCGCGGCATGCTGGGTGGGAAATGCAATCGCCCATGCTCATTCGTTCGCGGACTCTTGTCGGCGGAGGCTCGCCACCCTCGTCAAACTGGCTTTCATTACTCTCTCGGAGCGGGAGAAAGTTTTTTCTGACCGTTGCCCTGGCCGGTTTGTTCGCGATTGCGGCCCGTCCTGAGGGATTGCTCCTGGTCGCCAACAAGGGAGATCGCACCCTGTCCATCATTAACCCGTCGACGGGCGAACAGTTGGCCGCCGTGCCGGAAGAGGGTGTGACCGGACACGAAGTGGTGGCGTCCCCCGACGGCAAATTCGCATACGTTCCCATTTATGGAGATTCCGGGGTTGGCCATCCCGGCACAGACGGGAGCCTCATTCGCGTCATTGATCTGGAGAAACACGCCATCGTCGGAACTGTTGATTTTGGCCGGGGCGTGAGACCGCACTGTGCCAGGCTCGGTCCCAAAAATGGGATGCTTTACGTCACGACCGAACTGGAGAATACCATTTCCATCATTGACCCGAATATTCTCCAGGTGGTGGGCGCGGTCCAGACTGGCCAGCCGGAATCCCACATGCTCGTCATCAGCAGCGACGGAACTGCAGGCTATACCGCGAACGTCGGGCCGGGAACCGTCTCGGTGCTGGATATGAGAAAGGGCAATACAATTAAAATCATTCCCGTTTCAAAAACTGTTCAGCGCATTTCCATTTCGCGTGATGACAAATGGGTTTTCACCTCCGACCAAACCAAACCCCAACTCGCGGTGATTGACACTCAGAAAAACGAGGTAGTGAAACGGATTGATATGCCCGGCACCGGTTATGGCACGGCGACCACGCCGGATGGCCAGTGGCTGATTGTGGCGCTGAACGCCATCGATCGAATCGCCTTCATTAATTTGCAAAAAATGATTGTCGTGCAAACTCTGGCGGTGCCGAAATCGCCACAGGAAGTTCTCGTTCGACCCGATGGTCGCTTCGCCTATGTTTCCTGTGACGCCAGCCGCCAGGTGGCGGTAATTAACCTGGAGAATTTCACTGTTGAAAAACTAATTACCGCCGGCAGGGGTGCGGATGGTCTGGCTTGGGCGGAGCCAAAGTAAGGGCGCGGACCCAACGGATCATACTTTCTGCATCAAAGGACACGATCTAACCGGGGTATGTATCACACCGGTTGCCATCAGTTCGCTTTGAACAATCTGCACTTCGGTTGCGAGCCAGTTGCCAAAGTGTTGTTCGCGAAGAGCCATGGCACATTTCATTAAATTCTCAATGGTCGAATGGGGCCCTGGCCGGAAACGTCCTAAAGTGATATGGCCGGTGAATTTTTCCGGTTTGGCCAAGGTTAAAAACGGCCGCAAGGACTCTTCCAACAATCGCTGGAGTTCAGCCAGTTTTCCTTCGTCATCTTCTGCTCCCACCCAAACCACGCTTGGTTTCCGCGAGTTCGGGAAAAATCCAATTCCGTGCGCCGACAAATTCAAGACCGGACAAACGCGGCAAATATGGAACACGGAATTTTCAAGCTCATCGAGGCCATCCGATGCCACATCGCCAAGAAATTTCAACGTGATGTGAAATTGCTCTGGTCGAGACCAGCGAATCAAGCCAGCGGGAGTGTGTTGCCGCAATTGGTTTTGAGCACTTTTTACGCTGTTGCACACGTCTGGCGGAATAGTGATCGCCAAGAAAAGACGCAGCAGTTGGGATGAATATTCTTTCGACATCTGGCCAGACAGAAAGCGCGGTTTGCCGGTTCAGCCCTTTCTGTCAGTGGCCGGAGTTGGTAGACCGGATTTGTCTTTATATCAACACTTCAACTCTTCCTGACTTTCCACGCCATATCCAGCAACTCGGGATTGTAGGGTTCGGGCACGACGCCCTCACTGGCATACATATAGAGGGCGCACCGGAACACGTTCCGGGCCACGCTGGAAATGTAGGCCAGGCAAATCAAGCCGAGCACCCAAAGCGAGGCGGCGATGCCGATCAGGACAACGCTATGGAGAAGCAGCGCGAGTGCCGCCGCCATCAAAAGCAGCAGAAATGAACAGCCAAAGAGAATCATGCCCGCCGCGGAAAATCCCACGAAGCCGATGAGGCCTTCGCCCCAGGTCCGTTTCAACGTCAACGCGGATTGTTTTAAAATTTTAACCGGGTTGCGCATTGGTTCCTCCCGGATGATCACCGGGATCGCGAATACGGCCGCCACACTCCAGGCGGCGCCGACCAAGCCGGCCACAATCCGGGCGGCGAACGGCAGGCGTTGCTCGATAGAACGAATCGCCCATCCCACCACCCCGGCAAGCAGTGACCAGGCCAGAATGGAAGGCAGCCGGCTGCGCGCCGTGCGTAAACCACGACGGAAGGAAACTCCCTGACCGTTTAAGGCGGAGATAATCTCACTGTAAAATGCGACGTTGAAGAAGGTCGCCAGGAACATTGAGATGAAATACATCGCGACCATGAACAGATAGGCGCCGGGGAAACGCGCGACCCACGATTGGTTTGTGGTCGTAGAATGGCCGGTGGTCACAGTATTGAGGGTATCAACAGCGCCGTTTGCGGGGGCGCCGGGCTTGGGCTGAGTCGCCAGACCCGGAAGATAATAATCCTTCAGGGCCACCCAGTGTTGCTTTTGATCGACACTATAACCGGTGTGATGAAGCACCACTGGAATCAAAAACACGGACAAAAAGAAAAAGGCAATGATAATCGTCAGCATCGTTGTCAGAAGCGGAAACCAGAGCAGTTTGCGATACTTGAGGGTGGCCGTGAGGGAAGCCTTGAATAGCTGCCAGCTTTGTTGGAACTTCGTTTTCATAGGGTTCAGGGGTTGTTTTCTTTGATATAACTTAACAGTTCGTGTTCGGTGACGCCGCTGCCGGCCATGTCGGCCAACAGTTTATTATATAGATTTTTAAGACGGGTCTTTTTTGAACCGGAGTCAGGTCCGGGCACAGAGGTGAGTACAGTCACGGGAGCGAACGCTGGCGGCTGTGCCTTGACCGGCGATCCATTTGGGCCCTCACTGACGAAGGAACCGCTCCCACGCTCGCTGCTGATGACTCCCTTCAACTCCAGCTCGCGATAAGCCTTTGCCACCGTATTCGGATTCACTTTCAGCCGCTCGCTCAACGCACGAATAGTGGGCAATTGGTCACCCGGTTTAAATGCCGCCGCCGCCACCGCGCCGCAAACCTGATTAATGATCTGCCGATAAACCGGGATGCCCGAACTATATTCAACTTCCCAATCGTCCAATATGTGCCCTGTATTCATCGCTTTTGTACTATTTAATTATTGTACTATTACACTAGTACAGATTTCCGGTTCGGTCAACAACATTTTTGATTTTGTTAGGAGGAATAGGTGTGGAAGCGACGGCTTGGGTGAGATCGCTGGTTATGGCCGACAGATTTTGTCGGTGGTGTCAGGAATGAATTAATGCTCATCGGGCGGCGATGTTCTAGACAGCTGAATCTGAAATGACGGTTCGACACCGTCTAAATAAAAAAAGATACTCGAGTCGTTCATGCCAACATCTATGATTAAACCGATTCTTTCTCTCGGCTTGATGCTGCTTGCGACCTGCTTTGCGCAGGCTCATAAGCAGCCGGTGGACTATGCGAATCCCTTGCTTGGAACAACCGTTCTGACCAACAGCGCCGACCTCGGCTATGTTCCTCCCTGGCGCACCTGGAACGGCCTGAACGCGCCTGCAGCGACCGTGCCATTTGCGATGGTTAAGGCAGTACCCATCACTACTTACGGCAGCGGCAGCGGATATGAATACGAAGTGGACACGATCAAGGCCTTCGCCCAGACGAGCGACACGCAGTGGGGAAAACAGAACATTCCCATTATGCCGCTTGAAGGCAGCGGTTTCACCGCCGATGATTTCGCCTCGAAATATAGCCACTCCAACGAATCAGCCCACCCCGGCTATTATCAGGTTTTCCTGGAGCGCTACCACATCAATGCAGAGCTTACCGCCACCGAGCGCTGTGCATATTATAGATTCACCTATCAGGGGGGACAGGAGAAGAAACTCGCATTTGACCTTGTACACGCAGGCGGCGGCAGCAGCAGTTGGGATTTGCAACCGGCGGGCGACAATGCCGTTTCGGGAAGGCAGGGCGGTTTGTATTTTTATGCGGTGATGAATCACCGCATCAAAAGCATCGACCTCTACAAGCGCAATCCCAGCAGTCCCAATACTCCAAGCTCCGGCCAAGGAGCCGGCGGCCAAAGGAGGATCAGCGGCAAGATTGATGTCTCCGTAATCAGCTTTGAAAACGAAGACAAACCTTTGGAGGTGAAAATCGCCCTTTCCTATACCAGTATCGCAGCAGCAAAACACAACCTGGAAGTTGAGATTGCCGGCAAGAGTTTCCATCAGGTTCAGAAAGAGGCCAGCAAGTCCTGGGAATCGATTCTTAACAAAATTCAGGTGACCGGTGGAACCGAGAGGGAAAAAGAGCTGTTCTATTCCTGCCTCTTCCGGCAGTTCTGGTTTCCGTGCGTTACCAGTGACGCTGGCGCTGATTTTAAAAACATGGAGAGTCCTGCTTTGTGGGATGTTTTCCGCACCCAGCTTGTCCTGTTGGACATGCTGCTTCCCGATGTCAGCAACGACATTATTAACTCCATGTTGCGCCGCAGCGCGCGGTCGGGATTTCTCCCGACTTCATTCCACGGCGATTTCGC
>JBEKMT010000069.1:0-22357 GCA_050008355.1 Verrucomicrobiota bacterium
GGCATCGCCGCCAAAGAAAGGTGGTATTGGTCGCTTCATGATGACGCTGGTAAGGTTTCTTCAAGGTTGGCGAGCGCCAACGAAACAAAGAAAACATTCAAATAGAAAGGCAAGAATTATGAATACCCAGAAATCAAATCAGCAGCCGGGCAATGGTGGCAATTCCAACAAGTCGATTGTTCTTGTTCACGGTGGTTTCGTGGACGGTTCCGGCTGGGCAGGCGTATACAACATTCTCAAGAAGAAAGGCTATAACGTCTTAATCGTCCAAAACCCCACCAAGTCTCTGGCCGATGACGTTGCGGCCACAAAGGCCGCGATTGACAGCGCAAACAGTGATGTTGTTCTGGTCGGCCATTCGTATGGCGGCGTCGTGATTACCGAGGCAGGAACCCACCCAAAAGTCTCAAGCCTCGTTTACATCACGGCCTTCGCCCCTGATAAGGGTGAATCTGTCTCCTCCCTGATCGCGAACCCTCCGCCCGGCGCACCGGTGCCGCCGATTTTGCCTCCCAAAGACGGTTATCTTTTCCTGGACCGTGCCAGGTTTGCGGCATCTTTCGCTGCGGACGTTGAACCAAACTTGGCTTCGTTCATGGCCGATTCCCAGGTACCCTGGGGACTTGATGCTCTGGCCGGCGCGGTGACGGACCCGGCTTGGAAGACCAGGCCGAGCCATTATCTTGTCGCCACTGAAGACAAGATGATTCCACCACCCGCTCAACGGGCGATGGCTGGACGCGCCAAAGCGCAGGTGACCGAGGTGCCGGGCAGCCATGCCATCTACGTTTCCAAACCGGCAGAAGTCGCTGAAGTAATTGAGAAAGCTGCTGCCTCCTCCAATTAAAGTCCAAAATCAGCGCAACAAGAGTTGCGGTGGCAGAAGGCCACGGTTAATCACCGGTGAAGCGTTCAGAACGTTCACCGGTGCTACATTTTCGACAGCCTGATGTTGGCGGTCGGCATCCACGAACCTATGCATGAAAGATTGTTAAATCAGGCCGGGCAACAAGGGGTCTGGCCAAGACGACTTCACCTCTTGCCGACGAGCCTTGATGCTGGCACGGTTTTTAGCGGTACCCGGTGAAGGTGCCGCGGATCTGTCCGGGAAATTTGCTTTCGTACAACTTTCACTGAACCGAGGCTAAGTTGACACGGATGTGGCCGTCTCGCAGAATTGCCTCGCGTTAACGTGCCGCGCTAACTCAATTCAGCATTAGGAAAGGAACACATCATGTACACAAGACCCGAAGGCACATCGGCCCAACTCCTGAAGCCGATGCTCAAGAAAAGGCTGCTTGCCGCTTCGAGCAAAGCTTCCCAATAGACTGGCGGATGCCATATTGATCAAATGTTTGGCTTTCTCAAACAATCAGTAGAAGTCACACAACCACAATTCTCAGGCAGCGGATTTGCATTTACTCCGCTGCAGAGCCGGATGTTGCTGCTGGGATTGGCGCTTGCCACCGGAATGGAATTTTACACTTTTGACAGCATGAACCTGGTCTTGGTGGATATCGCCGGCACTTTGGGAGTTTCGCCGGACGAAGCCAGCTGGATGCTTACCGTTTACAGCAGCGCCTTGTTTCTCGGGGTGCCGGTTTCCATTTGGGCCGCCGGGCATTTTGGTTACAAACGATTCTTCATGGCCACCGTGGTATTATTTGCCGTGTCGGCCATCGGCTGTTCGCTCGCACCTACTCTCGGCGTCATGCTGATCTGGCGAGCGGTGCAGGGCGCTGCCGGTGCCGGCCTGGTGGTCTGGTGGCGTGCCGCCATTTATCTGCTTTTGTCCAAACCTCAGCGCAGCCTCTCCCTGATGCGCGTTTCGACCGGGCTTTACCTGGCCAGCGCCGCCGGTTTGCTGGTGAGCGGCTACGTGACGGATCATTACAATTGGCGGTTGATCTTTTTGCCCAACCTGGTTTTGGCGGCCGGTGCCCTTTGGATTTTATCAAGGGTGTTCCCCGACTTCCCTCCCGCCAGATCCGCCCGCCTGCAAAACACAGACTGGCTCGGTCTCGTGCTGCTGGCTACCTGGGCGATTTGTTTGCAAATCATTTTGAGCCGCGGCTACATTGACGACTGGTTTGGCTCTTCCCGCATTCGGCTTCTGGCCTGCGCCGGCTTCGTATCGTTTGTTGGGTTCGTTTTCTGGCAGTTGCATCCGAAGAATCGTTATGCCCTGCTGGACATTAGACTCCTCGCCAATCGCCACGTTATGGCGTCCACCCTGATTGGGGTTTGCACTGGAATGGTTTTGTCCGGCAGCCTCTATGTGCTCCCGAGATTTTTGCGCCATACAGACTCCGCACCCCATAGCGCCACCCAGACCGGGCAGTTGATCTGCGTTTATGCGCTCGCGGCCGCGATCATCCGGCCATTCGTACCTTCGGTGATTTCCCGAATTGGACAGCGAAAAGCCATCGCCATTGCCATGGGCATGCTCATTTTCTCCATGCTCCTGCTGAACCGCTTGCTGACCACGGAAACACCGGATGGCTACTACGTTCTGCCATTGCTCCTTTACGCATTTTGCCTGGCCCCACTGCTGCCGGCAGTAGGCAGCGGCACTGTCGCGAGAGTCGAACAAAACCAGTTGCTGGACGGGGTTTCACTCTACATGACTTTCCGGCAGTTCGGGGCTTCCCTCGGCGTCGCCTGCCTGACCATCCTGATTGAATGGCGGGAGACACTGCACTCTTCCCGTTTGTTTGAACATGTGCGTACGGCCAGCGTGCAAACCCAGGACTGGTTATCCGGCATGAACAGTTATCTGGCCACACGTCTGGGACAAGGCACCGTCGCCGCCCATGCCTCAGCCCTTCGGCTCCTGGATCAGATCGGTTCAAACCAGGCCGACACCCTAAGCTTCGCGGATGCCTTTCTGTTCATGGCCTTGATTGGTCTGGTCGCGCTGTGTTTGGTTCCTCTTGTCGCTCCCGTGGCCGGACCTTCACCTGCCAAACCCGCCATCAATCTCCGCCCCAATACCGGAACGCATCCCGGCCTGGCCGGTCAATCCTCTTGATCAACCGTCTCATGAGCGAAACACCACCACCTGAAAATAAGGCCGGCCAGCCAACCCCGGTCGCTCAATCTCCGCTGACGACGCCCGCTCAACCTCCGGCCACCCCGCCTGCTCAACCACCGGTCGCCGCCTTACCGCCCCGCAAATTTCTGGCGAAATACGGCCTGGGCATTCTGGCGACTGCAATTGTATTGAGCATCATCCTTTATTTCTTTCTCCCCGGCATTTTTGAACAGGAAACCGATGATGCATACGTCGAGGCGCACATCGTGTCCATCATGCCCAAGTTGCCCGCCTACGTTTCAACTTTGATCGTTGACGACAATACCCGGGTAAAGGCCGGCGACCTGTTGCTTGAGTTGGACCAGCGGGATTATCTTGTCGAATCCAATATTGATTCAGCCGGGCTTCAGGTGGCACAAAGCAAACTGAACGAGGCTCGCTCGTCGGTTGCCGTCGCTGTGGCAAACGCGGACGAAGCCCGGGCCAATGTCGCCCAGGCTCAATCCAGCGCCACGCTTGCCGCCTTGGACCTGAAACGATTGCTCGCCGTCTCCGATAGTCGGGCCGTTTCCAGCGAGAGACTCGATGCCGGCCATGCCGCCGCCGACGGGACGCAGGCGGCGCTTCAGGCGGCACAAATGAAGGCCGCTGCCACCTCCACCCAGGTGGAATTGGCAAGGGCGGAGGAGAAAACGGACGCCAATTTGGTGGAACAGGCGCGCACGTTGCTGGACCGCGCAAAATTGGATTTGGTTTACACCAAGATTTTTGCCCCGGTTTCTGGTGCCATCACCCGCAAGGGCGTCGAGCAGGGCGATTATGTGCAGCCAGGCCAGCTCTTGTTCTCCATCGTGCCCGACGATTTGTATGTCGTCGCCAACTATAAAGAGACCCAATTGAAGCGTATGCGGCCCGGCCAAAAAGTGCTGGTGCGTGTGGATGCCTTTCCGAACGTCAGATTGCATGGCCACGTCGACAGCATCCAACGCGGCACCGGCTCGCGTTTCGCCTTGTTGCCGCCGGAGAACGCCACCGGCAATTTCATCAAAATCGTCCAGCGGGTACCGGTCAAAATTGTCTTTGATCATCCTGCCGACGTATTGCCTTATCTGGCGCCGGGTATGTCGGTGGAAACCCGCGTCTACTTTTCAGAGGAGTCCCATTGACACCGGCCAATCCAAAACGTTATGCATGTTCGTGGCTCGCTACCTCTCTGGCGGCTGGAGCAAGTTTCGGTGGTGTCACTCTGTTGGCCCTCTCCCTGCTGATTTCGGCCGGGTGTGCCGTCGGTCCTGACTACCAAATCCCGCACCCGGCCGTCCCGGCGCACTTTTCCGAAACGGTCCCCACACCCGCTTTGACCAATTCCGCGGGCGTACCAGTGGATGCTTGGTGGACGGTGTTTCAGGATGCCACCTTGAATGAGCTGATGCAGGAGGCTGTTCGTTCCGGCCCTGATCTGGCGATGGCGGACGCTCGTGTTCGTGAAGCCCGGGCCTTGCGCCGGATCGCGATTGCGGACCGGTACCCCACTGCGGACGCTGGAGGTTTCTACAATCGGAATCACGGCAGCCTCAATGTTCCCATCGGTGTTTCTCCCGGAGGCTTGGGCCCGGGCGAGGACAGCGACCTCTGGCAGGCTGGATTCGACGCCTCGTGGGAGATCGATGTTTTCGGCGGCATCCGCCGCAACGTCGAGTCGGCCAACGCATCGTATCAAGCTGAAATAGAGTCCCGGCATGATGTCGCTTTGTCTTTGTTTGCCGAGATAGCACGTAACTATATCGAACTCCGGTCCGTGCAAAAACAGTTGACCGTCCTTCGCGATGATCTTTCGGTTCGGCGCACTCTGTTGACGTTGACTCAGTCGCGATTCAATGCCGGCCTGAGCTCCAGTCAGGAGGTGTCCGGGGCACAGGCGGATTTCTCGGCCGTCGAAGCTCAGCTGTCTCCGCTGGTGACGGATGAACACGCCGCGATTTACCGGATCGGCGCGCTGGTCGGCCGTAAACCGGAAGATCTGCTGGCAGAACTTGACCAGCCGCAACCGGTTCAGCTGGCTGCTTCCCCGGAGGTACCAGTGGGACTGCCGTCAGATCTGCTGCTACGTCGGCCCGATATTCGTGTTGCTGAACGCCTGCTGGCGGCTGCCACCGCCCGGATCGGAGCTGCGAAAGTGGACCTTTATCCTCACTTCTACCTGACCGGCCTCACTGGGCTGGAAAGCTTGAATTTCAATTCCGTCTTCAATGCCGCCAGCGGTTATTACTCGGTGGGGCCGGACATCACGTGGAAGGTGTTCGACGCGGGCAAAGTGCGTTCGCAAGTTTTAATCGAACGGGCCAGAACAGATCAGGCGGCGGCGGCATACCAGAAGACTGTGCTCAATGCGCTGAAAGAAGTTGAAACCGCGCTGGTAGCTTACGCCCAGGCACAAATGCACCGGCAATCGGTCGTGGACGAAACCACTGCCGATCAGAAGACTTTGGCGCTTTCCCAACAGCTTTATAATCAGGGAGTGGCAGATTACTTCGCTGTGCTGGAGGCTGAAAAAGCCCTGGACGCCGCAGAATATGAATTGGCCGGCAGCGATCAGGATACGGCGATCAACTTGATTGCTCTCTACAAATCGCTTGGTGGAGGTTGGGAAATGGCCGACCACAAGCTGGTTGACACCCGTAAATAGATACCGATCGCCACGTCAGTATTGTGCAGTCAACATTCCCACTCAACGCCGTTAGAACTACACTCGTCCGTAATTCCCAACCCCGTCCCATCGTTTCGATCCGTTCATTCCTGCTGGTCTCAATGACCATGATCCCTCGCCGATGCCTCTCCAAGACTTCTCGCTGCGCAGGACTACATAATTCCTGTCAATGCTCTAAGCTTGGGGCAGGGGGTTTGTGCCGGGATTCATCAAGGGTTGTACGTCAAAAAAAATCGCGGACTTGACCGCCTCTTCGGGTGACTTAACCAGGCGGCTTTCGAGCACCACCACGTACCGCACGCTTTTGCCCTGTTCGTAATAAAACCAGGCGTAACATTTCTTGGCCTCCGCATGACCTTCGAGATCGAATACTTCGATATTGCCTTGCCAAATGGTCTTCTCCGCAAGCCTTTCATGCACGGGAACAGTTTTCCAATGGGTAATATGGCATTTAAGCTTCTGCCTGATGGATGCCTCCATCAACGATAAATAGTCCAGATGATTCGACATAGAAACCCTTGCAACGGAAGCATTAGCTGGAGCATAGCCAATGCCACCTCCAAAAGTCACTATCCAGCAGGGATTTGATGTCTTGAACAGTATTGAACCTTGCAAGTTGCCTTTTCCAACTGTCTAAAAACTGCAATTTGCAATTGAAGAGGTATGGTTGCGAACGCCCCAAATAATGATTTGAATCAGCTTTTTTCAGTTCGCTTTGGCAAATATACGCTTAGGCGGGGTGTGAAGGTGCCTTGAACGCAAAAGCGAAGAACGCGGCCACACCGAGAAAGGCGAACGCCACGAGATAGTTCCACGCGAGTTTTTCCTTCAAGAAAGTCAAGGCGAACACGATGAATACGGTGATGGTGATGACCTCCTGAACAATCTTGAGCTGGAACCCTGAAAACTGGCCGTAGCCAAGGCGATTCGCCGGCACTGCCAGGCAATATTCAAGCAGCGCAATACACCAGGAAACCAGTATCGCCTTCCACAGCGGCCAATGATGGCCATATTTCAGGTGGCCATACCAGGCGAAGGTCATGAAGATGTTTGAACAGGTTAGCATGAGGATAGTGGTCATAGCATTGGTGCTTGGTTAAGTCGTTCTCAGGAATTGTTTATCACGGGTTTCCGGCATGAAACAGTAAAGAATGCAGAGTGCAACCGCCGCCACTCCTGCCAGAAATAGAAAACCTGCTCTGGAGCCAAAGTGATGGACGATGGAACCGGCGATGACCTGGCTAAACGAAGCCCCGATACCAACCGCCGTGCTGATGGCCCCAAGCGTGAGATTGAAACGTCCCGAACCTTGCGTGAGATCGGCAATCACGAGGACAGAAACCACGCCGAAGATGCCAGCTCCAACCCCGTCCAGAATTTGAATCGCTACCAGTGCAACCGTGTTGTCGGTGAGTGTGTAAAGGACAGCGCGAACCGGAAGGGCTCCAAAGGCGATGAGCAACAGGGGTTTTCTGCCCCATATACCGGCGGTCCGTCCTGCCCACGCCGCCAGCAGCGTGATGACCAGTTGCGTTGTAACGACGCACGCCGACATGAACATCATCGAGCCTCGTCCTTTGCCTTTGGCCAGCATCTCCCCCAATAGTGGCAACATGGCTGCGTTGGCAAAGTGAAACATTACTGCGCAGGCAAGGAAAATGAGCAAAGGTCGATCTTTGAGCAACTCGTATGCTGGGATGGGTTTCCCGTCTCGATCGCTTTTTTTTGCGCCGCGCGCCAACCCGTAATCGATTTCACCGGGACGGATGAGAAAAAGAGTGAGAAAGGTTGGGAGCGTGCAGACCGCCACAAAGAAAAAAATGCTGCGATTGGAGATAAAATAACCCAGCAGTCCCATTGACACGGCGGCAACGACGTTGCCGGCCGAGTTAAAAGTCTGGTTGCGCCCCTGTCGGCGATCAAACAGCTGGCCTCCGACAATTCCAAGCGAGATGGCGCAAATCGCAGGCCCGAAAATGCTTGATGTGCCGCCGATCAAAACCTGGGCCGACATCACCGGCCAAAAGTTCGGCAGCAGCGCGATCAGCAACGCTCCGACCGCCAACGCGATCACGCTGCCCGCAATCAATGCGCGTTTGGAGCGGAGACGGTCAACCACCGCACCCGCTGGAGTCTGGGTGAGGATTCCAGCGATTCCACCAACTGTAAGGGCGATTCCCACGCTCTGTTCGTTCCACTTGTATCCCGCCAAATAGATTGCGAGAAACGGCCCTACTCCCGTTTGAACATCCGCGAGGAAAAAATTCAGCCAATCCAACCCATGAAGGGTTCTGGTGGAGGGCATTTTGACGTCCGTTTCTGGCTTCATGCCGGTTGCTTTTAGCACGTTTTATTCCTGAAATCCGCACTGTGAAGGGTTGATGATGAAAGGGCCAGACGCATTACGCAGGCCCAAGGTTGCTGTTGGCGGCGGCGGTTGAGCGGTCCCGTGAGTTGATTGATTTGCTTCGGAATATAATTAGCGCTGCAGACAATCGTTTCTATTTGTTTTCTCGTATTTGACGGGTGTATTACTCTCTGTCGGGACGAACATTGAACTAATATGTCTGCCTTCTTGAAACTGATCGCCGGGCACAGAACTGAGAGTTTTGATGCCGGCGGCATTGTCATCCAACAAGGAACGACGGGCGGCCCGATGTTTGTGATGTTGCAAGGTGAGGTCGAGGTGTTGCGGGACAATGTGCGACTTGCAAAAATATCCGAGCCGGGAGCCGTCTTTGGTGAGATGCATGTCTTATTGGGTGGATCCCACAGTGTTACGGTCAGGACCTTGAAACCTTGTTCCTTCGCCATCATCGAACATCCCCAGTTATTCCTGGCTTCATCGGCGGAAGCGAGCCTGTATATTGCAGAAATGCTCGCGGCCCGCCTGCATACCCTGAATAAATATCTGGTGGACGTGAAACAGCAATATGAAGGACACGACCATCTCGGCATGGTGGACGACGTTCTTAACACCCTGGTCCATCATCATCCACGACGGTCGGCCCGGTGAAGGCACCCGTCGGAATGTTGAGTTCCTGTTTTCCCTGGATTTCGGTCGAATCCCAATCCACTTGCATTTGCTCGAGATCGATAATCAGGCAGGTGGGGTGGGGCCCGATTTGTTTGCCGGGATTGAACACCCATGTCCGGCCGATGCGGTCGATCCATGAACCGTGGGGTACGAATGGTGCATTGTGAATATGGCCGGAAAGCACCAAATCGGGTTCGAAGCGGCGAATCCATTCCACGAGAAATTTGTCGCCGCCAAATTCCTTGCCGGTCCAGCTCACCGGTGACTGATCCGCCGGTGCGTGATGAATCCAGATCCACCTGGCTTCGGTTCGTTCCGCGTCCCGCACCAACAGTTTTTCGACATCCGCTCGCGACACCGGGCCGTCCCACCAAGGGCAAATCGTGATCAACATTCCGGCCAATTCGACCCGGTCGCCGTCCACGAACAATTGCCCAGCTCGGGCGTCCTGCAACCATTTGCAAACCGATTCACCGGCCTCGGACCGGACGTTGCAATCGTGATTTCCGGAGCTCACCAGCAGGCGGGTTATTTCGCGAAGCCGTGCCAGATATTTTTCGACTACCAGGATCTGGACATCAATATCAACGATCGAGCCGAGATCGAGCAGGTCGCCGCCGATGATCACGGCATCGAAGCCGGCCGCGTTAGCGGCCAGCCAATCGAATTGCTTCAACGTGTAATGAAGGTCCGCGACGAAAAGAATCCTCACCTCGCGGGCAAGTAAATACTCCCTTTGCGGCTGCGGCAATCACTTTTAACCGGTACGCTTAACGGCGCGAGGTGGCGCGCGCCGTTGCGAAATGCAGAAACTTACTGGGTTTTCGTATCCGTCGTCGTGGTGGTGACGGGCGCGGGGACCGTGGTTTGTTGTGTGGTGGTGGTCTCGCTCTGGGTCGGTTTGTCAGTGCTGCAACCCGTGATGGAGAGAAGACCGGCAGCGGCGACACAGGAAAGGATGATTTTATTCATATTCAATTTTATTATTTGGTTTGTTTGTTTACGGACACATCGTCACCCATCGGTTGGTCCAAAGGTATAAGGTTTTACCCTACTGGGGTGTTTACCCCATTGTGCTCCGATTCGATGGCGTCATAATGGCGGGAGCATAATGGGCGGGGAATGTTCCCGTTCGGGGCTCGACCTGACATCCAGTGCCGGTGGCTGCCGGTGGCAAAGATGAAGGCGTGGTGGTGATTTTTGTTTCGGCGGGGAGGAGCGTGATCCAATGTTGTACTCCAGCCGCCAGGAAAGGCCGCTAAACCCGTATGATTTAAATGTTGCAGCCGATACACTGTAAAAACGAATGAATTGGACTCCACTTAATATAACGGTCCGGGTCGGTTGCCATCTCACCTATGAAACCACGGTGCCGACGCCGGTGTTGTTCGTGCTCAAGCCCCGACTCGAAGGCCGGGTGCTGGTGATGCAGGAAAGATTGTCGTTCGGGATTGGTCTGCCGTCGTACGAATTCCAGGATACGCACGGCAACATCACCTATCGCTCAACCTTGATGCCGGGCCGCAACGAAATCATGCACGATGCGCTGGTCGCGGTATCATCGCTGCCGGACAGCCGGGAAATCTTTGGCAACATTGTGCCGGTGGGCCAACTACCATTCGAATTATTACGCTACACGTTGCCCAGCCGGTATTGCGATTCGGACAAGCTGTTGAATTTTGCGTGGAACCATTTCGGCCAGATCACCCACGGACTTCCACGCGTGCAGGCGATTTGCGATTGGGTCCATAACAATATTGAATACCGCTTTGGCTCCGGGCGCCCGGATCTGTCGGCTTCGGAGGTGATCGAACGTCGACATGGTGTTTGTCGCGATTTTGCGCATGCGGTCATTGCGCTGTGCCGGGCGTTCAATCTGCCGGCGCGCTATGTGACCGGACATTTGCCGGATATCGGGTACCTGGATCCAGGCACCCCGATGGATTTCCATGCGTACTGCGAAGTGTATCTTGGCCAGGAGTGGCTCACCTTCGACGCCCGTTATAATGTTCCACGCATCGGCCGGGTCAAAGTTGCGCACGGTCAGGATGCGGTCGACGGCGCATTTGCGACGATTTACGGCGAGGCGACCCTGACGCATTTTCAAGTCTGGGCTTACCAGGTCAATCCACAGGAGGTTTCAGTGGGCGATCCGGTTTACCTGGCCAAGCGACTGGATGGCACGCCGACGGTGCGACTTTATTGAGATTGCTTTTGAAATCATGGCATCGACCGGAAATGGGAACTATCCGGATTTGTTTGTTTTATTGGCTCAAAACCCCTCACCCTTTCCCTCGCCCCGTTTAGCGGGGCGCTGGAACCAGAGATTTTAACGGTGTGGCGTTTTTCGAAAGCGAGAGGTTTATCAAACGCTGGAGACACCAGGAACAATGATTCCATGGCTGCATGTCGCGGCGCGGCGCTGAAACCCGCAGAAGCGCGCACGGTTTTAATGAATGCAAATTTATGAAGTGGGAGATTTTTCACAGCACCCGTTACGACTATCTATCGCCGGTACGCGACAGCATCAATAACGTGTGCCTTCAGCCGATGCTCAACGCGGAGCAAACGGTTGAATCGTTCATGTTAAAGGTGCTTCCAGCGTCGCGGCTCAAGCATTCCCACGATCTCTTTTTGAACCGGATCAGCCGTTTTGAAATCACCGAGCCGCACAGTTATCTGGTGATCGATGCGCAATCGCGTGTCAGCACCCATCCGTCAGATCCGTTGCCGGTGACGGAGAAACTCTGTTCTTTTGAAGACATGAGGTCAGGGCCCAACATTGAAGCTTGGTCGGATTTTCTGCCGGCGAGCCGGTTTGTGGGGCTTTCCGCCGAAGCCTGGAAGCTGGCGGTGGACGCCACGCTTGGACAAGAGGACGCCTGGCTGGCGGTGGTCGCCTTGCTGGAGTTCGTGCGCGGTTATTTGAAATACGAACCATGCTCCACGCATGTCCACACGCACATGGGCGACGTGATCAGGGATCGGCGCGGTGTCTGCCAGGATTTTGCGCATCTGCTCATCGGCCTGTGCCGGTCGTTGAAAATTCCAGCGCGGTATATCAGCGGCTATCTGGCCACCGAAAAGGCCAGCGCAACCCACGCCTGGGTGGAGGTATTCATACCCGGCCACGGCTGGCGCGGGCTGGATCCCACCAACAATTGTCAAACTGATGGAACGTATGTGAAGATCGGCCACGGCCGGGACTACGCGGACGTCCCGCCGATCAGCGGAAACTACGTTGGCACACGGGAGCGCAAGATGACGGTAACGGTGAAAATTACGGCACTGGAGTGAATATAAATTGGGATTTATGGCGACTTGACCGCGCCCTGGCGAAAGCAGGAATTGAACGCCTCGGCAGTTTGCGGCCGCAAAGGTCGGAAATCTTCAAAGTTTCAATGGGGAAAACACCGTATGGCCCCTTAGATTTTTCTTGGTCGTGCTTCCGAGAAATAGCGTTGAGATTCTTGGCACTTGGTTCGGTCAACTACCTTCGCCGGGTAGGGACGGTTCAGGTCTTATGATTTTGATGAAACAGATTTAACTGATTCACTTGTCATGCTCAATGCGCGGCCCCGTTGCTCGTAACTGCCTTGCGAGAAGAGAGGTTCGCGGATTTGGAGCCGCAATGGTTCAATTAATGCAAACCAACAAAAATGCGGCTGCTGGACTCAACCAGCCTGGTCTGGATGAGGAAATGCGCTTCCGCCTCGCTGCCATCGTCGAATCGTCCGATGATGCAATCATCGGCAAGACTTTGGAAGGCAGAGCGCCGCGTGCGGGAGCAGGTAATACAACTTGAAGCCGCCAACCAGGAACTCGAAGCGTTTTCATATTCTGTTTCCCACGACCTGCGCGCCCCCCCTTCGCGCAATGGATGGCTTCGCAAACATCCTTCTGAATCAGGCTGCGTCCCGGCTTCTGGCGGAAGATCGGCAAGTGCTTGGAAAAATGAGCGCCCGGGCCAAACAGATGGCCAAGCTAGTCGATGGCTTGCTTGACCTGTCGCGGCTGGGGCGTCACTCACTTTCCAAGGGGCCAGTCGATCTCGGCGCCCTTGTGGCTGAGGTTCTTGAAGGTCTCGCTCATGAACACGAAGGGCGAAAGTTGGAGATCTGCGTGAGGGACTTGCCTAAAGGTGATTGCGACGCATCTCTGCTCAAGTCGGTCTTCGTTAACCTGATCTCAAATGCGATCAAGTTCACTGCCGGAAAGGAAGCTGCCGTTGTGGAAATCGGTTGCTTGGAGCAAAACGGAGAAGCCGTTTTTTTTTGTCCGCGACAATGGAGCGGGTTTCGACATGGATTACGTGCATAAAGTGTTTCTGGCATCCGAGCGGCTTCACCCCAGGGATGAGTTCGAAGGAATTGGTTTGGGTTTGGCCATTGTTCAAAAGATCATTCAGCGCCATGGAGGACGCATTTGGGCCGAAGCGGAAGTCGCCAAGGGCGCGGCCTTTTATTTCACCCTGGCCTGACCGTTGCCACCTGATAGGCGACTACTTGATCTACCACGATTCCGGCTGGTTCGGCGTAAGGAATCTCTTTCATTTTTCCTCCTCGAAATAGGGGAGTGGCGTGGTCAACAGAACTGCCTGTATGCTTTTGGTTTCGATTGCTGAACAAGTTTATGTTGAACCATTACACTACTCGTTTGTGCAGACCAAAGCCTGCGTCATTTTTATTCATATCATTTACCATTGCCGTAACGTTCTTCGCGACGGCCTGTTTTGCCGGCAACCCGTTTATCACCAGTATCTACACGGCGGATCCCGCTGCGCATGTATGGTCGGATGGGCGGCTGTATGTCTATGCTTCGCACGATATGGACCCGCCGCGGGGTTGTGATCTGATGGACCGGTATCATGTTTTTTCGACATCGGACATGGTCAATTGGCGGGATGAAGGTGAGATTTTGCGGTCAAGTGAGATCGTCTGGAGTCAACCGCCCGGTGGATTCATGTGGGCACCTGACTGCGCCTATGCAAATGGGAAATACTATTTCTATTTCCCGCACCCCAGTGACCCCGGCGAAACGGGTTGGAACCGTACCTGGAAGATCGGGATTGCCACCAGCCTCAGCCCATGCCGCGATTTCACGCCCTTGACAAATTATATTCAAGGCGTTGGCGGTTTCTCGATGATTGACCCCGATGTGTTTGTTGACACTGATGGCCAGGCATATTTGTTCTATGGCGGCGGTGGGAACTGCGCCGTGGCCAGGCTGAATCAGGATATGATTTCCATCAAAGGATCAGCCCAGGCGGTGACCAATTTGAATAATTTTCATGAAGGTACCTGGGTATTCGAGCGCAACAATTTATACTATTTGACCTATGCCGACAATCATCCCGACTATAATCAGTTGGAGTATGCCACTGCCACCAATGTAATGGGGCCTTGGACGTCCCGGGGCGTCTATTTGTATTCGACCGGCTGCAGCACCAGCCAGGGATCGGCGGTGGAATATCACGGCCAATGGTATCAGTTCTACCATAATCAGAGCATCTCTGGGCAAGGCAACCTGCGTTCCATTTGTGTGGATCTGGTGAACTTCGATGGCAACGGCAGCATCCTGCCCGTTATCCAAACCACGAACGGGCCGCCTGCGAACGGATCGGCACCGCCCCCCGGCACAAACACCGTCATCTACTCCGTCACCAACGGTATCGTCGGAAACGGCGCGATTTTGGCCAGTGACAGCGCTGCTCGGGACGGTTGGTGCGTCCAGAATCTGCACCTTTCCAGCAACTCTTTTTTTGAGTTGACCAACGTGGACGGCGGTTCCATTGGAGGACTCACTTCGGCGGAGATTCATTTTGCAGAGCAACTCAATGGTTCCAAACTGCGGTTGACGGTGAACGGTGATGACTATTCCTATATCAACATGCTTAATACCGGCGGTTGGAGTAGCTTCACTGGGAACGCCTGTCTGACGGTCCGTCTCAGTGCAGGTCGGACGAATGTCGTGGTATTTAACGGAGGGAACGGGGGCATTAACGTTGATTACGTCGCATTTACGCCGCTGCCTCCTTCTCAATGAAATGCCCAGGTGCGGTTCGTGTCGATATCTAATATGTAATCCAACTGAACAGTTACCATTGGCGGCTACCAGCATTATGAACGGAGGAATTACTTACGGCCATTTTTGTTCCGGATTTTTTGGATGGAGAAGCCATGCTGTGTATTTCAACCGATTCGGATCTCGGTGGTGGGCTGGAAAAGAAGTCAGTTGCCGTACACGGCTTGCGGAACCGTTGGCTTGATACGTGTTTCAAGGTTCAAACACATACCACTTTCCTGAGAGATCCTGGTTTAATTTGACTCAAGCCGGAAAAATTGCCGGGAATTAGTAGTGGAGACAGTGTAAGGACTGTTGGCACCGGATACATTGGTAAAAGCAGTACCAAGGCTTGGGGCAGATTGCAGGGTAAATGCCGAACTGTTCCAACTCAATGTAAGTAAGCCGCCGGTCACTTGAGCATTGAGGGGAATGGGTGCTGTGGCTGGCAAAGTCAACGCGTAAACATTACCGATTGCATTCCCGCCGGTAAAAGTGGTTCCATAAAGCGTGTTGCCCGACAAAATTACGCCTGAGGCCGGGCTCGACCCACCGGTGAAGCTGATAGTATTGCTGATGAGGAAAATTGAGATAAAGCCATACAGGGTCGTGAAATCCGTGCCATTGGTGCTGATGGAGAATACGGTACCGTTGCCATCGCTGCCCCCAATCGAAACCTGGTTGCCACCCGAGGCGGTTGTCCCGTACAAAGTGCTGCCCGATAAAATCAAAGTGCATTCCGGATATGCTCCGTCGCTATTGGTATAACCTCCATTGGGCTCATCATAATCGGCGAAGCCGAAAGTATGGAGGTTCGTAAAGTCCGTTCCGTCGGTATGGATGGCGAACACGATGCCATTGCCATTGGTGCCGCCGTGAGGGGTGGTTCCATACAGTGTGTTGCCCGCGATTACCAAATTAGCAATGGGAGTTTCTCCACTGGCGTTGGTGGTAGTGGTTGCGGGGATTGAATTTCCGGTGAAAACATACAAATTCGTGTACCCGGAACCGTTTCCCGTGGCATTTGTGCTTAGGGCGAAGATCACGCCTCTGCCCAAAGCGCCACCGCCGCTCGAGGTCATCCCGAACAGCGTGCCACCGGATATGATCAATCCCCCATTCGGATAACCGCCATCGTTGGTGCCACCGCTGAAACTATGCATCGTCATATAGCCCGTGCCATCGAGGTTGAGCTTGAATACCGTGCCGGCACCTGAACCGGTGCCGCCATACGGCGCCGTCCCGTACAGGGTGTTGCCTGATACCAACAATCCGCCACTCGGATTGATGCCATCGCTACCTAAGGAAAAACTGTGCAGGTTGGTAAAATCCGTGCCGTCCGTGTTCAGTCGGAACACCGAACCATAGCCGTTGGAACCGCCTTCGGACGCCGTTCCAAAAAGCACGCCGCCAGAGAGGGCCAGGCTGGCATGCGGATTCGCCCCGTCCGAGTTGATTCCACCCGGATAAAACGACAGGTTTGCGAAAGTATGCAGGTTGGTGAAATCCGTACCATCTAGGTTGACGCGATATACCGTGCCATATCCATTGGTGCCGCCGGCAAAGGTCGTGCCGTACAATACGTCGCCTGACATGACCAGACCGGCGTACGGCTCGCTTCCGTCGCTATTGGTGAGCTCATTGTTTGATGTGTCAAAGCCCGGAGATGAGAAACTATGCAGATCAGAGTAAACCTGTGCCCGGGTGGTGACCACGGCCAGCATTAGCACGGCCATTAACAAGGTCAATTGTGTAATAAGGATTTTCATGATAGCGATTTTCACCATACCTTGCCCGCTTTCCGGGAAACAAATGTTTTTCTCCTTCTGTTGCTTTGCCGCTGCCAAATGAAGTTTATATCAGAGGGAATTAGTTCTGTCAATTTTGCCGCCAAAGCAAAAACGTCGGCACCTCCACAGGTCATCTAATCATAAAGCGTTACGCGCAATGGGCGGGCCTTTGCCGATGGGTAAAGTGAACAAGCTGCCGTTCTACGACATCAGGAACATACCACTTGCGAATCAGTAAAGTTCGATTTCGCTGATTTGCGCTGCGTTAGGATAGGCCGGGTTGGCAGAGGCGCGGACCGTGAAGCGGAAGGTGTCAGTCGTTACCGGTTCGATCTCGGCCCGATAAACTTGCGACTCCTTATTATCGGTCACGTTGAACACTGGACATTCCTGGCTGTTGACGCGGACTGTGCCTTCGAAACTGACCGGAAAACCGGCCGGGTCCGCGAAGTGAATCACTACCCTGGTAATCCGCGAAGGCCTGGCCAGGTGTATTTCGATCCAGTGCGGGTGAGGGGTGTCGAGCGATGAATGCCAGCGGTTCGAAAAGTCTTCCGGCGTGGCCATCACTCCATCAATGACTTTGGCCGTGCATCCCGGTTCATTGGCATATTCGCTGTCTGAAATGGCAGTGGCGCCGTTCGCGGCCAGCGCCAAATCGGTTAGACGGTTTTCCACATGCGGGCGAGGCTTGGGCGGATTCGTCCACGTCGAGGCATGTGACAGTGTCTGCCACGTCTGACCGGTCTGGTAAACCGTGTCCAGATCCAGCGGCTGCGGCAGCCAGGTGCGAAACGTGTTCTCTTCACTGAAAGCATTGCCTGCGGATGCATAATCGCAAAACGTCAGTGGTCCCACATCAAAAGCCATCCATGCGCCGATCCGCTTCGCGGCTGCCGGGTCCGGTTTTAAATCCGGATTTCGGTCGAGGGTGACCAAGCCAGCGCTGGCGGGAGTCAAACGATTATCCAGGGACAACACCACCGGGCCTCGCTGGAGCGCGATCTGGCCATTGAGTTCAACTACTTTGGCGACCATGTCGAAAGTTATGCCGACCCGGTCGCCGGTGCGCCAGTTCCGGCGAATCTTCGCATAGCCGGGGGTAACCGGCTGCGGCTCGCCGTTCACACTCAGCTCCGTCCGTTCACTCCAGGCCGGGACGCGCAGGGTCAGCGTGAACATGCCGGTCCTAGCCGGCAATACCCGGATTTCGACATGGTCGCTGACGGGATAGTCGCCGTTGATTTCTAATTTTACAGTGCCGACCTGCGCACTTCCGGGGGCGTAAAGATTCACGACCGGACCATCGGCACTTTGCATGAAAGCCCAGAACGGCGTGAGCATCAGCCCGCGCGGGCCGTTGACCACGCAGCAACTGAGCCCGACATCGGCATGTTGCACGTAACTCGGCACGCGGACACCCATTAAGCCATCAAAATAAGCCCACCATTGGCCGTCCGGCATCATCGCACCGAGCAGGCCGTTGTAGAGATTCTTCTCCAATTCGTCGGCGTACCGCACGTCGCCGGTCAGGCGGAGAAGTTGGTCACAGAGTTTCATCCATGTGACCGTCACGCAGGTCTCCATCGGCTTTTCGACCAGGCCGGTCTGTTGCTTGGAACCGCTGAACCAGACTTCACTACTCGTGCCGACGCCCACGAGGGTTGTCTCCTCGCGGAAGATGCCGTCGGCGAGTTTCACCGATGCGTCCAAATACTCGCGCTTGCCGGTGGCCCTGTAGAGTTCGCACAGGCCCTCGAAGCATGACATCATCTCGTAGGCTTTCGGGGCGCACATCTGATCCGGGTTTTTTCCTGCCAGAGAATCTTCCACCAGCCTCATGCCGGCGGGCAGTCGCTTTGACGGTGAGCTCCAGCAGGCCACGATGTATTCGGCAAAATCGAGGTATTTTTTGTTCCCCGTACGTTCGTAAAGCAGGACCACCGGCTCCAACACCGACGAGGCGGGCAAACCATTCCATTCCCCGACGTCCGCAATGTCGGTTTTTCCCGGGCCGAGCTCGGCGATCAGCACATCCGCTTCGCGGCCGGCTGCGGCCAGCGGTGCCGGGTCGCGGGTGCGATCGTAGTCGGCAATCAATCCGAGCAAGGCATATTTGCAGCCCCAAACATCCCAGCCTTCCGTCCGGTGGGCCAGCGCGCGCGTGCCGAGATAGCCATCCGGCGCTGCGGTGGCCATCAATGCTTGCGCCGCGTCATCGCGCATCGCGCGCGTGGCTGTCGTGGATTTGTAGGCGTCGGCCAGGGCCAGGGACGTGAACCATTTGCCCCAGTACTCACAGCGCCAGTCGGCGCCGCCGGTTTCCGTCTTTTCCCGATAGGGAGCAACGACCGATTCAAGGTCTTGGACCAGAAGACGATTGGCGACGCAAAGGTCCAGCTTCTCGCCGAGCCGTCCGGTGATCCGCACCGATTCCGGGGCGGCAGGCTTCAACACATCTGGCACCAAGGTTGCATCCGCAAATGCCGGTATCGCCATGGCTGCGATGAGCAGTGCGGTCAACAATACGTCGATTATATTCCGTCTGAGGTTCGCTTTGTTGCAGCAGTGTTGAGGCATAAGGGTGGCCGTGATCAATTGGGATCAGCTCTATTTTATCGGTCGTGGGTGGGTTGGTCTTGTAACATGATTGAGGTTATGTTTTGTGTTGTCTTTGTCAATGGCTGGCGAGAAGGGGCAGGGGGAGGTTTACGTTTTTGGGTTTGTGGTTGAAAACGCGATCATGAATTAGCGAGTTGAGGAGGCGAAAGTAGGAATCGGACCAAGTCATCGATTCAGATGCCATTAAAATCACGTAAGCCCCTTTGAAATTAGAGAAAACTCGACAGTATTCGTCGCAATTTTCCAGCAGGTCCACTGACAGTCATGCTTTAAACCACTGTTTTTGCTGCGTTCGAGTTTTCTGGCTGTACAGGCTCAAGAACTACTTGCTTCGGCCTTGGGATTACCAACGGCCAAGAGGCTTGTTGCGCTACCCAAATAATCCAAAGAACCCACGGCACTACAAAGCTGACCCAAAGGTTGTCCATGAGCACATGGTTGAGGCCGGCCAGTCCATAGAATTCCCAAGTGGGGCTGGATTCCTGTGCTAAACCGAAAAAGATGGCGGTGAGTATCGTGCCGCCAACAAGTATTTGGAGCGCCAGTAGCCCGGCCAAAGCCATCCTTAGTCTTCTCGGCCAGGGCACCGGGGTCGCGCCGCACAGGGCAAGCCAAACCGCCTGCGGAATCCAACTAAGCGAGCGGCTGTCGCAATCGAAGACCTGCGTCGGCGCTTGGCCATCGGGCCGAACGTCTCGGAGATCGCTCAAGGTGATCCTGGTGTCGATAGTGGTGTGCTGTGGATCTTGGCTGACTTCGGCCTTAATCTTTTTTTGTGGAAGGGCCAAGCTCAGCAACCAACAGGCTTCTGCCTGGAACACGCTCCGCGTGAATGTTTCAAGCGGTCTCCAGGGTACAATGACCACCGCGAAGATGAGCATGAACCGCAGGACGAACCCTCCCAGGACTCGTGGTTCAACCATGTGGCGCCTGGGTTCCACGATTGATCCACAAGAGCCAAAGGCACCATAAGCCCAAGGCGCACAAAATGAAGAAGGCCGGCCAGATTTCCTGGTGCACCGCGTCAAACAGACGAGAGTGGTCCTGGCCGAGCCAGTATAACGAAACAATGCGGAGCAAGTTCAGCGCGAAGAGCGTGATTGAGCCAACCGCGAGTCCCAAGGCCTTGCGTTTCCAGGGACTAGGAAAGGCCGCGATCGCGGCGGCAAACAGTGCCATGGGGTCCAGAGGATCGCAACCACGGCGGATGGCAACGGCAAAGCTCCTGCCTTGTATCACGACACCCTGTGTGGTGACGGTTTCGCCGGTCAGGCGAAGCAGGGATGCACTCGCCTGCGCACTGAACTCGAGCACGGGATAAATAAGATTGCGATCCACCCAGGGGATCATCGTCAGCAGGTAATACGCAACAACGACTCCCAGGAAGACGAGCAGAAAACGCCGCACTGGATTCGGCGCAATCGCTCGGTTCCGGGAAGCCCCGTCGGTTTGCTTGGGCAACGATTCAGGCATGGATGCCTAGGTTACACCTGCACAGCCCTTATTGCGACTCCAAAGAAGGCTTCGCCTTCTTGCAAACAAAGGCGCCAATCGCGGCCAGCAACAGCCCCAAGAGGGCGAGTCCGGTCGGACCGAGCAGCGGCTCGTCGGTCGCTGCTGCGGGCTGCGCCGCTTGCGTGACCGTCAACGTGTAGGTTTGGGTGGTTATCCCGTCCTGCGCCGTAACCACAATAGTAATCGTGTTCGCCCCGGCGCTAAGCGCGATAGACCCGCTCGCCGTACCCGAAGTCACCGCATTGCCATTAACCGTCACCGTGGCGGTGGGGTCGGCCAGGGTCGAAGTCACCGTGATCGCGCTCGTCGTGTCAGGGACGGTGTCTGTATAGCTCGTCGTGGCCTCCGCAAATGCCGGCGACAGACTCCCGCTGCTCAGCACCAGGGACGCCAAGTTTGCATTGGAACTGGGCGCGCGAGTGACCACTTCCGTGTAGGTCTGCGTCGTCACGCCGTCCTGTGCCGTCACCACGATATCGATGGTATTCGGCCCGACGATGAGTGGGATGGATGCACTTGGCGTCCCGGATGCCACCGCAATGCCATTGACCGTGACCGTCGCCGTTGCATCCGCCACCGTCGGCGTCAGCACGATGCTTGTCGTCGCATTGGGCACGCTCTCGGAATACGCCAGCGTTCCGCTTGCAAACGCGGGCGTCAGCTCACCGTCGCTCGATAGCAGCGAAAGGAGGTTCGCGTTGGCGCTTGGCGCCGCGCGGGTCACCACCAGTGTGTAGGTTTCCGTTGCCCCGCCCTGAGCCGTCACCACCGTCGTGATCGTATTCTGCCCCACAGTGAGCGGGATTGACCCGCTCGCGCTGCCGGACGCAACCGCACTGCCGTTTACCGTCACGGTTGCAGTGCCGTCTGCCAAGGTCGGGGTGATGGTCAGCGAAGTGACTGGATAGGCAACCGTCTCCGTGTAATTCAAGGTCGCGGGGTCAAAGTTGGGAGACAGAGCCCCTGAACTTAGCACCAGAGAGGAAAGATTCGCGTTTCCGCTCGCAAAATTGGCAACCAGCGAACGGTTCCGCGCGGCCGTGAAGCTATAGCTGGCCGAGGTGCTCACCGGAGCGCCGTTCTCGGTCCAGTTGACAAACAAGAAATTCGCGTTGGGGGTCGCCACTACCGTCACAGGTGAACCGATCGCGACCGATCCGCCGCCGCTCGTCGTCCCACCTAGGGCGGGCGAGGCACTCGTCCCAATCGTAACACTCGATCCCGGGGCCAAGGCAACACCCCGAAGGACTTCCCCATAGACTGCTGTCCGGAGAGTGACGAACGACTCACCTGACGGGGATGTTGCAGACAGGGTGTCCGTGATGGAAACCAGCTGATTAGGATCGCCGCCTTGATCAGTGTCACCGCTGGCGGTGGACGTAATGCCGTAAATGGTGACAGTACCGTCGCCATTCACCTGTCCGGTGATGTTGCGCAGGCCGTTATTGGCCGGTGTCCAAGGCAGACTGGTTACGGGATTGATCCCGGTGGGATAGGTATCTCCGGCCGCATCGTTTGGCACCGAGTATGGCTGGCCAAGGTTGAGGCCGGCCTGAATGGTGTAAACAATATTCCATTTCGTACCATCG
>JBEKMT010000007.1:0-80358 GCA_050008355.1 Verrucomicrobiota bacterium
TGGCCGCCAGTTCCAGATCGAAAGGAACCTGGTTCGCATTGAGGAAGGTCAAGCTCATGCGGTTCACTACATGATTCACAAGCGGCTGTGTGCTGGCGAACAATTCATATTTCTCTCGCCGGCTTTCACTTTTTCCTGCGTGATCAAATGAAATTGAGTGTTCAAAGTCTTGATCGTTCCGGACCAGGCCGAGTGGTGACTTTTCGATGACGGTTTTTCCTTCGCGTGAAACTTCGTAGCTCAAAGCCCCGTCTTCGCCGAGCATGACGGAGATGCCACATTGTTGATCTGGCGAAGTGAGCGTCCATGTATTGGCTGGAGCGGCGACCAGTTTTTCGAACGCAAATATCAGCGCCAGTGCAATCAAAAGACTGGGCCTGTTCTGCTTGCGTGTTAACAACATAATAAGTGATTTTTTACCTGTGGCTAAAGAGCTACTTATGATTTTAACTCAATGACAGATGCTTCCACAGCGTGGGCGCAGGAAGGAGTGATGCCATGGCGCATGATCACCTCGCCGGTGAGCGTCTGTCCTTCCTGCGGGATACGCAAGCGTCCCGGCGCAGGATTCACTTCATGAATCGTGTACTTTTTTGCCGGGTCCAGCCCCTGCGGGTGCACTGGTGTGGACGCGCCGTCCTTCAATTGGAAAGCAAACAGCACCGCCCGCGACTGGTCGGCGGAGACATAATTGATCGCACCCCGGAAGTTTTGGTGCGGGTCTTCGAGCCGGTACAAATCGCCCAGCGCCGTCACGTCCCGAATTTCTTTGTAGCCGCTGATCGCCCCGGTGCAGATGGTCTTGTCCTCCGCAGACAAATTATTCAAATCCAGATCCATGCCAAACCGCGCGCTCATGGCCACGCTGCACGCAAAGTGCATCGGTCGGTTCCCCCAATGGGTCACATGGCTGGCCATGGCCATGGGCGGAAAAAAATACGAGTAATCCCATTGCATCAGCGCCCGCACCGTCGGGTCGGTGTTGTCGCTGGGCCAGAATTCATGAAAATACTTCAAGGCTCCGTAATCCACCCGTCCACCGCCGCCCGAGCACAACATAAGTTCCGTATCCGGAAACGTGGTTGCGGTTTTTTCCATTAGGGCGTACAGCGCATTCACATAATCAATCCATAACTCCGATTGTCGGTCTGGCGCGAGGTAGGCCGAACCCGGTTGCGTCAGGTAACGGTTGCAATCCCATTTTGCATAGGTGATGTCCGGCACGCTTAGGATGCTTTGTATCGTTTGCCATTCAAATGCCTGCACCTCCGGACGCGTCAGATCCAGCACCATTTGATTCCGCTGTAATTCGAGATCCCGTTTCGGCTGGGCAATCACCCAGTCGGGATGCTGTTCAAACAGTTCGCTCTTCGGATTAACCATCTCCGGCTCCATCCAGATACCAAATCGCAATCCGCGCTTCACGGCCTCGGCCGCCAGCGGCGCCAGGCCATCGGGGAAGCGGCTTCGGTTTGGCTGCCAATCTCCCAAGCCCGCGTGATCGTTGACCCGCGGGTATTTGTTTCCGAACCACCCGTCGTCCAATAGAAACAACTCAACGCCCAGCGCTTTGGCCGGGTCGTACAAACTCACGATCCGGTTGAAATCGAAATTGAAGCCCGTCGCCTCCCAGTTGTTCAGCAGGACTGCCCGCGTTTTGTGGCCGTCCCGCAGGCCGTAGTCGCGCGCCCAGCGATGCAGCTTGCGGCTCATGTCGCCGAGGCCGTTGGCGCTCCACGCCCAGATCATCTTAGGAGTAGTGAAGGTTTCGCCCGGGTTCAAATGATAGGCCGATTCGAACGGATTAACGCCGCACACGGCGCGAATTCCTTCCGCATTGTCATCAAACGCACATTGAAAGCTGCCGGACCATTCCAGAGATCCAGCCAGTACGCGGCCGCTATTTTCCTGCGGAGCGCCGTCCAGCGACAAGACAAAGGATGGATTGTTGAACTGATCGGCGCGCACGCCGATTTTGGAGTCCAGTATCTTGGTGCCGGGAGTGAGCGGTTCAGTGATGGGCGATAGCATCTCCTTGGCCCAATCACCAAAGAAATGGGTAAGACACACATTCGTCGACAATAAAAGAGCGCTGGAGGCCATATGTTCCAGAATGACGGGCCCGGTTTCGTGATGCGTGATCTCGGTCCACTGCTCGATGATGTCACGGTCAGCATCAACGCGAAAACAGAGGGTCACGTTCAACGGATAAGCGGGGTCATGCAGCTGGATACGGACCAGTTCGCGACCGGTACCGTCGTGGCTGCGGGTGAGGTTGTCGTATTGCAGGGCGGTGGAGGTGTTGCCGTCGGCGTGCACAATTTGCAAGGCAGGTTCCCAGATGTAGCCGTCGCCGGCCTGGGGATAAGCTTCGCTGGAACGCAGTAATTTACCATCAGGGACAACCGCACCACCGATGGCTTGTTGATATAGCCGGTCATCGTCACCCACCTGGAAGTCCAGCTTAAACGTCTTCGTGTGAATGCCGAATTTTTCGTAGGGGGCAAGCGCAGTCGGTTTTGCCGCACCATCCTGCATGTCGATTTGGGCGTCTGCCCAATCAGCAAGATCGTTTTTCGAATTGTCGCCGCTGTCGATGACGCGCAGCCCAAGGGTTTTTACGCCGGTCAAATCCACGTCCACCGGCTTGGCCGGCTGCCCGCCTGCCATCACGCCGCTCTGCCATAAAACTTTTCCGTCCCCGGAGACGATGAACTCCACTCTGCCCTTTCCGCCTGCACTGTCATCCACGCCGACTTGCGCGGTGAAACGGGTTGCGTTACCGCCAAGATCCACGCGAAAAATACTGGCCGCGCGCGTCCCTATTCCGTGGGCAAAATGCGCTCTGGCGATTACGAGAGGTTGTCCTTCAATTTCGCGGTCCGCCTTCGGCACACTCTCGCCAGCCGTCATCTGGCTGAGGTCGAGGGAAGAAAGCCATACTGTTTCTGCGAACAAAGATGGGGCGGTGCAAAGGCTCAACGCGATCAAGCCGGAGAAACGGAGGCGCAGGAATTTCATAAGGTTAACGATGCCAGATTGAAAACAAATTTGTCTCGCAAAATTTTTGGTGGACCATGATTTAAGCGACGTGATCGAGAATTGTCTCAGTTCGACTCCACCCGAAGGCAGATTTGCCACGAGATTGAATCGGAGGGCGGCACCATACCGCAATGGCTTTGTTCCGCCGCCAGCGTCAACGCATCGCTGCCGCCATTGGTGGGTTCGAGGGCAAACTGATGGAAGCCGTGCCAGCCGCCGCGCGTAAACCACAAACCCAGCGTATCGTTTTCCACCGGGTTCCAGGCAAATTCCAACCGGTCACCTGTGTTGCGATTGTGGATTCTCGTGAAGCCTTCGGTCACGCGCTGCGCAAATACTTTGGTGGAACTTTTCTCCGGGATGTTCAAAGGCACCGTGTCCACCCACGATGCGCCATTCAGTAGAGCACGGGTGGAACCAGGCAACACGAGCTGGTCTTCCGGCTGCAAATTCAGCAGCGGATGAAACGCCCACAAAAAAGCTTCGGCCTGCGCACTCGAGTTACGCAGCCGATATTTGAGGCGGAGTTCATGCTCATGCAATTCGATGGTTCGTTCAAATTCGAACGGCGAAATCTTAAGTCGGACCGATGTTTTCACAATCCCGTTGGCCCACGCTTCGGCATCCACCCGCCACGGTGCGCTCCAGACCTCGCCATGATCCGGCAATTCGCGACCCTGCCACACGCACGGCGCAATCGTCGGCAAACATTCGTCGGCACCCACCAGCGGACTTTTTGAAAAATCATCGCCCGGAAGGTTGGCAAACAGCCTTGCTCCCGTCGGCGGATGCCACATCCATTGCCGGCCGGTGCGCAGGTTTTTCAGCGAAATGATTTTTGCGCCCAAATCAGGCACCACGGCGAGCTCAATCTGCTCGTTCCTGAGCACATAAACTTCAAAGCCCTGCTGCTGATGCACGGCAAGAGTGTGAGCGAGGGCGTTCATGATAGTCAGGCTGTCAGATTGAAAATCGCCGGTCTTTCGAAATCATTCGGCGAAGGATTTTGAACACGAAGCTCATTGTGCCCCCTTGATTTCACGACCTCGCCGCTCCGCCAGCAGGTCGGCGGCGAGCGCGTGATTCGGGTCGCGCCGTAACACGGTTTCCAATAGCACCTCCCCATTTGTCGTTTTGCCCAAACCCAGTTGCGCTTGTGCCTGCACCAAGAGGGCTGTGGTCTCTTGACGGAATTGGAGGTCGTCATTGAATAACAGCATCGTTGGCAGCGACGTTGCAAAATAATCAATCTTGGCCTCCGATTTTTGCAGTTGCTTCGCGTAAGCGAGCAGATCTTTGAAAAGCTTTCCGGCTTTTGCTTTTCGTCCCAGTTTTTGCCATGACAACGCCGAATAATAGGTCATTTCGGAAAAATCGCGGACGCTCATCTCCTGGAAATCGCCCCTGAAATTTGCGGCTGCCAGCCAATGGTGGCGAGCAGACTTTTGATGCCCCAATCCAGCAAACGCACACCCGAGCCAGTAATGGATTTCGCTTTGGTTGGCGAGCAGGTGTCTGGCTTCGCTCAAATTGCGCGGCGAGGTCAAGGCGAATGCAAAATGTTTTTGCGCGCCGGCAAAATCACTTTTCGCCAGAGCCGCTCGACCCAACGCCAGCTGCGCCCGAACGTGCTGGCCGAGCGGTCCGCCTTCGCCGCCTTCCCAAGGTTGGAATTGCCGGCTGGCCAGCAGCTGCGCCGCTTTTCCCGACTGACCGGTTTGATTATAAAGCGCACAAAGCTCGATGCTCAAATCATCGCGCCCGGAAACAAGCTCCGGAAGTTCTTCAAGTTCACGCAAGCGTTTTTCAGGTTTCTCACGAAGCCGCTTCCACAATTGATCACGTTCATAAAGCAGCCGTGCGTCGGACGGGTTGACTTTGAACGCCCGGTCGTAAGCGGTACGCGCCCTGGTGGGCTTTTTTGAAACGTTGAAATAGGCAATGCCAAGATTGCGCCAAACGATTGAAAATTTTGGGTTTAGCCGCGCAGAGGTTTCCCAGAATTTGATGGCTTCTTCGTAGCGGCAGCGGTCATACAGCAAATTGCCAAGATAATAGGGTGCCTTGGAATCCTTCGGATTCGCACACATTGCCGCCTCAAGAATGGCGATTTCTTTCAACCGGTATGGAAAACAGTAATCGGACGGCGCTGCCGCAGCTTGTCGGTAATGTTTTAGCGCACTGTGCCGTAGGCCGGATGCCTCGCTCAGGAAACCCAGGGTATATTGCACCAGCGGCCAAGCACCCCAGCCCTGATCCGGCAGGTCATCTTTTCTGAATGCCACACTCTCTAACACCGCCTTGGCTTCGACGAAAAGGTTTATGCCCGCGTATTCGTGGGCCAAATCAAGCGCCACCTGCAAGTCGCAGTTCAGTGGTTTGCCGGCCAGATGGCGCGCCCACCAATCCAGAAGATCCAACTGCAAGGTTTCGTGGAGCAAGCCATCGGCTTTGGCGTGGTGGCCAAGCTTGCGCAAGACGATGGATTTAAGGTTCCGCGCACGCGTATTCTCGGTGTTCAGCCGCAGCGAGTGATCCAAATGATCCAGTGCGGTCGTCCACTCGGATTTTCTGCAATCCAGTTCGGCGAGAGCATGATAACCGGCTGCCTGCCATGCCTGGTTCCAGACGGATTTATAAAAGGCTTCGTAGGCCTCGTGATGCCGGCCAAGAAAACGCAGGCACAAACCGAGGTTGTAAAACGGTTCGCCGTCGTAAGGATTTCCATTTCGGCGTGTGAGCCTTTCAATTGCGCGGCGAAAATGTGCTTCTGCCTCGATGAATTCGCCACGTTTGAAAAAACACAAACCAAGTGCATTGTTACAGCGGGAATCGAGAGGGTCGCGGCGCAGCCCCTCCCGCCAATAAAGCTCCGGCGAACGCGTGGCGTGGCGATATTGCTCAAGATGCAAACCTGTGACGTAAAGCTCATCGGCACTCGCGATATCACACGGCGCCGGCGGTTCCGTGGCGGGTGGCGGGACTTTACCTTTGACCCGTGACTTGGGCCGGTACGAGATCAGTTCGCGACCAGATTCAACCCTGACGCAAATCTGTATGTCATTTTCCCCAATATCTTTCGCCAGTTTGATTCTTTCAACGAGTGGAATTGCAGGCGAAAGAGCGCGTGTGAAACGCCTGATTTCCTTTCCCCTTGCGGAGATGATGACAACTGCACCTGGCTGGTTCCGCGTGACCGTGACCCCGAGCCGCAATTGGCATTCTTCCAAACGCAAATTGATGGCGGCCTCGAGATTCGCATGTTGCGCGGGGCCGATTTTCTGAATGGGATACCAATACTGGCTCCATGACTTCGTTTCTCCGGGCTGCAAAAAGCTGAAGTCGGGCTGGTTGTCAGTAAATACACCGGCCATGATTTCGATATACGGCCGAAATTCGCCACGAGTGTCGGCATCCGTAAGATTGCGGTCCCACGCATAGCCGAATTCATGATTGCCCCAGGTCCACTGTTTTTTGCCGGGCGAAATGTGATGGTTTGCGTAATGCACCAAGCCGGCTTGCGCGAAATAATCGTAGCCGCCAAAAAAATCCTCCCGGCTGCCCATGCACATGTATGACGTGGGCACGGGAATATTCGCGTAGAATGAGAGATCATTCGGAGAATAATCCGGCAGCTTGGGATTTGGCGCCTGACCCCGGGTGTCGGCACAATTCGCTGGGACGTATTGTGACGGAATTTCGTTCCTGGGCACCCCCTTCTTTTCGCGTCCACCGTAATTGACACCATAATAAGATCCTTTTGCGAGTGGATATTCGCTCATCGAGCGGCGCGCATGATCGGCCACATAATGGACATCTGGCGGAAAGAAGCTTTGATACGCTTCATGAACCCTTGTCGCGACGTTGGCCCACCAAAGAAACGTTTGTACGAACGGAGTGCGATTGTAGGCGCGGACTTTGAGTTCGAGAACACTGGTGCCGGGGTGCAAACAAACGCCGTGCATCCCTTTCATGCGGCACATGGGATCGTGATCGCTGCACCAGATGGTTTTTGAACCGTCGGCGTGTTCTTCGATTTCAAAATCCACCGGCAAAAACGTGGCGGGCCGATGATGCTGGGGCCAATTGAATTCGATGCCACCGGAAATCCACGGGCCTGCGAGGCCGACCAGCGCCGGCTTGATGACGGCCTGGTTATAAATCACGTCGTAACCGTTCGTCTTATCTTGCAGAACGTGGATTCGTCCACCAATCTCCGGCAGGATCATCGCCCTGATGAATTCATTCTCAATCCAAATCGCCTTCCATTTCCGGTCAACCGGTTTCTCGGCGATCCGGTCCGTGAACGGAAGGGGATAAACCTTTCCACTGCTGCCCTGGTAAACGCGTTTCTCGAGGAACATTGGATTTTTGTCCGGCACCGCCGGCATGTAAGTCGGGATCACCAACTTTTCCACCCGCACCGACACGCTAGCGGCCGACGGATTATCATGATACGCAGGTACCGCTACTTCGCCTTCGATCGCTTGGAAGTTGAATTGAGGAATGGCTGTTTGATTCATTGATTGCTCATTGATTAACATCGACCAGTTCCCTCTCAATTTGTTCGAGCGTCTTGCCTTTGGTTTCCGGTAGTTTGAAAAAAATAAACAGGAATCCAGCCACACATATCGCGCCGTACAGCCAGAATGTTCCCGCTGAACCCAGCCTTGAGTTTAGGAAGGGAAACGAATAGGTCAGAAGAAAACACGCCAGCCACAACGACGAAACGGCCACCGCCATCGCCGCGCCACGGATGCGATTTGGAAAAATCTCCGAGATGACCACCCAGGCCACCGGCGCCAGCGACATCGCATATGTGCCGATGGCCGCCAGCACCAGCAGCAACATCGGCAGTCCTTTGACCCCGCTGTGGTAGCCAAAACCCATCGCGATATAAATGATCGCCAGACCGGCGGCACCGAACAGCATTAGTGGCCGACGTCCGCCACGATCCACGATCACCAGCGCGAACAATGTGAAGACAAGATTCACGGAACCGGTCCACGCGATGTTTTTGAGAACTGACGAAATATCGTAGCCGGCTTGGTGAAAAATCTCCTGTGCGTAATTGAAAATGACATTGATGCCGCACCATTGCTGGAAGACCGCGAGTACCACGCCGAGCGTGATAACCTTGAACATTTTCGGCTCGAGCAGATCGCCAAAACGTACATGTTCGATTTCCTCCGTGGAGAGGGTGGATTTAATCTCTTCGGTCGCCGCGTCCGCATAAATTTTGCCTCCAATCTTTTGCAGGATATCGCGGGCGAGGCTTGCCTTGCCATTTTTCGCCAGCCAGCGCGGGCTTTCAGGCACCAAAAACATTCCGATAAAGAAAAGCAAAGCCGGCGCGGCCGTCAGTCCGAACATCCAGCGCCAGCATTGCTGGCCGAACCAGGAGTTGCGGATGAAGTCGTCGGACGCGCCCGTTGGCAGTTGGTGCCCGAGAAACCAATTGATGTACTGTGCCAGTAGAATGCCGATGACCACGGTGAGTTGATTGATGGCCACCAATTGGCCGCGCATTTGCGCAGGAGCGATTTCCGCGATATACATCGGCGACAAGCTGGACGCCAGACCAATCGCCACGCCGCCAAAGATGCGCCAGCTGATGAAAACCGCAAAATTAGTGGCAAGGGCGTTCCCCAGCGAAGTGACCGCAAAAATCGCGGCGGCGGCAATTAGCAGTCGTTTGCGGCCGAATTTATCGCTCAAGCCACCCGCCGCCAGTGCGCCAAACAGACAACCGATGAGCGCACAGCTGTTTGCCCAACCGATTTGCGCATCTGTCGTCAGCTCAAAATATGTTTGAAAGAATTGCTTCGCACCGCCGATGACGACCCAATCCCACCCGAATAGTAGCCCACCCATGGCCGCCACCGCGGAAATCAGCCAGACATAACCGAGATTGTATTCGGCTTTGAGTCCTGACGTTTCACTTTGGATTGCAGTAATCATTTCATTTCAGTCTTCGCGACGGAAAACCCATTCGTTTGGTTGATACGCTTTGTGGAGCCAAGCCATGATGACAAACGGCGCCCCCGCCCGGAATGGACATTGCGATGAAGCGCATGGACATTTGACCTAAACCTGAGCTTCATTTTTCGCGCTTCGAACTCGCATTCCCTAAGACTAGACAACGTAGCGCTGACGGTGTTCAGACGGTGAATGGTTGTGCATCTTTCTGAATGCCCGCGAAAAATAGAACTGATCGGAGAAACCGAGATGGTCGCTAATCTGTTTGATGGACCAATCCGTTGTGTTCAGCAGCTGCACGGCACGCTGCATCCGCAGGTGGCTCAAATAAGCCAGCGGTGCATAGCCGGTCACACGCCGGAACAAAGTTGTGTAATGCGAGCGCGATAAATTTACGAGCGCGGCCAGTGTGGCAATGGTCAAACGCTCGCGCAGGTGGCTTTGCATGAACGCTATGCTGCTATCCATCCGTTCACGAATACTGGTTTCGCCTGACCAGAATTCCTCCTTGTGGCGAAGGATTAGTCCCATCAAATGGGCTAGCGAATGAGCGGCGTAAATCAAATGAGTCAGGGTGAAACCGTGTTGCAATCCTTCAAGTACGTCCTCAAATAGCGAAAATAATTGCACGTCTCCGCCCAATGAAACCACGGGGGTTTCATCATTAACGCCCAATCGCTCCAGATAGTACGGCACGTTTGAGCCGACGGCATGAAACCAGTGGATTGTCCATGGATTTTGTTTCGCCGCTCCATAGACATGGGGAACATTCGCATTGATCACCAGCAGTTGATTCTTGCCGATGGCCTGGTGCGATCCGGCAATTTCACACCAGCCATGGCCCCCGGCGCAATAGATAAAAATCACTTCCGGGCATCCATGTTTTCGGACGCAAGTGTGGCCTTTGGCCTTTGGATAGTAGCCGGCGTCCGTCGGCAGCAGGTTTTTTAACAACGGATTTTGCAGCAGCGTGGCCAGGACCGGACGCGGCACGACCACGAGGCGCTGGCCTGCAAAACCTTCGTGTTTCTCGAGTCTTTTCATGGAATGAGGAGGGGAAAATGCCGGTTTGCCCAAAAATAGCAAGCCGTCGTCTCAGGTAATCGCCCTGGCAATTTTGTAACATTACCTGGCTTGCAAAGCGTCTGATTTGTGGAATTTTGGCTGGCTGCAGCATGAAGAAATTTGTCAAACCGTTCAGTCGCCCGCGAGTGGCTTTGCTGGTTGAATCTTCCCGCGCCTACGGCCGTGGCATCCTCTCAGGTGTGGCAAAATTTGTTCGTGAACATGATCCGTGGTCCATTTTTTTTCAGGACTTAAACCTGTGTGATGACACCCCGGATTGGCTGCAAAACTGGCAAGGCGAAGGCATCATTTCCCGCCTGGAAAATCGGGATGTGGTCCGTGTCATCCAGCGCCTGAACGTGCCGGCGGTTTATTTGCGCCATGTCAGTCCCAACTCAAAAATGCCCAGTATTCTTACTGATAACGAGTCCGTATCACGACTGGGGTTTGAGCATTTGCAGCAACGCGGCTTTCGTCATTACGCCTTTTGCGGCTTTAACGGCGCGGACTATTCCGATGAACGCCGCAACGCCTTTTTGAGGCTGGTGCAGAAGTCGGGGTTCCGTTGCCACGTTTATACCGACGGACGAAGTCCGGTCAGAGCGGACACCGCGCAATACGAAGGTTGGGGTTTGAAAGATGGCGGACTGGTGGCGGCTTGGATCAAGCGGCTGCCCAAACCCGTTGGAGTTATGGCCTGCAACGATATGCGGGGCCAGCAGGTGCTGGACGCCTGTCGCGCGATTGGCGTGCCGTCGCCGGAGGAAGTTGCCGTAATTGGTGCGGACAATGACGATGTCATCTGCAACCTGTGTGACCCTTCGCTTTCCAGTGTCGTCCCCGACACTGGGCGTATCGGTTACGAAGCCGCCGTGTTGCTGGCACAAATGATGGCGGGAGAAAAACACCCGCCACCTGCGACCTTTGTCGAACCGAGCGGTATCGTTACCCGGCGTTCAACGGAGGTTCTTGCCATGGAGGACCGGCAAATTGCCGCCGCCACCCGTTTTATTCGCGAACACGCTTGCGAGGGGATAGATGTCAGCGACGTTCTATCAGCTTTTCCTTTGTCACGCAGCACCATGGACCGGCGGTTTATGAACATCCTGGGTCGTTCACCCAAGGATGAAATCTTGCGCGTCCGGCTGGACCGCGTAAAACAGCTCCTGGCCGAAACTGACTTTCCTTTGACGCTGATCGCCGAAAAAGTAGGACTCCAACACGTCGAACATTTGAGCCGGATCTTCAAAAACCGGGTGGGTACCACACCGTCGGAATTCCGTTCGCACGCCCTGGTCAAGGACCGCGCCGATCGCCTGCCTGACGGAAAACTGATTTCAAGGGGGATATCATGAACATGGTGTTGCCCACCCCGGCTTGACCCGGCTGGCGGCATTGGTAACGCATTTGGAAAGAATGGTGAAATGACTCCTGACCAAAAACGTCAATTTTTTTCCCTGATTGTTCATTGGAACAGCTCTGCTCCGATGGTAGATAGTACGCGACACCTTTTGCCGGTCGCACTCATAGCAGCAGATGGTTTGAATGCTGGTTTGCTCCACGTTCAATATTCTTCGCTGAATGAAAATGCAAGACCGGTGGAAAAAGACACATTAAATTAATGCGTAAGAATCACTAAAAATGGCCAAGAGAATAACACTACATGTGTCACCTGCCGTCTTTGCAGTGCCGGCGGTCACTCATTTGAACGGCCAAATGTCCATGCGGTTCGGTGATTTGTCTATTCCTGTGAATACTGCTTTATGCGATTTTTATAACATGACCACCAGTTCAAAAATCTAACCGCAACTTGCACCCACGCTCTAACTGATATCCCCCATAAACCCCAACCACATAAAACATGAACACACCGAACTTAACGCGCCGCGCTTTCGGCCGGTTTTTTACCTCCGTCAGCTTAATGCTGGTGGCTGCCGGCTCAGCCCGTGCGGATTACCAGAGCACAGTGCTCGCTGATAATCCCCTGGCATTTTATGCCCTGAATCCGGCCACGGATCCCGCCGGTACCTCCCCGGATTTGACCGGCAACGGCAACAACGGCGTTGCGATTGGGATCTCGGCTGTCGCGGGACCAACAGCCTTTATCACAAATGCAGCATCTTTTGATGGGGAAGCGCTGATTGATTTGAGCGAAGGCAGCAATCCCAATTTGCTGAACTTTAAGGGTCCAATCACTCTGGAAGCCTGGGCGCAACCTTCCAGCACTTCGCTGTTTGGCGATATCCTTGCCAGAGGTTATGACCAGGATAATTATAGCGAAATTGCCATCCGGGTTAATGGTCCGTACGGGCAAAATTATTACGGCAGTTCGGGAAGCGTTGGTATTAATGGCGGTACGCAAACGACCAATTGGACTTATATCGTCTTATCCAGCGACGGCACCAATTGCAGTCTCTATGAGAATGGTGTGCTGGTGGCCCAACAAGCTGACACGACTGGATCCACAACCAATTTTCCTGCTGGAAACGATGATTGGGTCATTGGCAATGGTAGCAGTGCCGGGAACTCCAGGCTCTTCGACGGTGGCATCAGCGAAGTGGCCATTTATGATCACGGCCTGACCGCAGCCCAGGTCTTAAATCATTATTATGCGGGCGAACTAAATGCTCCCGCCAGCAGCTCTCCCCCCATCATCACCACTCAGCCGCAGTCACAACCAAGTTATGTCGGTGGATCGGTGACGTTTACTGTTGGAGTTGTAAGCGCTTATGCCACAACCAATCAATGGTTTTGGAATAGTAGCCCGATTAACGGCCAAACTAACGCTTCGCTGACGCTCTCCAATCTGCAGCTCGGCAGCGCCGGTACTTACAGTGTTATCGTCGGTAATATTAACGGCACCACCAATAGTTCTTCAGCCACCCTTACCGTCTCCACACCACACGATCTCGAATGGAGTTCTGTTAATAATAATGGCAATTGGGACACCGATACTTCAACCAACTGGATCAACCTCGCGAACAGTCAGGAAACGGTCTTTAACCCGGGCGACCAGGTTTTGTTCGACGATACACCGGGAGTGCCTACTTCTGTGACCGTGAACGGAACGGTTGTTCCCAGCTTGATAACGGTGAATTCCACCAATAATGCCTTCGACATCAGTTCCGGCACCATCAGCGGTTCCGGCGGGTTGATCAAGGAAGGCCCCAGTACCTTGACTATCACCAGCGCGGGTGGCTTTACCGGTCCGGTGACCATCGGCGGCGGGGTTATCTATGCCGGCAATAATTGTTTTAATTCAGTTTCTTCGATTAGCATTACCAATGCCTCCACTTTGGATGTTGGCGGCGGCCAAATCCAGGGCAGCAGACCGGTTACGATATCTGGTGACGGTTTCAGTGGTGAAGGTGCTCTCTTTAACAGCTACAACAATTACCCCACTGAAGTGATGGATATCACGCTCGCTGGTGACGCCTCTTTCGGTGGCACTGCTCGCTGGGATCTGGGCTCCGGTTCGCAAATCACCGGGCCTTACACTCTGACGGTCGACTGGTCGGCAGACACGGCCAATGGCTACTATGGCCAATGGAATTCAGTCGAAATCGGGGCTGATGTGGCTGGTATTACGGTCACCAATGCTCAGAGCGGTAGCGGTGTGACGACAGCGCTCGGGCTGACGGGCATGGACTCGGCTTTTCAAAATCCTGGCACGCTCGTGACTCTCAACACCAATTGCCAGTTGGTTTTTTATAGTGGTGGATTTAATGGAAGCCTCCATGTCCTTGGCGGCGCGACGGTCTATCTCGAGACGGAAAACGTGGCGTTCAATGGTGCGAGCCTTACTTTTGAAGGCGGTTCCGCCTGGCAAACCTATTATAATAGTGGCACTAACGCTATTAATAGCGCCATCATTTTGGATGGCGTTTCCCACTTCGTGATTGGTGACCACAACATGAATTATACCAACGTGATCAGCGGACCCGGCGGTTTTGTGGAAGATTATTACAATCACGACATGGTTCTCTCTGCTTCCAACACATATACCGGTCCAACCATCATTGGCAGCAGCGGTAATACCCCGGAGGTTGTCTTGACCGGAAACGGTTCGATCTCCAGCAGTTCGCTGATTTTCTTCGGCGGTAATATCGCGACGGTGGCCCATATTGATGTGACTGGTCGCTCGGACGACACGCTGACGCTGGCCAGCGGGCAGACCCTAGAAGGCATCGGCGGTATCAACGGCAATCTCGTGGTCTCCACCGATGCGATCCTTTCGCCGGGCGGCACCAATACCACCATTGGAATCACTACGGGCTCCAACCCTGTTGGGACAGTGGCCGCAAGCGGCAGTGTCACCTTGGACGGTACGACGATTATCAAGCTGGACGGCACGACCAACGACATTGTTCAGGCAGCGACCGGTATTACTTATGGTGGCACATTGAATCTGGTTAATGTCAGCGGATCGCCACTGGCTGCTGGCAACAGTTTCCCCGTGTTCGCTGCGGGGAGTTATTCCGGTTCATTTACAGCCATAACGCCGGCAACTCCAGGAACGGGTCTCGCTTGGGACACGTCAAAACTGACCAGCAGCGGTACGATCAATGTGGTGGCCTCCGGCGGCTCAAGCGTGGTGATCGGGAGTACCACGATCTCGGCTGGAAACTTGGTCTTAGGCGGAACTGGCGGAACGGCGAACGGCACTTACTATGTGCTGACAGCCACCAATCTGACATCGCCGATCTGGATCCCGGTCTCGACCAACACGTTTGATGCCTCCGGCAATTTCAGCGTCACCAATGCCATTAATGCCAATGATCCTCAGCAGTTCTATCGTATTGAACTGGTGCAGTAATATTTTGTCTCAAAACAGCGTGACGCTGTAAGAGATTGATTGAACAGCAAACAGCCGCCGGCTTGACGTTTAGGCTGGCGGCTGGTTTGTCAAAAATGAAAGTACGTAACATGAAAAGTAACAGGAAAATCAAAGTTGTTTCGCACCGGGCGGCTGCGTTCACGCTCATTGAGCTATTAGTTGTCATCGCCATCATTGCCATTCTGGCTGCCATGTTATTGCCGGCTCTGGCCAGCGCAAAATTGCGCGCCCAGCAGTCCACCTGCATTAACAATCTGAAACAACTGACGCTGTCCGGCCAGATGTATTATGATGACAACAAGACGTTCATCGGCCCGACCACCTCCAACCCGGATACCAGCTTGGGCGACTGGATGGGGACGATGCTCGTTTACTATGGTCATGCGACCAACCTGATCTTTGATCCGGCTGCCCCCGACAAGGGAAATCCCGGCGGACAGAATGCAAACGGATTCGCTGATACGGCCTGGCATTGGACCGTTGGCGGCCCTCCTTACTATGCTGGCAGCTATGGCTTCAACAAATGGCTTGAAAGCAATAAGTACTACGGCTATGACGCTCGCAACTTCGGGCAGGAATCGAACGTTCAGCAGCCGGTGATGACTCCTATATTTACGGATAGTGCCTGGATCAACTATTACCCGGATGTTGGAGATACACCGCCGACCAGTTTGTATGACCCGATTGATCATCCTGGTGTTAACACGACGGGATTGACACGGATATGCATCGCCAGACATGGCGGCAAACCGGCAAGCGCTGCTCCTCGTGCATTGCCTGTCGGTACTACTGCATTGCCCGGAAACATCATAATGGGATTCTATGACGGCCACGTGGGGTCGGAAAAGCTCCAAACACTTTGGAGCTACTATTGGAATTTGACCTGGGTTCCAAAAGCCAATCCGCCTCCCGTGCTCTAAAATGAAGTTTCCGCGAGGGGTAGGTTGCGGAATCTTGCTGGCAATTGCTTGGTTGCAATCGACCAGCGCCGCCCCCTCCTTCCGGCAGATCGGAAGCACTTTGGTCATGTCCAACGGCAATGTCCGGTTGGAATACAACTTGGCCGCCGGCACGACCGACTTTTACTGGGCGAATTCCAAGAAGATTTCAGCCTTTTACAGCGGTGTCGGGCTGAGTTCGGGATATATCGAAGGTCCCGGTTACAGCAGTTGGGGTTATTCTGTTGTCAACAGCAATCAGGCGGTTGTCGTCGCCACCGGCGGTGGTTTGCCGACGATGAGGCAATATTTCACGCTGGACCAAAACGACAGTTTTTTGGTCCGCGTTGACTTGACAGGAACCAATCTGAGTGCCAACTGGATGGGGCCGGTGGTGGTGGATTCGACCGGTGGCGTGGACATCGGTGTAACCAACGATAATCGCGCACTGTACGTGCCATTTGACAACGATGGCTTCGTTTCCTACAACGCGATGCCGATAAATGACTCCAGCACCAGTTATGAAGTCGGTGCATTTTTCGATAATACCTCCCGAAACGGGTTGGTGGTTGGCTCGGTCACCCACGACACTTGGAAAAGTGGAGTTTATTTTAATGGCGCAAATGACAAGCTGAACCAGATGAATGTGTTTGGTGGGGCGACGTCGCCCTGGGATGTCATGCCGCATGGATTCGTCTCTGGAAACACGATTTCTTCCCCAACGATGTTTGTCGGGTTTGGTGACGACTGGCGGATGATCATGCAGCAGTATGCCGCTGAAAACACCAACTTTACGCCACGAATGATCTGCACCAATAGCGTTCCGTTCGGCTGGAATAGTTGGGGCATCATTCAGGAGAATATCAATTATGCTGATGCTATTGCTGTCTCCGATTTTTACCACACCAATCTGGAAACAAAGGGTTTTACCAATAGCCAGGGATTGGTTTATATCAACTTGGATTCCTATTGGAACAACCTGGATTCTTTTGAACTGCAAAGTTTTGTTAATCACTGTCATGCGCGCGGCCAGAGAGCCGGCATTTACTGGGGGCCGTTCGTATGGTTTGGGTCGGCCGCCGACGCGACCAACACTTTTGTGGAAGGCACATCCAACACTTATCGGTATGGCGACGTACTGCTGCGGGATGGCAGTGGCAACTTCGAATCTGTCGACGGCGGACTGGCCATGGATCCCACGCACCCGGGCACGCGGGAGTTTATCTCGTATTGGGTTAACCAATTCACCAACTACGGGTTCGATTACATCAAACTTGATTTTCTATCGCACGGCGCTTTGGAAGGGGTTCATTATGACACCAATATAACGACGGGTATTCAGGCCTATAATGAAGGTATGTCGAATGTAATCAGCCAGATCAACGGCACCATGTTTGTCAGCGAATCCATCGCGCCGCTGTTCCCGTATCAATACGGCGAAAGCCGACGCATCGCCTGCGACGCGGAGTCTTCTTTGATCAGCAACACTGAATATACTTTAAACTCGGTCACTTATGGTTGGTGGTTGGACAATTTGTATCAATTCAATGACCCGGATATCATGGTGTTCAATGGCTACGGCGCCACCGCCAATGAAAGCCAAAGCCGGCTCATTAGCGGAGCGGTTACCGGAGTTTTTCTCGATGGAGACGATTTGACGTCCACCAATGGCCAACAAGCGGCGGATTCTTTTTTGACCAATGATGCCGTCAACGCCGTTGCCCGCGTTGGCCGGACCTTCACTCCGGTCGAAGGCAATACCGGAACCGGCGCCGCCGATATTTTTGTCCGGCAGGACGGGGCAATCTGGTGCATCGCTGTTTTTAATTACACCTCCAGTGCGACGAACGAAACTGTTGATCTGAATCGCGCCGGTCTGCCATCGGGAACTTACGTCGCGACTAATTTATGGGATGGAACGACGATGATAGTTTCCAGCACTTTTAATGTCCTCTTGAATCCAAAACAGGCAAAGTTGTTTCAGTTGGCAAATTATGTCCCTGCTCCGAAATTTACGGACACGAAGATCGTCGGCCGCAACTTGATCCTCAGCGGCAACGGTGGCGCGAACGGAGTCCCTTATTATGTCCTCATGGCGACGAACCTGACGACCCCACTCGCCAACTGGGTGGTCGTGACAACAAACTTATTTGACGCCTCTGGCAATTTTATGGTCACCAACGCCTTCAACTCAAATAATTTACAACAGTTTTATCGCATCAAATGATTATCAAATCGAGCCACACCATGATGATGAAATACCTCCTTACTCTCGCGTTGATTGCCAGCTTCGCGACATTTGCCAAGGCGGAACTCTTAACCGATCCGCCCGCAGCCCGCGAATCCATCGAATGGTGTGACATCTGGATTTCACACGCTAATGAAACCAATTTGCCGCGCGTTTTGCTGATCGGCGATTCGATCACGCGTGCTTACTATCCCGAGGTTGAGAAAGACCTCGTCGGCAAAGCGTACGTCGGACGGTTTTCCAGTTCGGCTTTCATTTCCGACCCGGCACTGCTCAAGCAAATTGAAATGGTGTTGAGCCAGTACAAGTTCGACATCATCCATTTCAATAACGGCATGCATGGCTGGCAACATAGCGAGGAGCAATATGCGCAAGCCTTTCCGGAGTATCTCAAGACCATACAAAAATACGCGCCCGATGCAAAACTGATTTGGGCGGACACAACGCCGTTTAAAGTGTCACCGCGCTTGCCGCCGGACAATCAAACCGTTGCCACGGATGAACGTATCGCGGCGCGTAATGACATCGCCCACACAATTATCCGGGCGCGGGGAATACCCGTGGACGACTTAAATATGCCGATGCGCGGCCATCCCGAGTATCACTCCGATAACGTTCATTTCAATGAGCTGGGGATTGCCATCCAGGCCGCACAAGTTGCCGCCCAAATCGAGAAGCTGCTAAATTAAGCTCCAGTTTCGCAGTCGACCGGATTCCGGGACGCGCCGATCTTCCCAATCGGTGGCCGCCCGGCGGATGGTTTACTTATTTATCAATTCGATTTCGTTGATGGTCGGCGCGTCGGTGGCGTCGAGTATGTTCAACCGGAATTCTCGCGCTGACACCGGGTCAAAGGATTGCTCAAAGTGGTTTCCCAGTTTCGTGCCGGAAAAGATCGTTCTCCAGTCATCGCCGTTTCGATACTGAAATTCATATCGTTGCACGCGGTTTGCGTAGGCCTCGGAAATCCGCACGCCGCCAATAGTACGCGGTCCGGCGTAAGCCACCGCTATCCATGCCTGCTTTGTGCCGCTATCGGTAGCCCAGCGGGTTTGCTCGTCGCCGTCAAATGCATTCTGAGCGCCATAATCTGCGTTGTCGTTTTGATACACATTTGATGCGTCGGCTTCAAAACCGCGTGGCAATTCTACCGCTGGAATCGCCATCGCCGAGCCGCCAAGTTCCAATTTTATCACTGTGTCAGCGGTATCGCGCTCAGCTGCCGGAACCGTGATCAACAGTTTTCCGGCCTTCCGGGCGAAGGACACATTGCGGCCGCCTAGAATCCCGGAGGATTTGATTTGACCGACGATGTCTGGCAATTCGACAGTCTCATTATCACCGTGCAGGAGGTGAACATAAATCACACTGCCGCTTCGCGTGCTTGCAATAGACTTCGTCGGCTTCCAGGGGCCGCCGCGCGTGCCATATATACTTTCGCCATTTTTGGAGAGCCAGGCGCCAACTTGCTGCAACACAGTAATTTGGCGAGGTTCGATGCGGCCATCAGGCATCGGGCCGACGTCCAGTAGGAGGTTCCCGTCGCCGCCGACGCATTGCGCCAGAATGGAGATTACCTTGCTCGCCGGTTTGATTTCGTCATCGGGTTTCCACGCCCACTGCGTCCCGATTGTCATGCACGTCTCCCACGGAGTTCTGTCATCGTACGCCCCAATGCTTTGTTCCGGTGTGTAATAATCTTCGTTTGGCTTCAACCGGCCCTGGTGCGCCCATTCATAAAAACTATCCATTTGCAAACGGTTGTTGATAATGATGTCCGGCTGCAATCCACGCACCAGGGGATAAGTCGTCGCCGGCTCCCACATTGTTGGAAGACCGTCGGTGTCAAACCAGAGCACATTGATGGTGCCGTAATCGGACAGCAATTCGCGCAGCTCAGCCTGGATCTTTTTTACAAAACGGGAGTTGTGCGCGGAACGGCAATCCGGATCGCGCCAATCCATCGGCGAAAAATACCATCCAATTTTCTCATCTTGCGCGTGCGCTGCCGCAGCCAGTTCTGCGCAAACATCTCGATGGAACGGTGTCGCTGCAATGTTATAAGCGTCCACTTTAGAGTCCCACAACAAAAAGCCGTCGCCGTGTTTAGCGGTCAGCACCATGTATTTCATGCCGGCAGACTTGGCGGTCCGCACCCATTCGTCGGCGCTGAAATTGGTCGGGTTGAACTGTTTGTAAAGATTATCGTACACCTTGACCGGGATCGGGCCGTTATTCGGGCAGTTGGAATTGGAATTCGCGCGCGACCAGCTGATCTCCTGTCCCGTCAGGCTGACCGGGCCCCAATGAATGAACATCCCGAAACGCCCGTTACGCCACCACGCCATCCGGGCGGCTGATTGGCCGGGGGATTCAGCATGCACACCAGTGACGATTGCGCAAACGGCGAATAGGATGTAATTCGCAATAGATTTATTATTTTTCATCATCGGCTAGCGGCACGTCAGAGGCTACTACCCCCAATCGGCTTGGTTCAGCTGGCTGATGTTGTTCAAGTTGACAGATCATGAACAAGGAAATCTTGCAAAATTGTTCGGCGAAGAATATTGAACAAGTTGTGAACGCAAGGCCAACCTACCGGGCGCGAAACGCCCAATACGAAATTGACCGTTGCGAGCCGCAGAATCGCGCGATTGAAATGGGCAAAATCCTCTTTCACGCGCTGACGAAGGGTCATTACCCCGGCACACCCGTCCCGGAAAATGTCCTGTCCGGCTTGAGCAGCATCGGCTTTTGGAACGCTGGCGGGGCCCAGGATTGGGGCTTGGATGCCCATCGCAACGAAGGCATCGAAATCATGTTTCTGGAAACGGGCACGACGGCTTTTGTCGCTGACGGGAAAAAATATGATCTGCGTGCGGGGCAGTTCACCATCACCCGCCCTTGGCAGCTCCACAAACTCGGCGCCCCCAACATCGGGCCCGGCCGATTGCACTGGTTGATCCTGGATGTTGGCGTGCGGCGACCACACCAGAACTGGCACTGGCCAGCGTGGATGGTGTTGACCAAGGACGACCTTGCCGAGCTGACCCGCGAATTGCGTCAGGATGAGAATCCCGTATGGAACGCCACTCCTGCCATCGCCCATGCTTTCCGCGAGCTCGCCCGCACCGTCGAGGCCTGGAATCAGCCTCATGCTGTCTCGCGGTTGGCCACCCATTTGAACCAGCTCTTTCTGAGCATCCTGGACACTTTGTCCGAACAACCGACGCATGAATCTCCCAACCTGACTTCGCGCCAGCGCATGGTAGAATTATTTCTGCATGAAGTGGAAAATAACCCGGCCATCACCCGTGAGCCGTGGACCATTAACAGCATGGCGGAACATTGCGGCATGGGCGTGACGGCGTTTTCCCAGTACTGCCGCGAATTGGTTAACACCGGCCCGATGGAATACCTGAACCAGTTCCGTCTCGAATTCGCTGCGCGCGAACTTCGCGCTGAACCGGAAACTTCCATCACGGACATTGCCTATCGAAACGGTTTTAACGCCAGCCAATATTTCGCCACGCGTTTCCGCCAGCGCTTTGGTTGCACCCCCAGCGATTACCGCCATCAGAAATGAATCGGCTAAAAGCCTGGTTTCGCAATCCCCCGCTTTTAAAACTCGAGGCTCTTCGCTCTCGTGGGGATTGCGCGCCTGCCTCGTATGGCGATGAACGATTCTTCTGATTGGAACCTGACCTGTAAATAATAGCGGTCATTGGATTCTGCCTCAAATTGACAAAACACCATGAATTTGTTTCACTTTAGCCGTTGCAGCCTAAATCCGGCGGTGGGCGGATGCGGGGGAGTCAAGCCCCACAGCCAGCGTGAGGATGAGGCGAACGACGTGCATCCAATAAGTGACCAGGCCACTGCCAGGCCCAGCCCGTCAGCTAATCTCGTCGGCAATTGGAAGGGCGATCCTCTGGGGCAAAACCGCTCCAAGTTCCCCAAGTTTGGCGTGTACTCGAATATGAATGCGTTTCGTTTGGTCAAAGACATGGTGATTGGCCGTGCCCGGAATCTTTCAGACCAACGAATCTTCCACAACATGTCGTTGGTAGCACTCCTGGCATGGGTTGGGCTGGGTGCCGACGGGTTGTCATCATCGTGCTATGGACCGGAAGCGGCGTTTCTCGCCCTGAAAGGTCACACTCATCTGAGCCTGTTTGTTGCACTGGCCTCCGTATTGACCATCGTCGTCATCTGCGCGAGTTATTCGCAGATCATTGAGCAATTTCCCACTGGCGGCGGTGGTTATCTGGTTGCCAGCAAACTGCTGTCACCGACGGTCGGCGTCATTTCCGGTTGCGCGCTCATCGGGGATTACATTTTGACGATTGCAATTAGCATCGCCAGCGGCGCCGATGCCACCTTCAGCCTGTTGCCCATGGAGTTGCAGGTTTGGAAATTGAAGTTTTCTGTTGGAGTGGTGATTTTTCTCACATTATTGAATCTGCGCGGTGTGAAGGAATCGGTCGTGCTCTGGCTGCCGGTTTTTTTTACGTTCGTTGCAACTTACACTTTTGCGATTATTTGGGCCATTGCCGCGCATTTTGGCGATCTGCCCGCCTTGGCGCACGGCGTTGTCAATGACGTAAAAACTGATTCCGCCGAAGTGGGGATATTCGGCATGATCGCCGTGATCCTGCGTGCCTACAGCCTGGGCGCCGGAACTTACACCGGCATCGAAGCCGTCAGCAACGGCCTGAACGCGTTGCGCGAACCACGGGTACAAACCGGTAAGCGGACCATGATTTACATGGGTGCCTCGCTGGCGTTTGTCGTCGGCGGTTTGTTGCTGGCCTATTTGTTGTATGACGTCGACCACGTGGAGGGCCAGACTTTGAATGCGGTTTTATTTGCGAAAATCACCGCCGCCTGGCCGCACGCCTTGTCGCAGGGGTTCGTCATCGCCGCCATGGCCTCGTCCGGCGCCCTGCTCTTTATTGCCGCTCAAACCGGTTTCTTTGGCGGCCCGCGCGTATTGGCCAACATGGCCGTTGACCGCTGGATGCCGACACGTTTTGCCACCTTAAGTGACCGGCTTGTCACCCAAAACGGCGTGCTGCTCATGGGATTCGCGGCTTTGCTCGTCATCCTATTCACCGGCGCATCCGTGAATGTGCTCGTCGTGCTCTATAGCATCAATGTGTTCATCACTTTCAGCCTATCGCAGCTCGGCATGGTGCGACACTGGTGGCTGGAGCGGGCGCGCACGCCGAACTGGAAAAAGAAATTATGCGTCAACGGATTTGGCCTGTTGCTCACCGGCGGCATCCTAATCTCGCTCTGTATTGTGAAATTCTTTCAGGGTGGCTGGGTTACGCTGTTCGTCACCAGCCTGCTCGTCGGGGTGTCGTTTTGGATCAAACATCACTATCGGCAGACCCAGAAAAAATTGCATCGCCTTAATGAACTGGTCGCCGTCGCGCTGGCCGATGAAGCACTGGCCAAAATTGAGGACCTGCCAATCTCCGCCTGCGATCCCAACGCGCGCACCGCCGTCTTTCTCGTGAACGGTTTCAACGGGCTTGGCCTGCACACGTTGCTCGCCGTCGTGCGGATGTTCCCCAAGGTTTATAAAAACTTCATCTTCGTGCAGGTTGGCATCCTGGATGCGGGTAATTTCAAGGGCGTGGCGGAAGTGGACAATTTGCGTGAATATTCCCGTGCCGCTGTTGAGCGCTACGTCAATTATATGAGCCGGCGGGGTTTCTTTGCCGAGGCTTATGTTGCTCTCGGCACGGACATCGTTGAGGAAGCCGCCAAGGAATGTAATCTCATCGCCGAAAAATATCCGCAGGCACAATTTTTCGCCGGCCAACTTGTGTTCAAGGACGAAAGCCTGATTACCCGCTGGCTCCACAACCACACGGTCTTTGAATTGCAGCGCCGACTCTACCAAAACGGTCGTGCCATGCTCATCCTGCCGATCCAGGTTTGACACGACTTTTCGACTCCAGTTGGTTACTCCGGTGCAGACGTGGCGCGGCTAATTTACCTCGACACAGCGCAAAGGCTGAAATACGATTCGCAATCGGGAAAGGAAAGCCACTGGTTGCGGCGGAATTCAAACCAAGGATGCACCATGACGACTCCAATCATCTCCCAAAGAATGACGGCAATCATGGAAGGGGAGTTCTGCGTTTTCCTGATCGGAATGAGGATTAATCGCCCGTGGAAATTGCACAAATGGCTCCCGGTGGCCATGGCCATGCCCAGAATGCTGCGCGAATTGGCTGCTCACAAGGAACTTGGATTTCTTGGCGGTCGTGCTTGGTTTGGTCGCACCATTATTTCCGTGCAGTATTGGCGCTCCATGCGTCACCTCACGGAGTATGCCTCAAACAAAGCTCACGAACACCTGCCGGCCTGGATTGCCTTTACTCGCGCCGTCGGAAATAGCGGCGATGTCGGCATCTGGCATGAAGCATATTCCGTCAAGCCAGGTATTTTCGAGACCATCTATCACAATATGCCACCGTTCGGTCTCGGGCGTGTTGGCTCGCTCAAGGTTGCTACCGGAAGATACCAGTCCGCCAATGACCTTATGAAGGCCCCGACCACACCGCCAGCAGGACCCTAAGAGTCGTTTGGCTTTAAATTGAGTCTCTGAAAAAAGCATGAAAGATCGGCGTTCAATTCCTGGGTTCCTTCGATGCGGGATTGACTCATGCCGGTGGGTTCAAGTTCTCCTCGGCATGGCCAGCTTGCTCGTTTCGCCGCCCGTGGCTCGGGCCGCCGATGCGGTAGGCGGGGGCTGGCTGCAGGGAGGAGTCTTGGGACAGTACTATCCCAACGCCAACTTTGCCGGCGCTCCGGCCTTCACACGGCGGGATGTGCGCATTGATTTTGACTGGGGCTCTTTCGGGCAACCGGGCGGCTCACCGGCGCCCGGCTTTAACGCCGTCAGTAATCAGAATTTTTCCGTCGTCTGGACCGGCCAGATCATGCCCCGATTCAGCGAGACCTACACCTTCACGCTGATCGCCGATGCCGGGGCGACGTTATCCATCCAGCCGACGAACTCTTCCACTTGGACAACGCTGGTAACAGCATCGACCGGCAACACCAATTCAGCCGCCACAAATATGGTGGCAGGTCAGACCTATAACCTGCAGCTCTCCTACCACGAGACCACGGGCACGCCTGTGTGCCGGCTGTGGTGGTCCAGCCCCAGCACGCCGGAAGAGGTTCTGGACACCGTCACGCTGGCGGGGCTGAATGTGGATACATATGGCGCATACGATTATCAGTTGTATGCCAACGCCATGGACGACGGCCGCGACGAATGGGGCACCTATAATGGAGGAACCCTGATCCCGACGCCTCGCGACACCAATGGCTGGCCCACCGCCGACGCCACGAACATAGTGTTCGAAGGCGCCGGCGAAAATGGCGCCAGCATCGTGACCGGTACCTATCTGCTTCAGTTTCAGGGGCAAGCTTCGGTCCATTGTGCTCTGAACACTGGCACACTGGTGGTTGACGGCACCAACTACGGCAGCAACCTGCCTTTCGGAACCGGCTACAATTCGACCAGCAATCTCACCAGCGCCAACCTAATCGTTGCCACCAATAGCGCCGGCATTTTGTATTTGGGTTTCCAAAACACCAGGCGGAATCCAGGCGACGCAACCAACACAGGTGTAGCCGATGTGAAGCTCATGCGCCCCGTTAGCCCGGGCAGCACCAATTGTTTTCCGGTGGGCACTTTCTTCTATGCGCCCTTCGAGAGTGCTGTCCAGCGCTTCACGATCTTGCGTTGGATCCAGAATAATCAGGTGGTACCCGACACCGAGTGGACCAACCGTCCCGACACCGAGCTGCCGGCTTATTCCACCCATAATTCCCAAGGCACCCTGCGTTATTGGGAATATATGGTCATGCTGGCCAATGAGTGCGGGAAGGATCTTTACCTGTGTTTTCCTGGGCAGGCATCGAACGATTACCTGACCAATGTCGCCAACCTGATCTGCTATGGTTCCGACGGTGTGAACCCTTATGCCTCGCCGCAGGCCAGTCCGGTTTACCCTCCGCTCAATCCAAACCTGCGGATCATCCTCGAACACCAGAATGAGGTTTGGAATTTTTCCTTCCTCAACTGGGGACAAAACCTCAGCGCCATGCTCGAGGCGTACACCAACAATACGCCCGACTGGCAGATTGTTGATTATGACGGAGTCTATGACCCTGCCACCGGTGCCGGCAACCAATTTCAGGCGGCTATGCGCTGGCACATTCTCCGTGCTTTGCGTTGTTCGGATATTTTCCGCTCTGTCTTCGGGGACGCCGCCATGGGTTCGCGGGTGAGGGTGATTTACGAATATCAATACGACGACGCCAACAACACAGCCTCGTTTGCACTGCCTTTCATTGACAATTATTTTAATAACAGCGACGGCAGCAACCATGTGGCCACGCCTTATCCTGTCAACCACTATTTCTGGGGTGCCGGCGGTGCGGTCTATTATGGCAGCGGCGATGAGAATGGCATACAGACCAATATCGTTTTTGCCGACAGCGGCTTTGAGACTCCCGCCCTGCCGGCAGGTGGAGTGGAGACCAATCCGGCCGACGCCTCCTGGCGGTTCAGCGGTGACGCCGGAATCTACAACGCCGCGGTGAGTGGGCTCGGGAATCCGCCCGCTCCACCTGATGGTTCTCAGGCGGCCTTCATTCAAGGTACCGGGGCGATCAGCCAGACGGTGAACTTCACTACCACCGGCGCGTATGCTCTCGGATTTCAGAGCGCGGAACCCACCAATAATATTAACAGTGTTCAGTTTTATTTTGACGATACTTTGATCACCCCCAATGGCAGCTACGCCGACGGCCCGTCTGCGAACCAATGGGTGCCGGGTTCCTTTGGAGTAAGCGCCCAAACCTTTAGCTCCTACTCGACTTATGTGTTCCAGGTAACCAACCCGGGACCGCACACGCTCACCATTCAGGGTCTGGGGATTGGCCAATACGACCCTACAAACACCCCGCCGAATAACAATTTATTCATCTATTTCGACGACTTGGAAATTGCCAGCGCCGCGGCGCTCTTTGCCGGCGGCATTCCCGGCCCCGGGGTTGCCAATGGCCAGGTTGGGAACGCCGGTTATTCTGTGCAACTCGACGCGCAGGCGCACTACGCGCAGGCCTACGGTCTCCAAGTTGTCGCTTATGAGGGCGGCTGGTCATTGGGAGGCGACTTCAACAAGACCGCCTTCGAGAACTGGTGCGGATTCTACGACCCGCAAGCGGAGTTCGTTAATTTAAACGCCCTCAACACTTTTGCCCAGAGCGGCAGCCGCTATTATGTATTCGGCACGTACGAAACCTGGCCCGGTTACGATACAGTTAATGTCGGCAACTTTCCTCTCGTTCAGGGCGTGGACGCTGCCAACGCCGCCCTCCCAGCTTCCCCTCTCAATGGCATCAACGTGCCCAATGTGCTGACCCCTGCGAACAACAGCTGGCTGGTCAATGCCAACGCCAATTCCGATTCCATCAGCGGTACCGGCGGTTGGTTTTACTGGAGTGTGTTGGCACCGCAAAGCGGAAACTTCGTGATTACCCCCGGTTATCAATCGGGGGCTGGTACCGTGCTGGAAGTGGACGGCCTGGCCGCCAGCCCCGGCACTACCGTGACGAATTTTCTGACGCAAGGACTGCACGCCATCAAGCTGCGTTCCACCAACGGTGCGCTCACTGTCACCAATGTGACCATCACCCAGATTGGCGCGCCGAATTCACCCACACTTGAATCTGTCATCCCGGATATCAGCCAATCCGGCTTCGTGAACTTGAATTGGTCACCAGCGGCCAGTGGCCCACCGGCGCAGGGCTACCTCGTTTACCATGGTACCGCTTCAGGTAATTATGATATCGCAGCGGCAATTGGCGATGTGACAAATTACACCTTCGACGACCTTCCCGAAAACGCAGCAGCCTATTTCGCCGTAGTGGCCACCAACGCCGCAGGCTACAGCCTTCCGTCCAATGAACTGAACATCACCCCGGTGTCGCCGGGCGCGAACCAGGCTCTTCTCGTTTGGGATTTTCTCGCGGCCGGTGGCAGTGCGGCTACCGATGGGAGCGAGGCGTCCGTCGCTTCCACCAGCACAGCCTACGGTATGCAAACCAGCGCGATAACGCGGGGACCCGACACCCCGGCGAGTGCCTTGTATGCATATGGGGGGCTTGGTGCCATTAACTCTCACTCGGCGGCAAGTTGGGCTGGCGCAAACCTCGCCGCCGCCACGCAAGCCGGCAGCTATTTTCAGTTTGCCGTCGGTGCCCTTGGCGACAACCGGTTCTCCCTTTCCTCAGTCTCCTACGTCACCTATCAGCAAAACACGACCAGTTCCTCCACAGTCGTCCTTGAATACAGTACCAATGGTTTCGTTAGCGGCGGTGCTGCCTTGGCCACAAACCGCCCGATCAACGGTAACTGGGTTGGTACCACCAACACCGTGTCACTTGCCAGCATCGCCGGCATGCAAAACACCACCAACTCAGTCACATTCCGGATTTATGGCTATGGATTCACACCGTATAATGACCACGGTCTCGGTCAGGCGGCTGGCCACAATGCGGATGTGGCCGTTTCCGGCTCCGTGTATTATCCCGTGGCGACCCCTTCGTTCAGCCCTACGCCGGGCAGCTATGCTGCCAGCCAGTTGGTGACAATTTCCACAACCACAACCGGTTCCTCGATTAATTACACCGCCGACAGCACAGTCCCTACTGAAAGCCATGGAACGCTCTACACTGGCCCGGTAAACGTGGCCTCAAATGTCACGCTGCAGGCCGTCGCCTATCAAGCTAATTTCGTTGACAGTGCCGTGGCCACCGCGAGCTATACGATCACGCAGCAGCCGGTCTCCTTGAGTCTCGAGAAGAGTGGCGCAGATCTGCTATTAACCTGGCCGCAGGGCACTCTGCTGCAAGCAACCAACGTGGCCGGACCTTGGGCGACGAATAATGCTTCCTCGCCCTATACCTTATCACCCGCCAACCTCCAGATGTTCTTCCGCATTCGCCTCCAGTAAGATTTAAGCGGTCGCTTTTCAATCGTTCGACTTTTCAAATGGCTGTCATTGGATTCCTTTATTCCAATGGGGGAACACCCAATGAGGCTGTTCTTCGCAGTGTTATCTTTTGTTCTGCCAAAACGACAAGCATCAGCAAAAACAAGTTTTATTTTGGAAACACACCGTGGCTTCCATTTGCCATGGTCCTCCCAGTCCCGTCCGGTTCCTCATCATAATCTGGCCTTGACGCTTAAGGTGAACTGCTAAAGACTATTAGCCTTCACTCATGAAGGTGTTGAAACCATCCGGCGAAATGCACGCTGCTGCACGTTCGTACTGCGCATATGGCTAAAGTCAAAATCGCATGCCCCGATTGTGGCCGGGTGCTTCAGTACGATGAACTGTACGCTGGCAACAAAATAAAGTGTCCTCATTGCAAGCTTTCGATATTCATTCGACAGGCTTCGCTCGCCGGCATAGCCAGGCCGAGGCAACGGCGGATAAAGCGCAATGCGGTTATATTCTCCTCTTCATCCATTCTTCTGGCAATAGTTGCAGTTTTGTGGATATGGCTTCTTGAGCCGGTCAGAGTGCAATGGCCTGACCGGCGCCCAATCGGCATTTTATTTCTCGCCTCCGATTTTCATGCTTCCGCAAAAAATCCAAGAGGTTGGTTCAATGATGCAAACCTCGACATTGTCGGTCCGGGCGGCGCGGAGCGTTTCCGGAAAGCCCTTTTTGATTACACTGACCGCAGCATCGCCAATCTGAAACGGACTGGAGCGCAGGGAGTCATCGTCTGGGATTTGGAAGGAGAACAATTTCCTCACAAAATTAGCTTTATCGGCGATCCTCGTTTGCTGGACCGGCTCGCTCCGGAAATGTTGCCGGTGGTGGATGAGTTTTTCGGACGACTGCGCGGGGCCGGATTGAAAATTGGTTTGACGATTCGTCCGCAACAGTTTGCCTTTATCAAAGGGCACCCCAGGCAAACTCAGGTGCTGGATATTAAGCAGATCCTGCTCTCAAAAATTAACTATGCCCGGGCGCACTGGGGGGTGACGATTTTCTACGTCGATTCAAACGGTGGGATTCGAAGACCCGACGAAGCCGCACAACTTCGTAGTCTGGCAGCCCAACAGCCCGATATCCTTTTGATTCCAGAGCATCACTACCTGCCATACTGGGAGTTTAGTGCTCCCTATGTCTCTTTGCGCAGAGGTGAGCCAGCCCTTACCGCAACCGTGGCGCGAAAATTATTTCCCGGAGCGATTCAGGCATTGGACATCAGCGGTGCCTCTCAGGAATCGGCGGAAATTACTGAGGCATGGACCCAGGGTGATATTCTCCTCTTTCGCGCATGGGAATGGAGCCCGGAATGCGACATTCTCGAGCGACTTTCGCGCGATTCGCAATAACGGAACAGCTGGGCTGTCCCTCCTCGGTATTCAGCTATTCACCCTTAACCAGCTGTGGTGCCGACAGTGCCGATGAGCCGGTGCCTAGGCCCGGTCGGGCCGGAAAGTTGGCTTGCCATATGCTTAATCAAACGTTGCTGAGAAACTCGACCATATTTTCATGAAAGCTAGAAACGCTTGTTTCGTGGCTCTTGCCGGATTGTTGTTCATCTTTACAACACCTGTTTTTGCCCAGTCCTATGCGTTCACCACCCTTGCCGGCTCCGCAAGTCAAGGTAGCAGCGACGGCACCGTTACCAATGCACGATTTTTCGCACCACAGGGTGTCAGTGTGGACGTTAACGGTGATGTCTATGTCGCGGATTCGGACAACAGCACCATAAGAGAAATCACCCCGAAAGGTCAAGTCAGCACCATCGCCGGTCAAGCCGGAGTCGCAGGTTATTCGGATGGCGTCGGTACCAATGCGCTGTTTTTTCTGCCAAAGGGTCTTGCAGTGGATGCCAGCGGCAATCTCTACGTGGTGGACACATTCAATGAGGTGATTCGCAAACTCACTCTTTCCGGAACAAACTGGGTGGTCAGCACGCTCGCCGGCCAGGCAGGTTTGGCGAGCTTTGCCGACGGCACAGGCACCAATGCGGCGTTTAATCGGCCAACCTCGGCCACTGTGGATGCTGCCGGCAATATTTATATCACGGATCAAGGCAACGATCTAATCCGCAAAATCACACCTCTCGCCGCGGTATCCACCATCGCCGGCGAACTGGAGACCAACGTCAGCCTCGACGGCACGAATGGCGACGCCCAGTTTGCCAGTCCGACCGGCGTCGCGGTGGACAAAGCCACCAATCTTTTTGTGACGGATGGTGATAACACCATTCGCAGGATGATGCCGGTCGGCACGAACTGGGTGGTGACCACTATTTCCGGGCAACCCAACGACTACGGCGGTATCGATGGGCCAGGAACCAACGCACTGTTTTCCGGACCGGCTGGCGTGACAGTGGACACTAATGACGATCTTTATGTGGCTGATTCATTCAACAAAACTGTCCGAAAACTCACGCCCCTGGGAACAAATTGGATGGTGAGCACCCTGGCCGGGCTGGCGGGCGTTCAAGGTTTCGCGGATGGTACAAACAGTGCCGCACGCTTCGGTTCACCCGTCGGTGTCGCGACGGACCGAGCCGGCGACATATTCGTGGCCGACGTCAACAACAACAACATCCGGCAGATCACACCCCTCGGCACCAATGGTGTCGTCACCACCCTGGCCGGAATCGGCCCCGGTAGCGCTGATGGCCCTGGTCCCGACGCCCGGTTTTGGAACACAACCGGAATCGCCGTGGATGCTTCCGGCATTGCGTTTGTGGCGGATTACTTCAACGACACCGTCCGCCGCATTGCCACAAACGGCGTCGTATGCACCATTGCCGGACTGGCCGGTAGCAGCGGCAGCGGCGACGGCACCAACTCGGATGCACGCTTTTTTAACCCGCAGGATGTCGCTCTGGATGGCCATGACAATGTGTACGTCACCGACATTTTCAATAACACCATCCGCAAAATCAGTCCGATTGGCACGAACTGGGTCGTGACCACCATTGCCGGTCAGGCTGGCGCTCCCCCGGCTGAGGCGGATGGAATCGGCACTAACGCCCTGTTTTATAATCCGACCGACCTCGCCGTGGATTCGAACACTAATCTCTATGTGACCGACAGTTCGGGTCAGACCATCCGAAAAATCACCCCGGTTGGCACGAACTGGGTGGTCACCACCATCGCCGGATTTCCCATGGCGGGTGGCAGCACGAACGGTATCGGTACCAATGCCCTGTTCTTTTATCCACATGGCATTGCCGTGGATGCCGCTGCCAATATTTATGTGGCGGATACGCTGAACGACACGATTCGCAAACTGTCGCCGGTCGGCAACAACTGGATGGTCACCACCATTGCCGGCCAAGACGGCTTGAGTGGCAGTTCCGACGGCCTTGGCACGAATGCCCTGTTTTACTTTCCGGAAAGCGTTGCCCTGGATACTTCTGGCGATCTGTACGTGGCCGACACCTTCAATGACACGCTGCGCCGCCTGACGCCGGTCGGTGCCAATTGGAGTTCGTCCACCATCGCCGGACAGGTTCAAATCACTGGCGACACCGATGCGAGCGGCACCAATGCGCTGTTTGATTTCCCTGAAAGCATCGCGCTCGACTCCGCCGGCGACCTCTACGTGGCGGACACAGACAACAACTCAGTCCGCGTCGGCCAACTCATTTCCAGCCCGTCTTTGCAAATCAGTCTCGTGGACAACCTTGTGTTGGTTTCCTGGCCAGGTGCGGGCAGCTACGCCTTGCAAACGAACAGTGATCTGTCCACCTCTAACTGGGTTAGTTACAGCGGCACGGTAACCACGACCACCGGCACAAACAGCATTGCCATTACGCTACCCGCGGGCCAACTATTTTTCCGGCTGGCGAGCCCCTAATTGTCGAAGGGCGAGTTACCCAACTCAGATGTCTCGGCTTGCCGCGGCGCAGCGCAACGTGCGCGGTCCCGCCCACCGCAGTTCGCCGGCAGTGGGGACCGACTATCATAAGCCGCGAAGCAGTCGCTCCTGGGATTCCTTACCGCCACTATATAAAATTAAGGATTGGAATGCATCTGCTCCAGTATGGGCCGCAGCACCTTCCAGACATTCTCTGCCACAATTTCGTGGCCTACCGCATTGGGATGGATATGGTCGGGCTGGTTTAATTCAGGATTGCCGCCCACACCTGCCAAAACAAAAGGAATCAACGCAGCGTGGTTGGTGGAAGCCAAATCAGGATAAAGTTTCCGGAAGGGTGCGTTGTATTCCTCGCCCAAATTGGGGGGCATCTGCATCCCCGCGATAATAATCAGGGCTTGCGGATACTTTTGTTTGGTCCGGTTGATGATGGCCTGAAGATTGGTTTTCGTGGCTGTGACTGGGAGACCACGCAATCCATCGTTGCCACCCAGTTCCAGGATCAGTACGTCAATCCTTTGTTTGAGAAGCCAATTGATGCGACCCAGACCATCGGCGCTTGTGTCACCGCTCACGCCGGCGTTGACCACCTGGTCATTCCAACCGGCGGCTGCTATTTTCTTTTGGATCAGTGCGGGAAAAGCTTCTGACGGATCCACACCAAACCCGGCGGAAAGGCTGTCCCCCATGAAAACGATTTTATTGGAGGCAACCGGTTCGGCCCCATTTGTCGCGGGCGGCGACACGATTATTATCAGTGCGAACAAAACCAGAGCCAACAGAACTGGCACAAGCCGCCGTTTAATCCAACCGAGAAACTTTGCCATGACTTTCATAGGTATCGTGGAGACACTATGTCAACGAACATGAATCCCATCCCGATGTCAATCACCGCTGGCTTGCCCTCAATTCAACCAATGGCTTTCCACGACTTGCCAGCCGGTTGCACCGGATAAACAATTGAGGTATGGAGAGGATCATGAATGCCGGCGCCATCTTGGATGTGCGGGGGTTGACCCGAAGTTACTCCAGCGGAAATCGTGTGTTGACGGTTGTAAGAGAAATCAGTTTCTCGCTCGCGCCAGCGGCCACTTGCGCAATCGTCGGTCCGTCAGGCAGTGGCAAAACCACACTGCTCGGCTTGTGCGCCGGGCTGGATCAACCGACGGCGGGCGAAGTGCGTCTCGATGGCATCTCGCTTGGGAGCCTCGATGAGGATGGCCGCGCGAAAGTCCGAAACGATCTGGTTGGCTTTGTCTTTCAAAACTTTCAGCTCATCCCCACGCTGACGGCGCTCGAGAATGTCATGGTGCCTTTGGAATTGCGCGGGCAATCCCAAGTCCGCGAACCTGCCATCGAACTGCTCCAGCGGGTTGGTTTGGGGGAACGCCTGGCGCACTATCCGGTGCAGCTTTCCGGCGGGGAACAGCAGCGCGTTGCCTTGGCACGCGCATTTATTAACCGGCCAAAAATTCTTTTTGCAGATGAACCGACTGGAAACTTGGATTCCGAAACGGGCAAGCTGGTGATTGACTGCCTGTTTGCGCTGAACGCCGAAGCGGACACAGCGCTCGTACTCGTCACGCACGACAACGAACTTGCCCGCCATACGGGGCGCATCATCCGTCTCAAAGGCGGCCTGATGATCAAAGAAGATTGAGACTGCCTACAGACACGTCATGCGCACAAAGCCTGATCCTGCAGTTGCCTGGCCCGAATCCAGTCGCGGCTTTTGGGGCCATCTGGTTTCATTGTGGATCTGGCGGATGGCGTGGCGTGATACCCGCACGAACCGCCGCAAACTGGCATTGTATTCTTCTTCGATCGTGCTGGGGATCGCCGCGCTGGCGGCGATCGGCGCACTGGGCGCCAATCTGGAACGGGCCATTGAAGAACAAACCAAGACCCTGCTTGGCGCGGACCTGGTGCTCCAATCGCAGGATGCATTCACCCCGGAAGCCGAAAAACTGTTCCAGAGCCTCGGCGGCGAACAGGCTCGCGAGATTTCCTTGACCACCATGGTGTATTTCCCGCGCACCGATAATACCCGGCTCGTGCAGGTTCATGCACTCAGCGGCAACTTTCCTTTTTATGGAAAACTTGAAACCGAACCGGTGGATGCCGGCGAAACGTTCCGCAAAGCAGGAACGGGCTTGCTGGCGGAAGACAGTCTGCTGACCGAGTTTGACGCACGGGTGGGCGACAGCATTCGCATCGGTAATTTAACCACGAATATATCAGGCCGGCTGTTAAAAGTTCCCGGCGAGACGATTGGCCTATCGGCCATCGCCCCGCGAATTTATATCGCAATGAGCGATCTGCCCCGGACTGGTCTGTTTCAACCGGGAAGTCTGGCGCGCTTTGCCACCTATTTCAAATTCGGACCGGATGCCGATGTTGCGGCACTCGTCGAGCGCATCCGGCCGCAACTTGATAAACTTCGCCTGCGTCCCGACACGGTCGAGGAACGCAAACACGACCTCGGACGTTCAATGGACAACCTGTATCACTTCTTAAATTTGGTGGGTTTCATCGCGCTGTTGCTCGGCGGAGTGGGCATTGCAAGCGCCATCCATCTACACGTCAAACAAAAGCTTGGCACCGTGGCAGTGCTCCGTTGTCTCGGCAGCTCAATGTCCCAGACTTTCGCCATTTATCTCGCACAGGGCATGGCTCTTGGTCTGTTCGGGGCCTTGCTCGGCGGCGCATTGGGCCTGGCGATTCAATTCTCCCTTCCCAAAATCATGGCCGATTTCATCCCGTTCACGTTTCAATCTCACATGGCCTGGCTGGCAATCGGGCGTGCCATGGCCATCGGTTTCGGGTGTTGCCTGATGTTTTCCTTGTTACCACTTCTGACCGTGCGAAAAGTTTCGCCGTTGGCTGCCCTTCGTGTTTCGTTTGAGTTGCAGCCGGCCCGGCATGATCCATTGCGCTGGCTCACGGGCGCCAGCCTGGCCGCCGGCATCGTCGGTTTTGCCCTCTTGCAAAGCCGCGACTGGCGCGTGGGTCTTGGGTTTTGCGTTGGTTTGGGTGTGGTGTTTGGAGCCCTGACTGTCACGGCCAAACTTCTGGTATCGGCCACCCGGAACTATGTCCCCGCCAACCTGCCGTTTGCCGTGCGGCAGGGAGTTGCCAATCTGCATCGCCCCAATAACCGCACCTTGTTGCTCCTGTTGTCGCTCGGCCTCGGCACGTTTCTGATGGTGAGCCTCTATCTGGTACAGCATGTCTTATTAACACAACTGATTAATGCGAGCGGTAAAAACCAGCCGAACGCGGTGCTCTTTGACATTCAAACTAGCCAGTTGGAACCACTGAACACACTCATTCGCTTGCTGGCCTTGCCGATCCTGGATGAAACTCCCATTATCACCATGCGATTAAGTTCGGTCAAAGGCCGCTCGGTGGATTCGCTTTTGTCCAATCGGCCCCGGGATGGCCGGGGCTGGGTGTTTCGCCGCGAGTATCGCAGCACGTTCACCGATCATTTGCACGACGGCGAAAGAATTACTGCCGGCCAATGGGTTTCTCAGGTGGCCCCCGACTCCACCAACGTGGTGCCGATCTCATTGGAAGAGGGCATCGCCAAGGATCTGCAAGTCGGCTTGGGTGATGAATTGGTTTTTGATGTGCAGGGCGTTGCGGTCGCAACGCGCGTGGCCAGCCTGCGCGAAGTTGAATGGCGGCGCATCCAGCCGAATTTCTTTGTCGTATTTCCGCGCGGCGTGTTGGAAAGCGCTCCAGCCATGCATGTGCTGGTCACCCGCGTAAGCTCCAGCCAGGACTCAGCCCGGATGCAGCGGGCGGTCGTGAAATCTTTCCCTAACGTCTCGGTCATTGATCTAACCTTGGTTCTGCAAACGGTGGATGCCATCCTGACCAAAATTTCTTTTGTCATCCGGTTCATGGCCTTGTTCACGGTCCTGACGGGGCTGCTGGTGTTAATCAGCGCACTGGCCGCTGGTCGCTACCAACGCCTCCAGGAAAGTGTGTTGCTGCGGACGCTCGGGGCTTCGCGCGGGCAGATTCTTAGAATTCTTCTGGTCGAATATTTTGCCCTTGGATTTCTGGCTGCGCTGACGGGAATCTTATTGGCGGTGATCGCCGCCTGGGTGCTGACACGGTTTGTCTTCCACTCACCCTTCGTCCTGGAATGGGAATCCGTGCTAATTTCTTTGGTGCTGGTGACCGGGCTCACGGTCACGGTTGGCTTCTTGATGAGTCTCGGAATATTAAGCCAATCGCCTTTGAAGATATTGCGCACAGAAGTTTAAGACTATGCTGTGCCACTACCGAATTGATGCGGGCGATTTGGCTATACATGTTCAATAGTGACAGAATAGGCGATATGCTGTGCGTCAGAGATGCAGACGAGATGCATATGGAGTTCGCGGCACCTGACTTCCAGGCTACCGGGAGAAGGTTGCTTTGAGGAACGATGCAGAACATGAGAGCGATAAATATTCCAATGCATATGTTCGGAGAGAACCGCTTGTAGTTTTCAGACCAAATATTCGGGTTTCAAAGTTCATGCTCCGTGGAAACACCTTTCCGCAACGCTTTGAATGTCTTGGTTTCGAGCGTCTTGCACACATGCCATTGCGTCAGTCTTCGAAGCCCCCGGCTGCTCTTGGCTGACAATCGCAAATAATGATTCCTCGCCCTCCAACTTCTGGAGTATCCCAAAAGCACAAAGCCGCCTGCGATCGCAATCGCGGGCGGCTTTAATGAATTCAGATTTGCTTAAGCCGGTTCGGCTCCTTCAAGGAAACCTTGCAAATGGCGTACGCGCGTCGGGTGACGCAGCTTGCGCAACGCTTTCGCCTCGATCTGGCGGATGCGTTCGCGTGTGACGTTATACATCTTGCCGATTTCTTCGAGTGTGCGTTCGTAGCCGTCCAAAAGCCCGAATCGCATCTCAAGAATCTTCCGTTCGCGCTCGGTCAGGGTTGTCAACACGTCGCTCAATTTTTCCCGCAACAGACTGTAACTCGTCACGTCGGACGGATTCTCTGCCGACTTGTCTTCGATGAAATCGCCCACGCTGACATCGCCGTCATCACCGACGGGCGCGTGCAGCGAAACCGGTTGTTGGGCCATTTTCAGCAACGCGTGGATGCGCGCGACCGGCATGTGCATTTCGTCCGCCAATTCTTCCGGCGTGGGTTCGCGGCCCAACTCCTGCGTGAGTTGCTTCTGCGCCCGCCACAGTTTGTTCATGATTTCGATCATGTGGACCGGAATACGAATCGTGCGCGCCTGGTCGGCGATAGAGCGCGTGATCGCCTGCCGAATCCACCAGATGGCGTAGGTCGAAAATTTGTAACCGCGACGATACTCGAACTTCTCCACACCTTTCATCAAACCGATGTTGCCTTCCTGAATCAAATCCAGGAACGACTGCCCGCGGTTTGTGTATTTCTTGGCGACGGAAACGACGAGACGCAAGTTGGCTTCCGCCATGTGCGTTTTCGCCTTCAAACCGCGTTCGGCTGCGGCTTTCAAATCCTTGAACGACTTGAAAAAGTCCTCGCGCGGCATCCGCACAAATTGTTCGAGGGTTGAGATTTTCTGCTGCTCCGCCTCGATCGCCGAACGACGTTCGGCCGTATTCCGGTGCGTCTCCAGTTCCTGCAAATGCCTGATGCTGGACTGAAACTTCTCGTAAATGTTGCCGGCAACGACAATCATTTCCTCGGCCACTTTTTGTTTATAGTAGAACTTGGCAAACATGTCCTGCAGTTTCAGGCCGATCTTGTGCAACTCACGCGCCAGCTTTTCTTTCCGGCCCTTCTGCTGCGCCTTTTGCCATTGGAAATATTTTTCGTCCACTTTTTGGTCGGCCATATGGACTTTCTTGATGAGTGTGCGCAGGTCTTTCAGGTGACCTTCGCGATTGGCGATCTTTTTATCAACGATCACGCGGTCAAAGCGCTCCTTGGGAGGCTCGGACAACAGTTTTTCGGCGATGGCGATGTGTTCCTTCGCCGTGAACCCGAGAATGTAAATGATGCCCTTCATCGCGATCTCAGCCTCTTCGATCTTCTTGCAAATCTCGACCTCTTGTTCGCGGGTGAGCAGGGGAACCTTGCCCATCTGGTTCATGTACATGCGGACCGGATCGTCCAGGATTTCCAGGCGTGAATCTTCGTCAGCCGCTTCTTCCGGCTGCTCGGGCTGCTTTCGCTCGGCTCGTTCCGCCTCGGCCTGGTCCATGACGATTTCCACGTCCAGACTGCGCAGCTTGGTCAACAGCACATCCAGATCGTCCGGGCTCAAGTTGTCCGGCAGAACATCGTTGATGTCGTCGTAAGTTACATAGCCGTGTTCCTGCCCGAGATGCACGAGCGTCTTGATTGTCTCGGTCAAATCCACGGTGGAGGTTGGAGAGGATGGCGCGGCGGCGGCTTGGCCGTTCGTCGGCTTGGCCGAAGCTGTTGGAGTCGGCGCAACCGATTTTACCTTAACTGGTTCCGCTGGTAAAGTTTCAGGCTTGAGGGCTTTGCTGGAAATGACAAACCGCCGACGAACCGGGGCGGTTTTGGCCTTGGCCGGCTTGTCGTTGCGATGACTTTCGCGCGACGCATTTTTAGGCGTCGTAACTTTGCGTTTCAACATAAATATCTGACCGGGAAATTCCGTTTCAGTTCAGAGAAAATCCTCTCCGACCGCGGAAATGCGGCTTCTGACGACTCACCTTTACAGGTTTCCATGAATCCAGGATCGCGAATACCAGAAGACTGACGCGGCGTTAAAAATAGCAGCTTTTGGGAGAATTTCAAGGATAATCTTTTCTTCACAAAGCAATGCAACTTACTGCTTTTATCAACCTAAGCTGCTTTACATGATGGAATTGTAGATTATCTAATCAAAGCAATGACTGCACTTTGGCCACGTCCAGATTAATTTGCCGGCGTAGCTCCTCCAGTGAGTCAAATCTCCGCTCTTCGCGCAGTTTTTCACCTATTTCCAGCTCCAACTCGGCGCCGTAGAGATCGCCATCGTAGTTCAGCAAATGCGCCTCGACCCGCAATTGTGGCTTCGGCGATGCCAGCGTCGGGCGCAAACCGATATTCAGCGCTGCTCGGTAAAATTGCCCCTGCAGCTTCGTGGCTGCTACGTAAACACCGTTGGGTGGCAGGGTAAGGCGGGTCACCTCCAGATTGGCCGTCGGAAATCCGAATTTACGGCCCAGCTTGTCGCCCTCAACGACGCGACCACAAATCGTGTAGGGCCGTCCGAGCATCTGGCTGGCTGCGTCAAAATCTCCCGCACGAATCGTCTCCCTAATCCGCGTGCTGCTTACGACCTGTCCGTCCAGGGAAACGGCGGCCAGCCCGTGTACCAGAAAATTCAGTTCCTGGCCGAGTGTTTTCAGCAAACCTACATTCCCACTCCGTTTGTATCCGAAAACAAAATCGGCGCCGACACAAACGCTCTGGATTTTTCCCAAATCGCGCGCCAGCTCAGAAATAAAGGTTCCGCCGGATTTCTCACTAAAGCTCCGGTCAAAATGAATCTCCAGCAAGGCATCCACTCCCAGTGCTTCAATCGCACGCAGCTTTTGTGATGGTGAATAAATCAGCGGCGGCACGCGGTCCGGCGACACGACAGAATTCGGATGGCGATCAAAGGTGATCACCAGCGCAATTCCGTCTTGCAAGCGAGCATCGGCAATGGTCTGCCGGATGATTTGCTGGTGGCCGAGATGCACCCCGTCAAAAACTCCAATGGCTAGGCAAACTTTGCGGTTGCCTTGCCCAAGCTCATCCGCGGCATGGATGATTTTCATCGGCGTCCTTAAACTGTATCGTTTAGCGAACTTGACTGGACCGGAAGCAAAACTCGATTGTCGAATTACTATGATCTAATCCAGGTCCAGGAATCAGGTTCCCGGTCTCGGTGCACGTGTTCATATCGGATGCGGTCGATGGGAGTTTCTCCGGTATTTAGATGTTTGTACCTGGAGCTTTAATATCAGGCCACCATCAGTTTCAAGAACGGCATCACGCGGGTTCCGAGTTCCAAGGGTGTCATTTTCAAAATCGTATCAAGTGGTATCGCGTCGGACACGTCAAATTTTCCGGAAGCACTGCGCCGCAAGGTCGTCAGGTGCGCCCCGCATCCTAGCTTCTGTCCGAGATCATGCGCCAGGCTGCGGATGTAGGTGCCCTTGGTGCAGGCAACGCGGAAGGTTGCGAGCGGTTCGGTGTACCCCGTGAAGCGGAAATTATAGATGTGAATCAAGCGTGGTTCGCGTTCGATTTCAATTCCTTTGCGCGCAAGTTTATACAACGGCACGCCGTCTTTTTTGATCGCGGAAACCATGGGCGGAACCTGTAGCAGGTCGCCGATGAAAGCTGCGGCCTCCTCGTTCAACTGGTTGAGTGTCATCGGCATTACCGGGAGCGAGCCGGTCAGTTCGCCGTCGGAATCATAACTGTCGGTGGATTCGCCGAACTTGATCGTGCCCTCGTACACTTTGTCGTCGCCCATTAGCCGCTCGGACAATTTTGTGCCGCGCCCCAGTACGATGATCAGCAGGCCGGTGGCATTCGGATCTAGTGTGCCGCAGTGGCCGACTTTCTTGATTTGAAAGCGGCGCCGAATCGCATCCACGACATCATGCGAAGTTGGGCCGGCGGGTTTGTCCACGAGGATGGCGCCGTCGAACGCGGAGAATTCTTGCATAGAAAATTAACCCGCCGCCTTGAGCGCCTTCTTGATCGCCGCAATCATCTTGCGCTGCACCGACAGCGGTTTGCCGAAGACCCTGGCGCCGGCCGCCGCCGGGTGGCCGCCGCCGCCGAATTGCGCGGCGACCTCGTTTACGCTTACGTTCGCATGTTTGGACCGGAGGCTGATGCGCGTCAACTCGGGTTCAATTTCTTCAAACACGCAGGCGACCACAACCGGTTCAATCGCGCGGATATGATCAATCAAACCCTCCGTATCGTCGCTCTCCGCGCCGGTGCGTTGAAAATCTGCTTTCTTCAACCAGAACCATGCGATCTTGTCATCGGCGGCCAGACGGAATTTACTGTAAACGTGCTTAAGCAGCTTCGCTCGCGAGAGCGGGTACGACTGGTAAACTTCATTGCAGATTTTCGCCAGGCTGGCGCCACGTGTTACGAGCTCTGCGCCAGCGTGAAATGTGCCGGAGCGAGTGGTCCCGTACTGGAACGAACCGGTGTCGGTCGAAATCGCCGTGAACAGAAGGTCGGCAATCGGTTTGGTGATCGGCCATTGTGCGACTTTCAACAAGCGATAGATTAATTCCCCGCAGGAAGGATCCCGGGGCGAAACCCAGTTGACATCGGCGTATCGCGGGTTGCTGATGTGATGGTCAATATTGATGAATACTTTCCGCGAACGGATGCATTCGCCGACGCGGCCCAGACGCTCAAAACTCGCGCAATCCGTCGCGATGACACAGTCGAATTTTTCGCCATGCCTCGGCTTGTGGAACAACGCTTCCGTGTTAAGAAATTTGTATTTTTGAGGGACGGAATCCTGGTTCCAGACGGTGATCTTTTTGCCGGCGTTGCGCAGCGCCAGCGCCAGCGCCAGTTGCGATCCGATGCAATCTCCATCGGGACGGATATGGCCAACGATGCAAAAGGTCTCGTGTTGGCGGATGACTTCGAGGATGCGATCAATGATTTTCGGATACGACTTCATGTTAACAACCGGCGGGCAGATTGCGTGGATTTCGGAAGAAAATAAAACCAAAAATGACGCCTCGCCCGTTCATTGCGGTTCTGCCGGACGGTCTGCGGCGCGACCGGTGCCTTGTTCTAATTCTTCAATGATCTGCAAAACGTGGTTCCCTCGAACAATGGAATCGTCCACGACAAACTTAAGCGTGGGGGTGAACTTTAGCACCACAGCCCGGCCAACCAGCCCCTGGATGCGGATGCGGTGCTCGTTAAGCACTTGCAAGCCCCGCTTCTGCTGTTCGGCATTGCCCAAGACACTGACGAAGACCACCGCGGATTTCAAATCACCGCCCACATCCACATCGTTGACGGTAATGAGTCCAACGTCATTGACATGAAATTCCCTGCGAATGGCCTCGCCGATCTCGCGCTTCAATAATTCGCGCACACGCTCGTGTCGGAGATTAGGCATGGTACATGATTCCTCAAATTCCCGAATCGTCAAATCGCGAACCGGTTCGACAATCACCCGGTTCTGCGGCTCAATTCTTCATAATTTCGCCGCGACCTTTTCCACTGTGTAACACTCAATCGCGTCCCCCACTTGGAATTCACTGTATCCCTCGATGCGCAGACCGCATTCCATGCCAGCGCGCACCTCGTTGACTTCATCTTGGAAGCGGCGCAGGGATTGGAGGATGCCCTCGTAGATGATGTCTTTGCGGCGGCGGACGCGCACCTTGCCGCGCACAATGCGGCCGTTGCTGACCATGCAGCCGGCAACGGGCACACCCTTCGACAACTCGAAGATCTGCCGGACTTCCGCCGAGCCGACGATCACTTCTTTCAAGTCGGGATCCAGCAGGCCGGCCATCGAATCTTTTACCTGGTCGATCAATTCGTAAATGATCGCGTACAGCTTGATTTGCACGCCGGTGTGTTTGGCCTTCTCAGCCGCTGTACTATCCACACGGGTGTGGAAACCGAGGATGACGCCTTGGGACGCCGATGCCATGGCGACGTCGTTTTCGGTGATGGCGCCAACGGCGCTATGCAGGACCTCGAGCGACACCTTGTCCGACTCGATTTTGTTCAAGGCCTCCACGATCGCCTCGACCGAACCTTGTGTGTCCGCCTTGACGACCACCCGCAACACCTTGTTCTGAACCGCTTCCAGCGAGGCAAAAAGATTTTCCAAAGTGACTTTAGAGCGACTTTCCAGATCCTCGCTTTTCGAGGCGAAGGCGCGTTCTTCCGCGAGGGCGCGTGCGGATTTTTCGTCGTCCACGGAACTGAATTCCCACCCGGCTTCCGGCACACCGTTCAAGCCGAGCACACTCACCGCGACGGACGGACCGGCTTCCTTGAGCCGCTGGCCTTCTTCATTGATCAGCGCCCGCACCTTGCCGTAATACTCGCCGCAGATAATAACATCCCCGAGATGCAAAGTGCCCTTGCGAACAAGCACAGTCGCCGTCGGGCCGCCAGGCGCAACGCCGGATTCAATCACATTGCCCTTCGCCCGGCGATTAGCATTCGCTTTCAACTCCAGCAGATCGGCCTGGAGCAAAATCATTTCCAGCAATTTGTCGATGCCTTGTTTGGTCAGCGCTGAACACTCAACAAAAATCGTGTCGCCGCCCCAGTCATCAGGCACCAGGCCCTTTTCCTGCAACTGCTGGCGCACTTTAAGTGGATTGGCGTTAGGATGATCAATCTTGTTGACCGCCACCAGGATCGGAACTTTTGCCGCCTTGGCGTGCGAAAGCGCTTCCAGGGTTTGCGGCATCACGCCGTCGTTGGCTGCGACAACCAGGACCACAATATCCGTAACATTGGCGCCACGTGCGCGCATGGAACTGAAGGCCGCGTGGCCGGGTGTGTCGAGAAAAGTGATTTGTGCCAGCTCGTTCTTGCGCTCGGGATGCGGAACTGAAATTGTGTAGGCGCCAATATGCTGGGTGATGCCGCCTGCTTCACCGGCGGCGACATTCGCCTTGCGGATCACATCGAGCAGGGAGGTCTTGCCGTGGTCAACGTGGCCCATGATGGTCACGACCGGCGCGCGTGGCTTCAAATCCTCCGGCTTGTCGTCGACGTCGAGCTCAACTTTCTTGACCGACGTATGAACCACGCCTTCGCCTTTGGCACGTTTTTCCGCTTCAAACCGGAAACCATATTTGGCACAAAGTTGCGCGGCAATTTTTTCGTCCACCGTCTGGTTGACCGTGGCAAAAACGTTCAAGCCCATCAAATCCGCAATGATCTTGAACGGCTTTTGCTTCAGCCGGTCCGCCAGTTCGCGCACGACAATCGGCGGTTTGATAATGATGACCTCGCCGCCCACGGGGGCGATAAATTTAGGCGCTGCGGGCGCGGCGGGCTTGGCGGGTTCGCGGGATGGCGGCAACGGACGGCCATCGCGTCCGCGTTGAAACTGCTGACGCTGGTCGCCGCGTTGATCTCCACGCTGGTCGCCGCGCGGTGGTTGGCCTGGGCGACTGCCGTTCTGGGGGCGGGGCGGTTGCGAACCACCTCGATCGCGATCACCAGGACGCGAAGATTGCGGACGCACCGGTAATTGGATGAAACCAACTTTTTCGCCAACCTGCGGTTTCGGCGGTGTCGGCGGCAAGGGGGGGGCAGCAGGCCTTGATATGGCCGGCGCCACGGCGGACCCATCGGCCGTTGCGAGTGGCGTCTGGTCAACTGTCGCCTCGGGCTTGGTCTCAACAGAAGTGGCGCCAGTGGCAGCAATTGAAACCGCAGAGGATTCGGAGGTCGGCGCAAGCGCCGGGGCAGGCGTCGCTTCTGGCTGGGGCTCAGGCGGGGCCGCTTTAATGATAACAATCTTTTCCTCGACCGGCGCGGGTTTGGGAGCTTCCACGACCGGAGGGGTGGCCAGGCGGGCGACGACATCAGGACGATCCTTTAAGATCTCGCCTTCAAGCCACTCGGCGCTGATTTTATCCAGCGAGCTCGACGGAACCTTGGCGGCGGCAATGCCCAGCGACTTGGCCTTTGTGAGAATTTCTTTGCTCTCCAGACCAAATTTCTTCGCAATATCGTAGATACGAACGGGCATAATTTTCTTTCACCGACACCAACCGAAATGGGCAATTCGCCTTCATGGCTCGAATCGCGCTGACAAGATTATACTATTTTCAGCCGGCGTCATAAATCTTCCATCAACTTTTCACAGTCAGGGTGCGCTTCGCCACCTCGGCTCGCGCAGCTTCCAAAATCGCGGCAGCGCTTTCACCGATTTGCGGAATCTCCGCCAGGTCACTGGCTTCCGCCGACAACAAATCTTCCAGTCGCGTAATGCCTGCATGCACCAGCGCATCCGCCTGCTCGCGAGTAATTCCAGGAATCAACGCAATCTGCGCCACGGCTTCGGCCACTTTTTCCTCAAAACCCTTGGTGACCACATGTTCGGCGTCAATGTCCACTTCCCAACCCGTCAACCGCGCCGTCAATCGAGCGTTCTGTCCGCGCTTGCCGATCGCCAATGATAATTGGTCCTCTGCCACGAGAATCTTGACTCGCTTGCCTTTTTCCTGCAGCTCGATGCTTTTTAGCTGTGCGGGCTCCAGGGCTTTCGTAACAAACGCCTTGATGTCCGATGACCACGGTATCACATCCACTTTCTCGTTGTTCAGCTCGCGGACGATGTTTTTTACGCGCTGGCCGCGCATCCCGACACACGCACCGACGGGATCCACCTTGGGATCACGGGAATAAACCGCCATTTTGGTGCGGAAGCCCGGCTCACGTGCGATACCCTTGATTTCAATCGTGCCGTCACTGATTTCCGAGACTTCAACCTGAAACAGTTTGATGATAAAACGGGGATCTGCGCGCGACAAAATGATTTCCGGCCCATGCGGACCTTCCTGCACCGCCTTGACATAACAACGGATACGTTCGCCAACCTGATATTCCTCCGTCGGCACACGTTCCTTGTTTGGCATCAACGCCTCGTATTTTCCCAGGTCGAGAATCACGTCCGAACGGTCAAAACGACGAACCGTGCCGCTGACGATATCGCCAACGCGGTCCTTGAATTCCGTCAACAGCATGGCTTTTTCCGCCTGCCTTACCTTTTGCATCAACGCCTGCTTGGCGTATTGGGCGGCCACCCGTCCGAAACCGGTGGGAGTCACTTCTTTCTCAACTTCATCGCCGACTTTTGAATCCGCCTTGATGCGGCGCGCATCGAAAACCGAGATCTGGTCATGCACGGAAATGACTTTGTCCGCCACGATCAATTTGGCGAACGCCTTGATGTCGCCCGTTTTCGGATCCAATTCGACACGCAATTCGCGGGCCGGGCCGACCGCTTTCTTCGCAGCAGACAATAATGCTTCATGAACGGCAGCCATGAGAGTCTCACGGCTGACGCCTTTTTCACGTTCCCAAAATTCCAGTCCGGCTAAAAGTTCTGCATTCATAACGAACACCCGGCGGCACACGTTGGCGCTGCATCCGGCGAACAAAAAAGTCGGAAAGACCAATGTCTCCGACTTTCGCACGCTGGTGAGCCAGCTTCAACACCGCTTTAGTTCATAGAAGCTAAAGTTTCGAGCCGCATCCGTCAAGGAGCAAGTTTTTGGTGGACGCCTTGCTCTTCTCAATTTCATTATTATGTGTGATGCGTGCGCTTCACGCTTGTTTGCGTGGATTTCGCGCATCTGACCGGACCCAAACTGCCAATTTGCAGGGAGATCAGCATGGCATCGACCATGCTGAATGGATTTTATGAAACCGCTCTGCTCAAACCGGTCAAATCATGCCTTGACCCTCTTCGAGGTATTGGTGGTCATGTTTGCATTTGCGCTGCTGGTCTTGGCAGCAATGGGATTTCTGGACGCATCACATGCGGGCCGCAAAGCCAAACGAATCAGTTGCGTAAACAACCTCAAAGAAATCTCGCTGGCAGCCCGTATCTGGGAGGGAAATCATGGCGACGCGTACCCAATGGAGGTTTCGATTTCAAGTCATGTCGAACGAATTGAGCATACCGAAAGTTTTGCTTTGTCCGGCCGATACTGACCATTCTCTGGCAAAAGATTTTCAGGCAGGGTTTTCTAGGAAATACATCAGTTATTTCGTCAATCTGGACGCCGTTGAAGCGAATCCCCAAATGATGCTTTTCGGCGATGATAATTTTGTAATCGGCGGTGTTCCCGTCAACCCCGGATTTCTGAAAGTTCCCGCCAACGCTTCTATCGGCTGGAGCGCCACACGGCACAGATTCTCAGGGAACGTTGCGATCACGGACGGAAGTGTTCAACAATTGACCATTCCCGGTTTGCAACAAGCCCTGCAAAACACCAACCGCATCTTGATCCCGTGATAATTTGAAAATGATCTCTAAAATCAACAGCGGGGAGATTCCCAATTTCAATTCGTGATAATTTGCACCAACCATGTCAGTTTCTTCTCATGAAGCTTTTCTTCACCGGTCCGGTCGTCAAAACCGAATTGCTGGCGGTCATGCTGGAAAAGCATGGCATCGCTGCCACGCAGGAATTCGTTGATCCCGCCGCACCTGATGACGGAGACCTCAACCGCCTGGCGCAGATTTTCGTGCCGGAAGCGGATTACGACCATGCCCATCAATTATTCTTCACCGAGCGCGAAGACGAACTGTGACCCTTCGCGGACAGCTGCGAGATGTGAGTTTGAGCGTGAACCTCACGCACATTGCGTGAAATTCACGCGCATTTATCAGCAGGTTTACTTATTTTCTTGATAATTGGGCCCGGCATGGTCTCTGCTTAGTTGTATTCGACCATGAAGATTCCACTTTTGCGTCGCAAGGCGGGGGCTTTTACCTTGGTGGAATTGTTGGTGGTCATCGCCATCATCGGCATCCTGGCTGCGTTACTCCTGCCGGCGTTGCAGCAAGGCCAGGCCAGGGCCAAGCGAATGGAATGTATCAGCAACCTCCGGGAGATCGGCCTCGCATGTCATTTGTTTGCCAACGACCACGGCGGGCAATTCCCGACCCAAGTCTCCACTAACGACGGCGGGTCGATGGAATTCGTCACCGCCGGCGACCAATTGCAAACCCGATTTTATTTTTCCTATAAACTTTTCTTGCCCCTTTCCGGCTCGCTTGGCACACCCAGGCTCCTGGCCTGCCCGGCGGACATGGAGCGGTGGTCCTCATCCAATTTTATAAAGTTTAATAATTGGAATTTGAGCTATGCCATCGGCGTCAAAACTGAACCGCTCAACGCCGGCAGTGTCCTCGCAGCCGATCGCACTCTTCCTCTTTGCAAATCTCCCGGCTTTACCCCCAACCCAAGCATCGGAATCATTGATCCGCCAATTGCGAACGGAAACTGGGGGCCAGGTTTGCATGACTACAAAGGTGACGTTTTGTTCGCGGATGATCACGTTGAGGAATCTCGCAATGCACTGCTGCCGTCGGAACTCACCGTGGATAATTTCCTTTTTTTTCCCGATGTCAATGGATCCCCGAATCCTCCATCTGGCGGAGGCTCCGGCGGCGCTCCGACTCAAAGCGGCCCCTCTACCCCATGGGTGCCTCCAACCGGCAATCCGGAAAACCCGGTCTCGCAAAACCCTGCTGCCTATACGCCGGTTCAGCCCAATAATCAGGGTTCCCATGCGCAGCCAGGTGCGCCCCCAAGCCCGGTGTCGCAGCATCCTGCGACCCAAACGGCAGATCAAATGCTTTCCTCATCCGTTAATCGTCCGAACGTCGCAACCGCCCCCGTGTCCACGACGCCTCCGATGGATTTCTCGAACAGCATCACCGAAGCCGCTCCGGCCGCAACCAATTTCGCGGCGATTGAAGTCATCGCGACCAACAACGACGATCCGACCCTGTCCCCGGTTAATCAAAGGGTAGCGCATTACTTGAGATGCGTATTCGGCTGGATTTTCCTGTTACTCTTATTGTTGTTGCTGCTGGAAATATGGCGTCGGTTGCGTCGACAAAAGGAAAAGGCAAACCGCACCCGCCAAAACTCCTGTTAAGCTGCAATCATCGCCAGCTTGGATTTTCTGATTCCAACTCCAGGCACAACTCCGGGCTCCTCTTGAAAATTCTAGCGTAAAACGAGACCATCACATTTTCTTCATCCGCCTCTCTGTTAATGTCCACGAGATGCAAAACTAGCAACTGGATTCCAGCTCCTGACTTTTGTACTATCCCCCGATGTTCGACCTCGTCAAACCGCAGATTGCCACCGCCGCCGACAAGCTCACCCACTTGCGGAGGTTTCTTTGACGTCCCCAGATTGAACCAACGCCTGGCCGAACTCGAATCGCAGATGACCGGGGAATCTTTTTGGAACAACCAGGAAGCCGCTCAGAAGGTCATCAACGAAACCAACGATATTCGAGGCAAACTCGATCCGCTCACGCGTTTCGGCAAACAAGCCGAGGACCTGGAGGTCATGCTTGAACTCGCTCAGGCTGAGCCGGAAGCCATGCAAATCCAGCTTGAAACTGAAATCACTCAGGACACGAACAAACTGCTCGCCGATCTCGACGCGTTCGAACTGCGCACTTTTCTCAATGGTCCACACGACAAGTGCAACTGCATCTTCACCATCAATGCCGGCGCCGGCGGCACCGAGGCGCAGGATTGGGCGGAAATGCTCTCGCGAATGTACGGTCGATGGTTTGATTCCCGCGGCTGGAAATGGGAGATCACGGACGCGCTTGCCGGCGACTCCGCCGGTTTGAAAAGCGTCACTTTCCGCGTCGAGGGCGAAAACGCATATGGCTTCTGCAAGGCGGAACGCGGCGTGCACCGGCTCGTGCGGATTTCGCCATTCGATTCCAACAAGCGCCGCCACACCAGCTTTTCCAGCGTGGACACGATTGCCGAATTGAGCGACCTGGTGCAGACCGACATCGTCATTCCCAAAAGCGAACTGCAGCGAGACACCTTTCGATCCGGTGGCAAAGGCGGCCAGAACGTGAACAAAGTTGAAACCGCCGTTCGCCTCACGCACCTTCCGACCGGTCTCGTCGCCGCCTCGCAGGCGCAACGCAGCCAGGCGCAAAATGAAGCAACTGCTTTGCAAATGCTCATCTCAAAACTCTACGCTCTGAAACTCGACCAGGCTAAAAGTGAGATGGAGCGGTTCTACGGTGACAAGGGCAGCATCTCCTGGGGCAACCAGATTCGCAGCTACGTTTTTCAGCCCTATCGCATGGTCAAGGATTTGCGGACTGGCGCGCAAACCAGCGATACGCAAGCCGTCATGGACGGCGCGCTCGATTTGTTCGTCAATGCCTGGCTCCGCGCCGGCTGCCCGCTTAAACGCATGCAGGGCGTGAAGGACGACGAGGAATAATCCTGACTGTGGAGTCGCCGGGCTCCGGAGAAAATTAATCTCTGCGCCGATGTAACTTTGCGGTAAAATAAACCATTAGGATTTAGGCAAACGGTCCGTGTGGCCATGAGTATTTTAGATAAAATCATCGAGCAAAAAAAAATCGAAGTCGCCAGATTTCCTGCACGCCTCATTGCCGCCGGCGACCTGCGCGACGCCATGCTGGAGCACGGGGAGCGGCGCGATTTTGTCGCGGCGCTCAGGAATCCCCGCTTCGGCAACATTGGCCTGATTGCCGAAGTAAAAAAAGCTTCGCCCTCCGCCGGCGTGATCTGCAAAGACTTCGATCCCGTCCGCATCGCTAAAGCCTACGAAGCGGCCGGCGCCAGCTGCCTGTCCGTTTTGACCGACGAACAATTTTTCCAGGGCTCGCTCGATTACCTCCGTCAAATCCGGGCCGCCGTGAAAGTGCCTTTACTCCGCAAGGATTTCATCATTGATGAACGTCAGATCCTCGAAGCCATTGAATGGGGTGCAGACGCCATCCTGCTCATCGTTGCCATTCTGACCGACGAACAATTGCAAAAATTTCACTCCCTTGCCGTTGAAGCCGGGTTGGCCGTCCTCGTGGAAGTCCACGATGAAGTCGAACTGGCCCGTGCCCGGAAATTTTCTCCTGCGCTCATTGGCGTCAATAACCGTGACTTGAAATCATTCGCAGTGGATCTGGCTACCACTGAACGGCTTGCCGGTACGTTGTTCTCATCACCTTCGGTCCGCCAGTCCGTCGTGCTCGTCGCCGAAAGCGGTATCCACACCCGCGCGGACGTCGACCGCCTGAAAAAAAGCGGCGCCGGCGCCATCCTCGTCGGCGAATCACTCGTGAAACACGGAGACATCCAGACGAAAGTACGAGAATTGATCGGCTGAAGATCAAAATGAAGCCGGACGCCGAACGCGCCAGTTCTTACAATTTTCGATTTCGCGCCAACTGTTTCGCCAGCCGGATGGCGGAAATCATGCTCGATGGATTGGCGACGCCTTTTCCAGCGATGTCGTAAGCCGTGCCGTGATCTGGCGAGGTGCGGATGAACGGCAAACCAAGAGTCCAGTTCACCCCTGTGTCGAACGCGACCGCTTTCAGCGGCGCGAGCCCCTGGTCGTGGTACATCGCCACCACAGCATCGTAATCCCCGCACAATGCATAATGGAAAACTGTGTCTCCGCTCAACGGGCCAACTACGTCAAAGCCTCTTTTCTGCGCCGCGCGAACAGTCGGCGCGATGATCGAGATTTCTTCATCGCCGAATTCCCCGCCTTCGCCGGCATGAGGATTTAAACCGGCAACGGCCACCCGGGCGCGAGGCAACCCCAAATCCCGGCACGAGTGCGCCGCCAGCTCGATGGCCAGCATAATTTTTTCCGGGGTTAATTTTTCCGGGATGGATTTGACGGCAATATGAACCGTGGCCAGGGCGACCCGCAGCCAGCGTTTCTTGTCGTCGTGACCCAGCAGCATCATTGCCGTGTGGTCCGTGCCGGCGAGGGCGGAGAGAAATTCAGTCTGGCCGACAAAATGTTGTTGGCCGGAGCGGATGATGGATTCCTTGTTCACGGGCGCGGTGACCAGCGCGTCAAGTTCTCGGCACAGACAGCGTTCGCCACCATTGCGCAACCACGCAACGGAAGCCTGGGCTGCCGGTATCGCACCAGCTGTCAGGTTTTCCGGCAGCGAACCAGCCAAAGGATCAACCATAAAAAACCTACCGGCGTCTGTGTACTCGGAAAATTTTTGCAGCGGCAGATCCAGGGAAAGTTGCCGGTTATGTTGCTGGAGAGTTTTCGTGTCCCCGATCAGGAGATACTTGGTTTTGTCGCTGCCGGCCTCGGCGGCAACGGCTTTCAGCGAAACTTCCGGCCCGACGCCGGTGACATCGCCGAGGGAAATTCCAATCCAGTCAGTCATATCAAATTCAAGCTGACGAATGGCCCGTCATAATTTGCCGCCAGGCGCTTTTATGGGCGATTCAAAATTCCCGTTGGGGCGGAGCGGGCTTGGGCCGGCTCAATCCTCTCGCCTCAGTTCATAAAATAACGAACGTAAGTTTTCTTCTTGAGGCCATCAATCCAAGCTTTTGACTGGCGGGCCTGCTCCTGAATCCGGAGGGTTTTGTCAATATCATCACGCACGTCGGCCAAGGGCTTGAGGTGGGCGAGGCTCTCGTCCTCCACAACGATCAAATAAACGGTGTCGGGCGTATCGATCGGATCACTGACCTGCCCGCGCTTCAGGGTGAACGCAACGACCGCAAGTTCCTTGCGCAGGTCCGAGCGCGAAACCCAGCCCCGCTCGCCGCCCACGTTCTGTTGCGAGCTTTGTGAGTAAACACCGGCCATCTCTGCAAAAGACGCTCCAGCCTTGATTTTACCAGCGATCTCGCGCCCCAGCTCAAGCGTATTGGTGTCGTCCGGCGAAGTTTTGTTCAGCGCGATCATACGGAACTTTACCTGATCCTCCAGCTTGAATTCGTCGGGATGCGTCTGGTAATAGTTTTCGATTTTATAGGGCGAAATGATTATGGTTTTCTGGACGTTAAGACTCCGCAGGCCGGATTCAATATAGCGGTCCAGCAGTTCCTTGCGATATTGTTCCAGTGTCATGCCCTGCGCCTGCAACGTTTTGATCATGGTCACCCGGTCACCGAACCGCTCTCGGATGTTGTCCTGAACCAGCTGGTCTGCGAGACTGTCGGGCAGTTTGTTGTAACCACCCGTTTCGTAGTTGTTCAATATCAGCGCACGCTCAACCAGCTGTTCCAGACTGTCGTGTATGGCCGCGTCCAGCTTCTGCTGATAAACATCCGGCTCGGCGGCATATTGGGTGCGGAGCGTGTCTTCCACGGGCCGGGTATAGTCTTCCACCTGGGCAAATGTGATAACCTTGTCGGCGACCACCGCCTCGATACCGTCCACAAAATCCGCCTGGGAATGAAGCGGCACACCGACCGCCATGGCCAGGATTGGAATAGACCGAAAAATTTTCATCGAATCGCTGCGCATGGTAACAATCACTTCCGTCCGGTCAAGTCCCGCTCAATGAATTGGGCGCGAAAACCACCAGATCAAAACGCACAACAGCCCGCTAAACACCAGCGCCACTGCCACCGTCCAGCAAAGAATATACGTTTGTTTGCGTCGGAAATTTCTTCCTCCCTGACCGGGCAGCAAATAGAAACGCTCTCGTTCCTTTGGTTTTTTGACGGACACACCTTCTTGTATCAAGAACCGCGATGTGATACAAGTCATGTGCTTGCCGTTGGAGGAAATTCCGCTAACTTTTCCCGCATGAATCTCGAAGATCACCTTGGCGATATCATTCGCAAGGCACGCATTATGTCTGATGTTTCCGGTGCCAGAGCCGCCGGGGCTGCCGGAGTTTCCGAAGCCGAACTGTCCGCGCTCGAAGCATCCGGTATTTTGGCGAAGCAAATTAATTATGCTGCCCTCGGAAAAATCATCGGCCTCAATCCGCAAAAACTCGAAACCATCTCCAAGGGCTGGTTGCCGGCAAGGATAGATCTGTCCATGTGGCACGAGTTACGCCCTTTCACCACCACGAGCGAAGATCTCTCGGTAAATTGCTATCTCCTCTGGGATGAGGTCACGCGTGACGCCGCGCTGTTTGACACCGGCCTTGACGCTCGACCGGTCCTGGATTGCATCGCCGCCGAACAACTCTTACTCCGCCACATTTTCATCACGCACTCGCACTATGATCATGTCGAGGCCCTGCCGAAATTTCGCGAGGTATTCCCCAAGGTGCGGCTACATTCCGGGTCCAAAAGTGCGCCCGTGGACCAGCGGAATAAAGTCGCGGAAATCATCCATCTCGGCGGGCTGCGGGTAACCCATCGGGAGACGCCCGGCCATGCGGACGACGGCGTGACCTATCTCGTTGGCAACTGGCAGGAGGACGCGCCGTCCATCGCCATCGTCGGCGACGCACTTTTTGCCGGCTCGATGGGCAACGGCAACGGAGCCTGGGATCTGGCCAGGCAAAAGGTCAGGGAGCAAATTTTATCCCTGCCTCCAGAAACCCTGATCTGCCCTGGGCACGGCCCTTTGACCACGGTTGGCGAAGAAAGAGAACATAATCCTTTCTTTTGAACCCTTCGGGGGGCAACGCGGCACTCTGCACCCTTGCCCGGGGTTTGGACGTATTTTCATCGGCCTTTCGACCATCTTTTTGCCTTGGACCAATTTGCAATGCCGGAATCCATTTGCCCGCGGACAATTTTTATTGCCCGCAGGTTTTGTTCGCCTAGCCTGAACCAAAACATGAAATTCTTTTCGCGTTTATTCTGTGCGCTTGCCGTCGTCGCGTTTGTCTTTGTCGGTCCGACGTCCGCTGTCGCTGATCTGTTGACCAATGGTGGCGCCTCGGCGACAGCCACCACCGGCGATGTGGAGAACTCGGTGGTGAAGATTTTTTCAACCATGCGCTACCCCGAGCTTTCCCGGCCGTGGACCAAAGGCTCCGCGACCGAGGTGACCGGAAGTGGCGTGGTCATCAAGGGTAGACGCATTTTGACCAACGCGCACGTCGTCGGGTATGCCAGCCAGATCCAGGTGCAGGCCAATCTCGCCGGCGACAAAGATTCTGCGACGGTTGAATTCATCGCACCGGGAATTGATCTGGCGGTATTGAAACTGGACGACAACAGTTTTTTTGACACTCATCCACCTTTGGACATGACCCAAACTCTGCCCGAGATCAAGGATAGCGTGATGGCCTACGGTTATCCCGAAGGAGGAAACAGCTTGTCCATCACCAAGGGAATTGTGTCGCGCATTGAGTTCACCAGCTACAATTATTCGGTCGGCGGCTTGCGGATTCAAATTGATGCCGCCATCAACCCCGGCAACAGCGGCGGACCGGCCGTCGTCGGCGATAAAATGATCGGCCTGGCTTTCAGCCGCCTGGACAGCGCCAATAATATTGGCTACATCATCCCGTGCGAGGAGATCAATTTGTTTCTGCAAGACATTGCCGACGGCCACTATGACGGCAAGCCCGCCATGTACGATGAACTGCAAACCCTGGAAAATTCCGCGCTGCGCCCGTTTCTGAAGATTGGCAGCTCAGTCCACGGCATGATCGTCAACCACCCGGCGAGCGATGCGCCGGATTATCCTTTGAAAGAATGGGATGTCATCACAAAAATCGGTGATACCCCGGTGGACGATCAGGGGATGATCAAATTGACCGATGACATCAACGTCCAGTTCCCCTATCTGGTGCAGAAAATTGCAAAGGACGGAAAAGTTCCTTTAACCGTGGTGCGCGCCGGTAAGGAAATCCCGATCCAGCTTCCAGTCTCAAACAAACGCCCGCAAGTCATCCGCGATTTGGAAAACGATTATCCGTCCTACTTTATCTACGGTCCAATTGTATTCTCGGAGGCGACCAAAAATTTCGTTCGCGCCTTGACGGATGGTGAATATAGCGAGCGCGGAATCCGCCTTTTGCTTTATCTGGGCAGCCCGTTACTCGATCGTCTCGATGACAAGCCGGCTTTTGAAGGTGAACAACTGGTTGTGGTATCCTCTCCGTTTTTCCCCCACAGACTGGCAGAAGGCTATTCACAACCTTATTTCCAGGTTGTCAAAAGCGTCAATGGCGTCCCCATCAAAAATCTGGTTCATCTGGTCCAAGTCCTTCACGATTTGAAGGATGATTATGTCACGATTAATTTCGACAGCCGGATCGGAGAAACGCTTGTTTTCCCCCGCAAGGAAATGATAGAGGCCACCGACGATATTCTCACGGACAATGGGATCCGCAGTCAGGGTTCGCCCGACACCATGGCCGTATGGAACGCCAAAGCGGTGCCCTGAATTGATTAACATTTCCCGCCATGCGACTAAGCCTTTCCGTCCTCATCATGCTGGCGTCGGTCACCTGCCTATTTGCCGAGGATGTTAACTCGTCTGCCCCCGGAAACTTCTTTCCACCTCTCCCCGCGCGCGAATTTCGCGCCGCATGGGTGGCCACCGTCGCAAATATCGACTGGCCGTCCAAGCCCGGATTGTCCGTCGCCCAACAACAAGCCGAACTGGTGTCGCTGCTCGACCGCGCCGCGGAATTGCATTTCAACGCGATCCTATTCCAGGTTCGCCCGGTGAGCGATGCGCTTTACTCTTCGCCCATTGAGCCGTGGTCGGAATATCTCACGGGCCGCCAGGGCCAATCGCCGGTGCCGTTTTACGACCCGCTCGCCTTTGCCATCGCCGAAGCTCACCGGCGCGGGCTGGAACTGCATGCGTGGTTTAATCCTTTCCGCGCCGGCCATCCCGAATCCAAATCACCGCACGCCCCGAATCACATCACCAACACGCACCCTGAACTCGTCTGGCATTACGGCGATCAAACCTGGCTCAATCCCGGGGAACCGGCGGCGCAGGCCCGGGCGCTGGCCGTCGTGCTCGATGTCGTAAAACGCTATGATGTGGATGGCGTGGTGTTGGACGATTACTTTTATCCATACCCCATAAAGAATTCGGCGGGCCAGGACGTGGATTTTCCCGACGCCGCGACCTGGGAAAAATACGGGGCTGCCAGCGGCCTGAACCGCGAGGACTGGCGGCGCGACAACGTGAATCGCTTTGTACTTGAAATGTCCCGGATCATTAAGGCTGCCAAACCCTGGGTGCAATTCGGGATCAGCCCTTTTGGCATCTGGCGTCCGCAAAATCCGGCGCAAATCAAGGGCTTTGATGCCTACCAGAAAATTGATGCCGACTCGCGCAAATGGCTTGCCAACGGCTGGATTGACTATCTCTCTCCTCAACTCTACTGGCCGATCGCCTCGCGGGAACAAAGTTTTCCGATCCTGTTAAATTGGTGGCGCGCGCAAAATCTCCGCGAACGCCATGTCTGGCCAGCACTTGCGGATTCAGCGGTCGGCGGCAAATTTTCCATTGAAGAAATTCCGCACCAAACCCTGCTCATCCGGCAGCAGTACGACCCCGGCGAAATCCATTATCACTTGCGCAACGTGCTGGATAATCCCGTTCTCGGTGGAATCATCCGTGCGCAATATGCTCAGCCGGCGCTTGTCCCGGCCTCACCCTGGATTGATGCCACACTGCCGCCACGGCCCGGATTGATCGTGGATACCTGGAAAACCTCCGCCCACGTTGACTGGGAAAATTCACCGGGCAAGACCGCCCGCTGGTGGGTCTTTCAGACCCGCTCGAAGGGTCTCTGGAAGACACAAATTTTTCCAGCTGGTCAGAACGATGTTTATTTGGACAATTCCAATTTGGACGCCATCGCCGTACGCGCCGTGGATCGTTTGGGCAATTTGAGCGGGCCAACCATCTGGACGCCCAATAAAACCTGGCCGGAGCACGTGCATCTGCCGGGAACGGGTCAATGAAAATCCCGCCAGCCGGTGAGCGGGTTCTCACGCCGGATGACGCAGGTCCCCGGCGCAAACATATTTCATTTCGTCAACGATGTATAACCGGCCACGATGTCGAACAGTTCCTCATCAATTGAATTTTGGCGCAGCCGGTAGAAAGTCCGGGTCAGCTCCGCGGACAATTCATCAATATTCTTTTCCGCACGTTGCATGGCAGCGAGACGACTGGCGTTCTCAGCGGCCAACGACTCGGCACAGGCTTGAAACAGGGAGATGAAGAAGTATTCGCGAACGAGTGCGCGCACGGTCTCTTCATCGCTTCCTAAAACCTCGGGCAGTATTTTTGTCGGCCATTTAATTTGTGCGAACACTCGTTGCCATTGGATATCGAGCGGCAACAACCGCCGCCCAAAGGGTTCATAAAGAATCGCTGCTCGTGGACGATTGTGGAAAATATAAACGGGCCTATATTTGTTTTGGCTTCGTTGATATTCGATTTCAACCTGGACTTTCCCGACCAGCGGCGTGACGGTTGCTACAGAATTGGGAACCTCGAATTTTCCCGCCGGTGACCAGCCGGCATCGGCTAGGGAAGCGTAAACGCGTTCGCCAACCGCCCAGATTCTTTTTCTGCCCGGCAAAGCCCCCAGCGACTTCACAGCAAAATCGGCCACCACTTCATTGAACTGGCCAACCAGTCCCTGATCCGAACCAAAAACAATCGCCAGGATTTCTTCCTCCTCGTTTTTGTTGCCGGATGGCGAAGCAATAGGGCCGCCTCGACGAAGGCATACTCCCAATCCTAGACTCAAAGCACGCTCATAATCGACCAGCGCGCGCACAGCGGATTCATATTGATTGATGCTGGAGGCGGCGAGGACTTTCATCGTGCGGACAACGGATTTGAGCTTGTTTGCTCCGACGATCTTGTGACGCAGACTGGCCAGGGTGTCGCTCATGACTTTGCCTGGTTTGCCGGCGGCGGTTCCGGATTAACACGGAAAGCAGCCAACGCTTTTTCAGCAATCTGCAGGATGGCTGCGCGGTCCGCCGGGCTGGGCTTTTTGCCGGAGAGGAATCGCCCGCGCACATCGTGTGGAATTTCCGCGACCGCCCGGCGAATGGCGAGTTCGGCGTCGCGCATTCGCATGAGCGGCACCTCCGCAAAAAGCCGCTCGATCAAGGCCAGCAAGGTGGTGATTTGTTCCAGGACGGAAACACTCTCAAATTCGGATTGTTTGAGGCAGGCGCGAATACGCAGGCCATGATCAATGACGCGGCGAGTGTTCTCATCGAGTTTCGTGCCGAAACGGGAGAAGGTTTCCAACTCCTCGAATTGTGAATAGGCGAGCTTCAGGTTGCCGGTGATGGCGTGGTAAGCGGCAAGCTGTGCTTTGCCACCGACGCGCGAAACGGATTTTGCCACGTCCACGGCGGGCAAGATCCCGAGCTCGAACAACGTGGGTGAAAGGTAAAGCTGGCCATCGGTGATGGAAATGAGATTGGTGGGAATATATGCTGCAATATCCTGCGCGTCCGTTTCGATGATGGGTAAAGCCGTTAGGGATCCGCCGCCGAGTTCCTGGAGGAGATGGGTGGCTCGTTCCAGCAGGCGCGAATGAATGTAAAAAATGTCACCGGGAAACGCCTCGCGTCCGGGCGGGCGTCGCAAGAGTAGCGAAAGCTCGCGGTATGCGCGGGCATGCTGGGTGAGATCGTCATAAATGATGAGCACGTCGCGCCCGGTTTCCATCAAATGTTCGGCAATGCTGGTGGCCGCATAAGGCGCGATATAATTGAGGCCCGGGGCGTCGTTCCCTTCGCTTACCACCGCGAGCGTATAATCCATGGCGCCGTGTTCCTGGAGTTCCGCCACCACTTTGGCGACCGAGGACGCACGCTGGCCGATGGCGCAATAAACACAAACAACGTTCTGGTCGCGTTGGTTGAGGATGGTGTTGAGAGCAATGGCGGTTTTGCCGGTCTGGCGATCGCCGAGAATCAATTCGCGCTGGCCGCGGCCGATGGGTATGAGCGCGTCGATCACCTTGATGCCGGTTTGCAACGGAGCTGTTACCGGCGCGCGATCCATGATGGCTTTTGCATCCCGTTCTATTGGTAGCCGTCGTGCTGTCGTGATGGGTGGCTTTCCATCCAGCGCACGACCGAGCGGATCAATGACTCGACCGATCAATTCGACTCCCACCGCGACATCCATCACCCGCCCGGTGCGCTCGACTTCATCACCCGCGCGCAGTCGCGAATAGTCTCCCAGCAGAACAACCCCCACTTCCGTTTCATCCACGTTGAAGGCGATGCCAAACATGTCACCGGGGAATTTGATCAGTTCTTCAAATCCGACGCCCGGCAAACCCGTGACAGTGACAATGCCGGTGGAAACAGTGGCGATCGTACCGACCTCTTGGGATTTAAACTGCGGCTCAAAATTTTCCCGCGCCTGACTCATGCCGGTAAAAACCTGGTTGAGCGTCTTCAAGATGGTTTCAGACGGCGAGTTCATTTTGAGTTTAAAAGCTCTTCTTAAGGCGACACTGCTGATTCTATTTTGGAATCCAGCATTTCACCGACTTTTTGTTCCAGCGACGCAAGATAATCCGTGATGCTCCACGCGATTTTCTGTCCGTTGGCCAGGAGTTCCATTCCGCATGTCAGATCGGTCGCCACTTCAAACCGGATCCGGATTTCTGCCGAACACATTTCGTTGAGCGCATTTTGGATCGCGATTCTTTGATCTGGCGTCAGGTCAAAGGTGCTGCGGACACACGCGGGTTCCGATGCTGTCTTGAGTGCGGGGACAAGTTTTTCTTTCGCCTGGTCATCGAGTGCGCGCAGCCGGCGAAGGAATACTTCGGCCAACGATGCTTCCAGGCTTGTCGAAGAAAGATCCGCGAGTGCTTTGCGGGTGATGGCAAAAACCTCCTGTTGAGCTCGGCCCACTATTTCGCGGTTCAGATTTTCGCGTTCGCTTCTGACGGATTCCTGCAATTTGGAACGTAACGCTTCGGAATCACTGCGCGCCTTTTCCAGCATTTTCTGTCGTTCCGTTTTCACGGTTTCCTCCGCCTGGCCCAACATCGCCGTTCGCTGGCGGTCAAACTCCTCATTCTTGTGCTGGAATTCAGCTTGTATTCTTTGCGCCCCGATTTTTATTGCCGCGGCATCTTGAAGTTGATCCGCGATCAACTTTTCCCGCGTGGCAATGGCCTTGAGCACCGGTTGGTAAAGAAACCGTTTCAACAGCCAGACCAGGATCAGGAAGTTGGCTGCTTGAGCGCAGACGGTGAACCAGTCAATGAGCATAATTCATTTCCCGGCGGCTTGGGCGATGGCGTGATTCCAAAACGGATTCGCAAACAGCAGAATCATGGAAACCACGAAGCAATAAATGGCCAGGGATTCAATCATGGCCAAGCCCACGAACAAGGTTCGCGTGATCGTGGAGGTGGCGTCCGGTTGCTGCGCCAAGGCGGTCAATGCCGCGGCGACCGCCCGGCCCTGACCCATGCCCGGGCCGATGACGCCCAGACCGATGGTAATGCCGGCGGACAGAATCGAAGCCGCCGCGATGATGGTGATGTTATCCATAACTTTTTCCTCTAGTTTTCTTTGTTGTTGGTTCTTTGGTGGGTGCCGATGGCCGCGGCGATATAGACCGTCGCCAAAACACCGAAGATATAAGCCTGAACCATGCCGATGAGCAGACCCAGGGCGCTCATGATCATTGGAAAAATGAGTGGAGTAATGATCAGAAGGATCGCCAGAATCATGGTTCCACTCATCATGTTGCCGAACAAACGCATGGCGAGAGCAAGCGTGTGTGTCAGCTCGCTGACAATGTTGAACGGCAGCATGATGATTGTGGGTTCCGCAAACGATTTAAGATACGCGGCCAAACCGCGCTCGCGAATGCCATAATAGGGCACAGCCACAAAGACGCTCAGGGCGAGCGCGGTCGTCGTGGAAAGCGAACCCGTGGGCGGTTCGTATACCGGAAAAACCGTAAGGATATTGGCCGTGGCAATGAATAAAAACAACGTGCCGATGAATCCGATGTATTTTTCCGGCTGCGACAGACCGACTTCTTCAATCTGCTTTTTTATGCCGGCCACAATGATTTCCAGCGCCGCTTGCCAGCCGGAAATTTCAATTTCCGTGCTTAGCTTTCGCGTGATCAGCCACGCGCCCGGAACCATCAGGAGCATCAATCCCCAAGTGGTCACGATGGTTTCATTCAGCTTTAACCAGCCGTGCTGCCAGAAAACCAAATCGTCGGAACTAAGGTGCATGGTTTGTCTCCGGTTTTCGGCGGGTTAATCTCAAAGCAACGAAGCGGGCGACGACAAATCCGAGCAGGCAAACGGCCGCCCTTTTCCAATCGCCCCGCGCAATCAGGTAAAATCCAGCCAGGGCCACGGCAGTCCGGAACAGCGAACTTCCAAGAAACCAAAGTGTGGGATGTTTGGCGGTCACGCCTTTGCGAACGGTCCACCACAGCCCGCCGAAAAAAAATGCGCCGAGCAAAACCCCCGCAACCAACACCGCCGTCATGATCAGGATTTCATTCATCTTGGTCTTGCGAATCATCGTGGATGGATTTGTTTTCCTCGGCGACCCAACGCCATGCGTTCAGACAACCAAGGCACAAGCCGATAATCAGCAGTGTTAAGGTCCACGAATGTTTGCCGGGATATTTGGCATCGAGCCAATGGCCCAGCATGGCCGCGAGCAATGTGGGAACAGCCACGGACCAGCCGACGATTCCGAACATCCGGAAGCCGAACCAGGCACTTTGTGGCGCGCGTCGTCTGGCCTTAAGTTTGCGCGTCTCCTGCTCGCCCACCTTCTGGCTGAACGTCTGGGCGCGTTTCGACGGTCGGAGGTCGGGATTGTCAGCCATGGTTATATTTTACGAAACGCGCGATGAAGCTGCTTTCCAACTTGGCAAGCATCGTCCGCACACTGGTTTGTTGCTCGTCCAGCTTAAGAAATTCATTTTCAACCGCGGCACGTAATTGGCCGAGATCGCTTCCTCCGATGGCATGGCGGACCGAGATCAGCACGTCACTGCCCGTCTTGATGAGCACACCTTCGTCCACTGCAACATAGTTGTCGCCCGCAGCCGTGACGTACGTGAGTATTCCCGGAGACAAGGCCGTGACGCAGTCCAGTCGCTGCGGCAACAGGCCAAACGAACCGTGCGGGGTCTGGGCCACCACACTCAAAATATTATTCAGTTGAGCAAACACCTGGAATGGCAAAAGTATTTTAAGGTTCATGGGTGGCAGCAGACTGGTTGGATGGCGCAGGATTCTTCTTCGCCTCGTCAACGGCACCGATCATATAAAGCGCGCTTTCGGGATGATCTCTGAATTCGTCGTGCAGGATGCGTTCACAGCCGTCCAGGGTGTCTTTCAAGGCGACGGTTTTCCCCGGGATGCCGCTAAATTGTTCGGTGGTAAAAAAGGGTTGCGTTAAAAATCGTTCCAACCGGCGCGCCCGTCCAACAACATTACGGTCTTCCTGCGACAGTTGTTCGAGGCCCAGCATGGCGATAATATCTTTGAGTTCAGTGTATTGCGCGAGTGTTTTCCGGATTTCCTGCGCAAGTTGATAATGCCGTTCGCCGACAACGGAGGCCGTGGCCATTTTTGAGTTCGATTGTAATGGATCAATTGCCGGGAAAAGCCCTTCACTTGCCAATTGACGTGAAAGCACAATGGATGCGGAAAGATGTGAGAAGGTGTGTGCCGCTGCCGGATCAGTGAAGTCATCCGCGGGCACGTACACCGCTTGGATGGAGGTAATGGCGCCACTGGCGGTGTTCGCGATCCGTTCTTCGAGGCCGGATAGTTCGGTGCCCATCGTCGGTTGGTAGCCCAACCGCGATGGCATCTGTCCCATCATGCCGGAAACCTCTGAGCCAGCTTGGATAAAGCGAAAAATGTTGTCAATCAGCAGCAGGACATCGCGATGTTCGTCATCGCGGAAATATTCAGCCATCGTCAGCGCAGTATGGCCGACGCGAAACCGCGCGCCCGGCGGTTCGTTCATCTGGCCGAAGACCATCGCCATGTTCGGCAGCACGCCGGCGGCTTTCATGTCACTGTAAAGTTCTTCACCTTCGCGGCAGCGTTCGCCAATGCCGCAAAAAATGCTCACGCCATTGTGGTGGCCGACCATGTTATGGATCATTTCGGTGAGCAACACAGTTTTGCCCACTCCCGCGCCGCCGAACAATCCGGCTTTGCCGCCGCGTTCCAAAGGCAACAACATGTCAATGACCTTGATGCCGGTTTCAAAAACCTCGGATTTGGTGGACCGCTGTGCGAGCGGGGGCGGCAGCCGATGCACCGATCGCCATTGCACATCGGCCGGCGGCGGTGCTCGATCAATGACATTGCCGAAAACGTCGAACATGCGCGATCGGATCGCCTTGCCCACTGGCGCTTGCAGAGGGGTGCCGGCGTCGGTCACGACCGTTCCGCGCGCCAGACCCTGGGTGGCTGTCAGAGCAATCCCGCGCACCCGCTGCGTGTCGAGTTGCGACCACACTTCAATGACGATGCGCCCATCTGCTCCAGCTCGCAGCAGTGAGTTGATGGGCGGCAACCGATTTTCAAATCTCGCCTCCACGACACTGCCGCGCACGGAAACAATCATACCGGTGTTCGCCATGTTCGCAGGTGGCGAAGAGGAAATGGTGTTGGACGGATTCATTTTCAAATTCTATTCGGCTGACACTCCCGCTCCAAAGCCTTCTGGTGCCCGGCGTCTCATTAACTTTGTTTTTGATGGATTTGCATCTTTGCTTTAGCCCCCCGGACCTCGCTGCGTTCAAGCTCGCCTGAGTGAACAACTCCCACGCGAAGCCGCTCTCAGTTGATGGAATGAATAAATTAATTCATAACCCATCAATTAAGAGTCTAATTCTGCCGGCAAAGATTTACTTTGCGGGATTTGCAAAAACCTCACCGCTTTTTGCCAATATTGGAAAAAATCAGCACCGATGGTTAGAGCGCAACTAATTGCTAGTCAACCTCATTTGTGTAATACTTGGCGGTCTCCAAGGTAATCCAGCCCTTGTCGTGCAATTGCCGCAAAGACCGATCAACACTCAAAAGGTTCGGAGCTCGAATGGTTCACATACCATGACTGCACACTTTGGATGAAAATAACCGCGCAAAAAATACCAGACTTTTGAGATCACGATTGGCAAAGGCATTTCATCTGCGGCGGGAACAAGGCCGAAATCGGCTATGCTGAAGATGGCGCAAGGAAAAACCTGACTTTCCCCCGGTTTCAGCATTGATGGCCAGTGGTTTTGGAAGGGCTGTAAGCCGAATTTTGTCTGCGCCTTGCGGCGGAGAGAATCATTTGTCTTAGCGACCGATACCCGAAACCTGTTTCGCTTTCACGAAACACGGAGCGGGCCGCTCCTCGGTTTCCTATTTGGCCTTGCACCCGATGGGGTTTTCCCTGCCGCGCCGCTTGCGCGTCGCGCGGTGCGCTCTTACCGCACCTTTTCACCCTTGCCGCGTTTCTTGCGAAACGTGGCGGTCTGCTTTTCTGTGGCACTGTCCGTCGGAAGGTCTTTCAACCTTCCTCCCGTGTATATCTCCGACTTAAGTCGAAGTTACACGGCATCGCGCCCATTGGTGTTCGGACTTTCCTCTTTTGGCTCGCGCCAAAAGCGATCCTCCGCCCTTCCAAAACCAATCTCAGCTTACACTAAAAAATGGATTTAACAAGCGGTTGCCGGATGTATTATGGACTCGTTTTGGCAAGAATGTCGCGGATCACTGCGGCGCCATCCGGAAAATCTTTCAAAGCTTCTTTCCGCACCAGCAGGCGATGCGCGAGCACCGACACCGCAATTGTTTTCACGTGTTCGATCGTAACCGACGCGGAGCCTTGAATCGCCGCCAGCGCTTGCGCCGTGTGGAACAATCCCAGCGAACCTCGCGGGCTGGCACCCAGCCGTAATGCCGGATGTTCCCGCGTCGCGCGCGTTAATTCCACGAGATAACCACAAACATCCGTGCCGAGAGATATATTGCGAACGCCCCGCTGGCATTTCAAAATTTCATCTGCCGTGGTAATGGGCCTGAGTGTATCGATCGGATGCTGCTGTTGCGCACGAATGCACATTTCCTTTTCCTCCGCGGCGCTGGGATAACCGAGGCTTAGCCGGATCAAAAACCGGTCCATCTGCGCTTCCGGCAGCCGGAAGGTGCCCTCCTGTTCGATCGGATTTTGTGTCGCCATCACCATGAACGGTTTTTCAAGGCGATACGACGTGCGATCCATCGTCACCATGCCTTCCCCCATTGCTTCGAGCAGAGCCGCCTGCGTGCGCGGGCTGGCACGATTAATTTCATCCACCAGGACCATTTGTGAAAACAAAGGGCCGAAACGAAAGTCTTTTCGACCGGTGGTCGGGTCGAGAATGAAGTCACCAATGACATTTTCCGGCTGCAAATCCGGCGTGCATTGGATCCGTTTGAAGGAACAGCCGACGCTTTGTGCGATCGCCCGCGACAGCATGGTCTTCGCCACTCCGGGAACGTCTTCGAACAGGAGGTGGCCCTCGGCAAAAAGTCCGGCAACGGCGAGCCTGACCTGCTCCGGTTTGCCGACAATGACCCGTTCGACGTTGGTTATGATCTGCTGGGAAAGTTCGGCGAGCCTGGTTGCGGGATAAATCTCCTCCGGCGGCGGAGTCACCACCAGTTTGATCTTTTCATTCGGCTCCCGGTTCTGGCGCGGTTGTAACAAGCTTTTGCCGCAACTGGGACAGGCGAATTCCTCGCCGACCAGCCAGTCAGGGATTTGAAAACTATGGCCGCAATGCTGACAAACACGTTTGGGCATAAGAATTTGCGCCGGACGGGCGTGGTGGCTTTTTTAAACCACGACACCACGCTTCGACAGCATGCTCATTGCATATCGTCCGGCTTTCATCCGCAACTTAGCTTTAGCGCCAAAGGTTTGCGACAAGATTTTCGCGGACAAAGTCACGGATTTTTTACCGGAGCCAAGCACGCGACCATTCTTCAAAATCAACACATGCGAAAACACCGGCATGATTTCCTCAACGTGATGAGTCACCAGAATCAGCGTTGGCGAACTCTGGCGGCGCCCCAGGCGCTGGATGAACTGCAAGAAATGTTCGCGTGCGGCGGGGTCCAATCCGGCGCACGGTTCATCCAAAATCAACACCTGTGGATGGGACATTAACGCGCGACCAATCAACACCCGCTGGCGCTCGCCCTGCGAAAGTACGCCCCAAGCGCGGTCAGCCAGGTAAGTACATTCGATTTGCCTCAAAAGTCCGAGGGCTTCAGCCTTTTCGCGGCGGGTCAGCCGCCCCCAGAAATCAATCATCGCGTATTTACCGCTGGCGACGGATTCGAGCGCTGGTTCGTCGTCCGACATCATTTGGCGCACGGAGGAACTGACGATACCAATTTTCTTGCGCAATTCGCGCCAATCGGATCGCCCATAAGTCTCTCCAAGCAGGGAAACTCTTCCGGCCGTCGGCATGAAATACCCGGTCAGGGCGCTCAGCAGTGAGGTCTTCCCGGAACCGTTTGCGCCGAGAATAACCCAATGCTGTCCATGCGCGACGTGCCACGAGATTTCTTCCAAAATCACGGTCCCGCTACGCTTGATGCATAAACCTTCCACGTCTAAGACTGCCCGGGATGTCTTCAATTTCACAATTCCTCTATTTCCCCCCACAGCGGTTGCAAGTCCTCATCGGCCAGCGCCATCTTCTTGATAGCCTCCTTTTTACCGGCCATCACGGCGCGTTGGAGCCAATGCCTCGCAATGTCGAGCTGCTTCATCTGGCACGCGTAACAGGAAAGGTTGTAAGCGATGACCGGCTCGGTGGGAAATTTCTTGGCTGCCGGCAAAAGCGCGTCCCACGCCTGCGATAATCCGCCATCGCTCACCCGGCGTAAGGCGTAGGCACGGTGCAGCCAGCCGGAGGCGTCGTCCGGCGCCAGTGTCAACTCGACACAGGCAATTTGCAGCGCGTCGCTCCATTGCCGTTCATGCGCGGAAATGCTCCATCGCACCTCGAGTACATCGGGATGATTTTGGTTCGTCGCCGCGATCCGCTCCAGTTCGGTACTTGCCTCGGCGGCACAACCCAGACCGAGCCAGCCGATGGCGGCGTCAAGGTGATGTGAATCCGGAGGTTCCAAACTTTGCACCCGCAGATTTTAGCGCGCCTGCCGGGGATTGAAACGTGAAATCGAATCGCACTGGCAATTTTTCCCTTTAGGGTTTATTTGTTGGAGGTTATGAAAACGCTAATTTCAACTCTTTTGCTGATGAGCACAGTGCTAGCTTCGCGCGGTGCGATTCACACTGAAAACGTCGAATATAAACAAGGCGATGTGACCCTCGAAGGTTACCTCGCATATGACGATTCCCTTGCCGGCAAACGTCCCGGAGTGCTGGTCGTCCATCAATGGCTCGGCCTAACCGACTACGAGAAGCATCGTGCCGAAATGCTTGCTCAACTCGGCTACGTCGCATTTTGTGCCGATATTTACGGCAAAGACAATCGTCCGCAGAATGTGCAGGAAGCCGGCGGGCTGGCTTCTAAATTCAAGGCTGACCGGACGTTGCTCCGTGCGCGCGTCAACGCCGGATTGGACACATTGCGCCAGCAGCCCCTGGTTGACCCGCAATACATCGCCGCCATTGGCTATTGTTTCGGTGGCACGACCGTGATTGAACTTGCCCGCAGCGGCGCGGACATTGCCGGGGTCGTGAGCTTCCACGGCGGCCTCGATTCGCCAACGCCCGCCGACGGCAGTAATATCAAGTGCAAAGTGCTCGCATTGGCTGGTGCGGATGATCCTTTCCAAACCCCGGCCGACCTCGCCGCTTTCGAGAAGGAAATGCGCGATGCCAAGGTGGATTGGGAGATTACTTTTTACGGTGGCGCGGTTCATGCCTTCACCCAGCCCAACCCGGGTTTTTCAAATCCCGGCGCGAAATATAATGAGAAAGCCGACAAACGTTCATGGCAGGCGATGAAGGATTTTTTTGCCGAAATTTTTAAGTGATCAACCAGCACGGATGTTCGGCGCGTCGCCGGCCCCGCAAAACCGGCCGACGGCAAAATCCCGGCTTCCTCTTATTATTTCATGCGCATCACTGGCGGCAACGCAGCGCGGCGGATATTGAAAGTCCCCAAAGGATTGGATGTCCGTCCCACACCGGATTTGGTCAAGCAGGCGGTTTTCAATTCGCTGGGCTTGCGGGTGGAAGGGGCGAAAGTTTTGGAATTATTCGCCGGCAGCGGAGCTTTGAGCCTTGAATGTCTGAGCCGGGGCGCGGCGGCCGTGATGTGTGTCGAAAAATCCCACCGCCACGCGGAATTCATCCGCAGCAATGCGGAATCGGCCGGCTACAGTGAAATTCTCGAGGTGCGGACGCAGGACGTTTTTCCCGTCATGAATCAATTGGCGGAACACGGGCGCCAATTTGACTTGATCCTCGCCGACCCGCCTTACGGCGAAAAGAATGTGAACCGCCGCTCCACTTCATTCGCCCAACAGTTGCTCGATGACAAAAACCTGCCCAAGCTGCTTGCGTCTGGCGGGCGTTTCGTGCTCGGTCACACCAAACGCGATACCCTGGAAATCGTCGCCCCCTGGTCCGAAGCGAAACTACTCAAACACGGGGACACGTTGATGCATTTTTTCGAAATCAAAGCCGAAAATTAAGGCCGATTAAGCCGAGGTTTCCTTGACGGCATCGCGAATGGACTTTTTGAATTTCTCCAAGCCCTGATCGAATGCGGCGGAAATTGGCAGCGTGGGGATCTTTTTGATTTTCCTTTTGAACTGCTTCAAATTTTCCTCAGCGATGGATTCATCCATTTTGTTGGCGACCACAATGCGGGGCTTCTCTATAAGTGCTGGATCATAGAGCTCTAGTTCGCGCAGCAATTGCTTGTAATCGTCCCACGGCTTGCGGTTATCCGTGCCGGCCATATCGAGCAGCAGCACCAGAACCTTGCAACGCTGGATGTGGCGAAGAAATTCGTGGCCGAGGCCGACATTATTATGCGCCCCCTCAATCAAGCCCGGGACATCACAAACGGTAAGCCGTTTCCAATCGGCGTATTCAACGATGCCAATCTGAGGGTGCAGCGTGGTGAATGGATAGGGCGCGATTTTAGGGCGCGCCCGGGAAATGGCTGCCAGCAGGGTGGATTTACCCGCATTCGGGTAACCCACCAGTCCGACTTCGGCCATGATCCGCAATTCAAAAAGAAAATCGCCTTCGTCGCCCGGCTCACCGGGTTGCGCAAATCTGGGCGTCTGTCGGGCAGCGGTCGCGAAATTGCGATTGCCCAATCCGCCCCGTCCTCCTTTGCATAAAACAAATTCCTGCCCGTTTTCAGTGAGGTCGGCGACCAGTTCGCCTTTGCCCATATCTGCTGCGACCGATTCGCTGACGTCTTCTTCCTTGCTCAAATCAATTTCCTGGGCAAATACGCCGCTGGCACTTCGGATCACCGGTCGCTTTCCAGTGCTGGTTTTAAAAACAGGCCTTTCTTTATCTCCCTCGTCCTCAAGTTCGTCATCCTCGTCCTCGGGTTCTTGAGTGGCGATTGGTTTTGGCGACGGCAACCGCCAGATGAGCGTGCCGCAGGGGACTTTGACAATCAAATCCCCCCCGGCATGACCATCCATGCCTTTGCCCATGCCGGCTTCGCCTTCCTTCGCGATGAGTCGCGGAACATAGTATTGTTGGATGAGATTGTTAAGGTCGTGGTCGGCCTTGAGAATGACGCTGCCGCCGCGGCCGCCGTTACCTCCACTTGGTCCGCCTTTCGTGATGTACGCCTCGCGGTGGAATGCCACGCAGCCTTTGCCGCCGTGTCCCGCGCGTGCATAAATTTTTATCTCATCAATAAACATTACTGACCTTTTTCAATCTCGTTCAGACTAAAGCCGGACTTATTTTGCCGGTTAACTTGCTCTCGGAAAACAAAAAAGGCGAGGCCGTTGACCTCGCCCTGAAATCCGGTTTGAGAAAATCATCAATTCTTCGCCGCCGTGGCTTCGGCCACGACGTTTACGCGGCGGCTGCCCTTGTCGAACAAAACTTTGCCGTCCGCAAGTGCAAACAAAGTCCAATCGCGGCCTGTGCCGACGTTTTTGCCCGCGATAAACTTACTGCCGCGCTGGCGGATAATGATGCTGCCCGCCGTGACGACCGTACCGCCAAATTCTTTTACGCCGAGACGCTTGCTGACGCTGTCGCGTCCGTTTTTGACGCTGCCTTGACCTTTTTTATGTGCCATAAAATATTAAGCGTTGATTGCCGTGATTTTGACGACGGTCAGTTCCTGGCGGTGACCGATGGTCTTGTGATATCCCTTGCGGCGTTTCATCTTGAATGTCAGTTTCTTTTCGCCGCGAATGTGTTCGACCACGTCCGCTGCGACCGTGGCGCCAGCCACGGTAGGCGCGCCGACGACAACTTTGCCACCATTGTTGACGAGCAGCACACGATCAAACGTGAAAGGCTTGCCCGCCTCGGTCTCGAGACGTTCGATTTCCAGTGTGTCACCCGCGGTGACACGATACTGTTTGCTTCCGGTTTCTAAAACAGCGTACATAAATTTTCCCGCAAAGGGTCGGATATTTAGCCAGAGCTGCGCTGCGCTGTCAATGCCTGTTTTTCAGAAAATCAGTCAGTGGCTGGCGCTGGTTCGGAGGAATGGTCGCTCCCTTTTCTGTGCACAGGGGTGATGAAAAACAACGGAGTGATAAAATAGACTGCAAAAGCCAGTTCGGTGCTGAACCATGCGACGCCCGTGCCGACCAAATACGACAACGGTCCTACAAACGATTTGCGGATAATATGCGGGTCTTCCGCGCCGGCCATTTGCGGATTCAGCAAATTCTTCAGGATGTAAGAGTAAAGCAACATGAACAACAGTGTGTTGAACGCCATGATGATACCAAATAATCCGACGGCGAGCGGATTTTTTGGAAATTCGCCCATCAACGCAGTCGGAAACGGGACCAGTGACTGGAACATCAGAAAAATGGAATTCAGCCAAACCATGGCGTAATCCGCATGCCTGGCCAGCCGAAGCAAGTGATGATGGTTCAGCCAGAATTTACAGACGATGATAAAGCGGATGAGCCAGCTCAAAAACTTCGGAAGTTGCGCGAGCAGGGCATGCCAAAGATCAAGGACGCTGGGGCTGTCCGGCAGGGTCATATCCTTAAGATCCAGCACCAGCAACGTCGCCGCGACCGCAAAAATGCCATCACTGAAGGCCTCGATTCGCCCGAGTGGCAGCCGGCCCTGTTGCAAGCGTCTGAAGAAATTCACGATCCAAAATTTACAAGTGATACCAGGTTCACATATGACCCCAAAATGACCCAAAATTCTTACGAATTATCGTCGGTTTTGACTTTGGTGACGAGCAAATGCCCTTCTGGCCCAAATTGTGGAAAGCGCATGTCCGCAACTATTTCTCGTTTTTCCTGGGATGTTCCTGAACCGGCCGACTGGCATCCAGCCACCAGAACCAAGCCTCAAGTCTCCGGCTTTGCCGACCAAAAAAGGAAATTAAAAAGCGGAGTCGGCCCCCGAATGCTGCGCAGACTCCGCTATTGAACCGATCAACCCTAAATCATCACTGGCCGTCGCAATTATCAGCGATGCCCACCACCACCGCCGTGGAAGCCGCCACCACCGCCATGGTAGCCACCGCCGCCATGGTAGCCTCCACCGTAATAACCGTGGTAACCGCCTCGCCATCCGCCGTAATACCCACCCCAGACGATTCCAGGATACCAGCCGTAGCCGTAATAATAAGGGTAATAATAAGGATAGCTATAATAGTAAGTCGGAACAGTTTGCACATACGCCACCGATGGTGCTGCAGTCGCAGAGTTATCCACCACCGCGCTCGCTTCTGCTGTCGCCACCGTCGGTGGGGGCGTGGTCGGCATCGGAATAGATGTCGCTGCTGTCGTTGGTGCCGCTGCAGGGGCAGCCGCAGGCTTAGGCTGATTCAGCATCGCCGTAATAACCGGCTCCGAAACGCCTTGTTGTCGGAGATAAATGATCTGGCTCGCGTCCAAGCCGTAGCTGTTCCCTGAATTTCTGACATAGGCAACAATTGTATCGTCGCCAATCTTGGCTTGCGAGAGCTGCAAAATCTCCGATGTTCCATACGCCAGTTGTGGCGCAGGCGTCGCCGCTACCGGCTGTGCGGTCTGGACGGGCGTCGTAGGCGCGCCTGAATTCTGCGCATCGGCACTCGCTGCCGCGGTCACTAGCCCGGCGATCGCCAAAATCGCCAGGAGTCTTTGCAAATCGGGTAAATTCTGTATTTTCATAAAATCACCTTTCATTATATCCAACACCCCAAAATGGTGTGAGTTGCTCTCACTGTCAACTTGGGGCGGGAGTTGTCATGTCTCGCTGGTTTTTCCATATAATTGCCAGTAATCCACTGCAATTAGACAACAGCTGCTCGACGGAAGTTCAATCGGCCCTTAATCGCCTTTCCCGCAGCCTGAAATCGCGTTCGTGCCGATTGATTTCCGCCGTCAATAGCTCTTCCGCTGACCAGCTGTTCGTTTGGGCTTGCGAAGCCAGATCAAACAGCTCTCGGGCGAGCATCCCCTTGGTCAGTCGGCGTTTGGTAGATTTTGTTTTCCCGAGCACTCTGGCTTTATGCGCTCTTTTGACCAGCTTTTCGGCGCGCAACAGGGCAGGTAAATGTTTAGGGATGCCATCGAATGCTGATTTGCGTTCCAAGTGAGTGCCATGCTTCTCAGCGCGCTTGATTTTCTCCCAATTCGCCCAGACCTCATCGACATTCTTGACTTTGGTTGTGCCAAAAACGTGCGGATGACGGCGGATTAATTTTTCAACCAGAATGCGGGTGACTTTTTCGAAATTAAACGCGCCGCGTTCCCTGGCCAGTTGGCAGTGAAACACCACTTGTAAGAGCAGATCACCGAGTTCCTCGGCCATCTCCTGGTCATCATGCCCTTCGATGGCGTCGATCAATTCATAGACCTCCTCGATAGCGTGGTGCCGGAGGGTCAAATGTGTCTGCTCACGATCCCATGGACACCCCTTCGGCGACCGCAGCTTCTCCATGACTTTTAGTAATTTTGTAATCGCTTTGGTTTTCATTTTTTAGTCGCGGAGACGGCGAGCCGCGGAGGTTAGGTCGGAATGAACAAAAATCGTAAAATCAGATCCTGATTTTCCAAATTCTTATTCTAATTCTGTTGATTTTGTTGACTCTATCCCCATTTACTTTCTGTTTCTGCTCCCCGTAGCAAACTACAATATCACCAAATCGTCCCGGTGCACGACGACGACTCTCGCCAGTTCTCCGGTGCAGATTTCTTTGGCACCGAATCGCGCGATGCCTCGGGCGAATTCCATTCCGTCCAGATCGCAAATGCGCACCACGTCGTCGGCCGCGAACTTGCCTTCACAGCGCGCCACCCCGGGAGGCAATAAGCTTTTGCCATTTTCGCGTAACGCCTTCTTGGCGCCGGCATCCACAAACAGGGTGCCTTTCGGATGATGAAAGAAGGCACTCCAGCGTTTGCGCCCCTGCATTTTGGTTGTTGGAGCCACGAACAAGGTCCCCTCGTCCTCGCCAGCCAGAACTTTCACCAAGGCATTTCTCTTCTTGCCCGAGGCGATCACCATCGGGATGCCTGAGCGGATGACGATTTTGGCGGCTTCAACTTTCGATTTCATACCGCCGACCGCCGTGTCGCTGGTCGTTCCGCCCGCCATTTTTTCAACCGCGGCATTAATCTGTTCGACGACGGAAAGTACCCTGGCATTTTTGGCGCCAAAATTTTCGATGACGCCCTCTACGGTCGTCAAAATCACCAGCAAGTCCGCCGGCAACAGTGAGGCCACGAGAGCTGACAGTTTGTCATTGTCGCCGAATTTGATTTCGGTGAACGACACCGCGTCGTTTTCGTTGATGATGGGAATGACACCGCGACTAAGCAGCGTCACGAGGGTGTTGCGGGCGTTGAGGTGGCGTTCATGATGCTCCAGGTCCTCGTGCGTTAGCAGCACCTGCGCTACGACAAGGCTGTGCGCGGAAAAGAGTTTGTCGTACGCCGCCATGAGGCGCGACTGGCCGACAGCGGCGCAGGCTTGCTTTTCGGCGAGGTCAGTGGGGCGCGATTCGTAGCCCAGCGCCCCCATGCCCGCGCCAACCGCCCCCGAAGTCACAAGCACGATCTCCTTGCCGGTGTTTTTCAGCTCTGCGACTTGTGCGACCAATTGTTCCAATTGCGCAGGATCAATCAACTTGCGACTGTCCGTGAGGACGCCTGTGCCTAGTTTGACGACAACACGGGAGGCTGACTTGAGTGGATCACGATGCACAGGCAAAGTTAAAACGAAATTGCCGACCGAAAAAAGGCGAAAGTGCGGTGGCACCCAAATCAGCGTGCCGCAGAATGTCCATGCCAACCTGATTCAGCTTGATCATTCACCAGAATAAATTTGAAGTGCCGGATTTATGCGCCCCCGGATCCTCTAAAACTGTAAAAAAATCACCGCTGCGCAATGCGATCAAAACCGCCAGGCCAGCCAGATCAGCAGTCGATTTTACATTGGGAACAACCTGGTTTTCCAGGCCGACTTTTTGGGTTCGATTACGACGTTGATCTTTCAAATCAATGAATTTGAGGGTGCCGACGGAGACGTTCAAAGCGTCAATGCCGGTGAATTCCAGATGGGTTTGCCGCTTAAATTCGTCGCGCTCGTGGTTTGCGTTGTCCCTGGTATTTTTTGGCAAGGCTAGGCCTAGCGAAAAAATATTCGTTTGTCCCTGAGCGTTTTTCACAATATCCAATTCGCCGAGGTTGAAGCGAAGCAGCGTAAGGTGCAGTTCGCGTCTCGCCAGGGCGGAACGGTCGTATTCGACATGAATTTCCGGAATTTCCAAGAATGGTGTGCCACCGAAACTGGGCGGGTTGTAGATCTTCATGTCCTGGATCGTGATCGTCGGCTCCGCGATGCCCAGTTGAAAGCGCCCGATTTCCGCGTCCATGCCGGTTTGCCGGCGGATATCGTGTTCAATCAGCACCCGCAGAATGGAATTGAAACACAGGACCAAAATCACGATGAGCACGACTGCCAGAAGGAACAGCCGGACGATCCACTTGAATACCCATTTGATCATTTTGTTTGAACGGTAAAATTGTCGGATGGCTGGAGCATAGCGCGGTTGATATAGTTTAACAATTCGCGTCTGAATCCCGCACCTTGCATCCTTGATTCAAAGTCCGACGTCTTCCGGGCGGACTTCCAGGCATTCGTCTTGGTCTTCCCAGACGACAGCCGCATAAAATTCCAACAGCCGCGGCGCAAGGTCGCGGCCCAGCTGTTGGAGAAAGATTTCCGCCTCCTTGGCGGCATTCTCGCAGGCATCATCGTAGTTTCCCACCCGTCGGCGCTGGCGATCGTCCCAGTGCGCCACCGCATGAACGGGTTCGTATTTTTGCGCCCACTCCCCCAAAGCTGCGCCCAAGTCCTCGGGAAGTTCATCGAACGGCACAAGCGTCTCGCTGCAATGTTCGCAGATGAGACCAGCCTCGCGGACATCGCGCGTAAGCAAAGGCAGAAAAGGGGCGCGGCAGCAGGGCGATTCTGCGTAAGCCGCAGGCGGTGTGGCCAAACGTTTGAACCAGATTTGCCGGTCGTGCGCGATTTTCGCAGCCAGCAAATACGCCCCTACAAGTGGATGCGACGCGCGCCAGGCGCGCCCGGCAAACTGGCCGAGCGTCTGTGCCAGCCAGCGCGCGAGCGTGAGGTCATCCCAGTCTCTAAAAACGGCGGAGTATTCCTGCCAGAGCGAGTCAAGCGGCGATTCTGATTCAAATGCCATCAAAACAGAATGACGCGGCAATCATGGTTTGTCGAGTGACGTTGAGCAACTTGGCCAGCGGACTGGCGCTTTGCGGTTTCGGTTGCTTGGCCGTTTTTCTGCCGTCGCTGCACTGTTGCTTTCGTCTTCAAGGCGGCTGACCGGATATGTTTTTCAGGATTATTGTGGTTAGAACGTTAGGCCAGCAATCCCTGTTTAATCCGTGGTCAATCCTTGGCTCAAGAAAGGAGGAACCCGGTCCCCGGGTTCCTCGCTGTCTCACCCTTCCTAACTCCGTCCGCCTGAATAATTAATTCTCGCTGACGGCAATCGTTTTAGGCTTGGCTTCCTCGGCTTTCGGCAAGGTCACGGTGAGAATGCCATCTTTATAGGCAGCTTTCACCTTGTCTTCCGCGACTGCCGACGGCAGTGCCAGCACACGGGAGAATTTACCGTAATAACGTTCCTGCCGATGTACAGCAATGCCTTCATCCAAGGTCTCGGTTTTGCGTTCACCGGAGATTACCAGCGCACCTTCTTCCAGCGAGACCTGAATGTCTTCGCGTTTCAACCCGGGTAATTCCACACTTACACGGAAGTTGTCCTTGTCTTCCTGCACATCAAGCGCGGGTGCCCAGGCACGTTCTACTTCGAACAGGCGGTCAATTTCGTCTTGCAAACCCGTCAACCGTCCGAACCCAAATCCCGCTAGCGCGGGTCTTTCATATTGTACCAGTTTCATAATTTACCTTTCGTTTCGCCTTAAGTTATAATTGTTAAGTTAATCGTTTCAGTTTCACCGATGATCCTCTTTAAGCTTCGACCATGCCATTGGCGATGAAATAGTGAAAGCCGCTTAAAGCCAGTCGCTTGTGAAGTTTTTCGATTTCCATCCCGTGTTTTAACCTGGAAACTTTTGGCGCAATATAGTGCCAATGCAGAATTTCTTTGGCGCGCATGGCACAACAAAAAGCCCCGGGCTAAATTCGCCCGGGGCCGGTTTTCTCGTTAAAAAGGATGGTCAGTCGAACGCGTGACCGGCGCTGCACAAAACGTTTTTGACTTTGTGGCGAACGAGGTCTTTGACAGCCTGGCGGGCAGGTCCGAGATATTTGCGCGGGTCGAATTCGCCGGGTTTTTCAGCAAACACTTTGCGGATACCGGCAGTCATGGCCATGCGGAGATCGGTGTCAATGTTGACCTTGGTGCAACCCACCCGGCGGGCGATTTCGATGTCGGCTTCCGGCACGCCCTGCGCATCAGGCATTTTGCCGCCGAACTTGTTGATCTCTTGCACAAGATACTGGGGCACGCTGGAGGCACCGTGCAGCACCAGCGGGTAATCGCCCAGGTTCGCTTCGAGCAACGCTTGTTTGATTAATTTCAAACGTTCCAGATCCAAATGCTGTTCGCCCTTGAATTTGTAGGCACCGTGCGAATTGCCGATGGCGATGGCGAGCGAATCGCAGCCGGATTCCTTCACAAATTTCACCGCTTCTTCGGGTATTGTGTAGTGGCCGCTGGCGGAATGTGCGCCACCTTCTTCCCCTTCATCGAACTGTGCACCAACCAGGTGGCCGAGTTCGGATTCGACCGAGGTGTTATACTTATGGGCGTATTCGACGACTTTTTTGGTGATTTCCACATTCTTGTCAAAACTCTCATGGGAGGCGTCAATCATAACGCTGGTGAAACCTTCGTCGATGCACTGTTTGCAAAGTTCGAACGTATCGCCGTGGTCGAGGTGAACGGCAATGGGGACGTTGGAGACGCTGACGGCGGCCTCTATGAGCTTCTTGAGATAAACCGGGTTGGCGTATTGGCGTGCACCTTTGGAGATCTGCAGGATGAGCGGTGCTTTTTCCTCTTCGCAAGCCTCAATAATGGCCTGGATGAGTTCCATGTTGTTCACGTTGAAGGCACCAAGGGCGTATTTGCCCTTGAGTGCCTTGGCAAACAGGTCTTTTGTATGAGTTAATGGCATAAATTTTTTGGTTCAGTTTCGGGGAACAGACATTCCGCTCTTTGCAACAGCCGCGAATGATAAAAAATCCCGTGCGAAAGAAAATGAAAATCTATTCACAGTTTTGGCCAATTTAAGCCTGCCGCGGGTGCTCGGCAGGCCGTGGTACGCCGGTACCGTCGATTCTTGGCGTTCGGAAGACAAGTGATGGTTGAACAAAAGGACCTCTTTTGGCTGGCTGGTTATGGGCTTGCAAGCCCAAAAAATCGACCTTTAAGCTAAAAAGATGGTGCCTGATTGTTGACCATCTGCGAACCTATTTTACCAAAAAATCTGTCCTTAATGGAGGCCAGAATCCCCCTGGTGAGGGTATCCCCGCACCTGTCCCCGAGGCGGGGACACCCTCGGATTGAAATCCCCCCTGTGTTCACCTGTGTTTTGTCGCGGTTGTGCCGGTTGACGGCATCCCCGACTTCGGTCGGTTTTAACGGCTCGCGCGGCCTGTATATTGTGGTTGCCGCGCTCGCCGAAACCTCCCTCATCGCTCACGCGAAAACGAGTTCACGGACGGACGGGTGGGATTTTTCTAGAAAAAATCTGTTTTTTGCCGTAAGGCAATTTCAAAAAATATTTCTGTTGGGATATAATAATGAGGTCGGCCATGAGGCCGTTTTCTTTCTGCTTCCAAGCGAGTCTCCATTGCCTGTGCGGCTCGAAACCATAACGCATGTCGCACCTTTTCCCTGATCGCGTCTGATGACGCCTTTCCTGTTCTTTGAGGACTGGAGGTTCGCTTGGAAATATGGAAAGCAAAGGGGACATTGTCATCGGTACGCGGGAACATTGGGGGCAGACAACGCCCCTTGTTCTATCGCGCACTGACAGGCGACAACATGTATATGTCCTGGGAAAAAGCGGCACTGGCAAGACCACCCTCCTGCACAATCTCATGGTGCAGGATATTGAG
>JBEKMT010000070.1:0-22337 GCA_050008355.1 Verrucomicrobiota bacterium
CCTCGGCACTTCCATAGACGCTGACACAACGAAAGCCCGGAGAACTATTCAAGAACGCGGCGATGGACTGGCATAATTTCTTTTCGTCATCAACGATGGATATAGAAATCATTTTATTACCTCTACTTTACTACCGCGGTGAAAGAAAGGATAAAGCGGGCGGTGGTGCCCTGTCCCGCTTGAGATTGGAGCAGGAAATGTCCGCCCACCTCTGCGAGGCGACGTTGCATGTTGCCTAAACCATTGCAGAAACCGGCGGCCGAACCTGGCGAGCTGGATTCGCTGGCGACGGGATCGAATCCGCGACCGTTGTCGGAAACTTCGATTTCAAATTCAGAGGCGCGACAGACCATGTTGATTTTCGCCTGGGTCGCGCCCGAGTGTTTGAGTATATTGGTCAATGCCTCGTGAACAGCCAAAAACAAGTGATGACGGGTTTGGGACGAAAGCGGCCGCACGGGTAGTTGGGCGGGAACGGTCAACTGACATTCGATGCCGGTTTTGGCAAAATACTCCTGGGCGTACTGTCCGATATAGGAAGCCAAATGATCGAGCGTATCTTTTTGCGGATTAACGGCCCAAACGATTTCGTCAAGCGAGCGCAACACTTCACGCGAATCATCCGACATGGAGCGAATTTCCTCCTGCATTTCCAGAGGAATTGATTCACGTCGACGCGCTTGCTCGCTTAAAAAGGAGATCCGGCACAATTTGGCACCCATGATATCGTGCAAGTCCTGCGCGATGCGAGTACGTTCCCGTTCCAATGCCCGCTCCTGCTCCAGAAATAACAGGCGACGACGTACCCGGCGTTTTTCCAGCACACGAATACTTCCCGTACCCAAAATGCTGGCGGCCAAGATCCCGCCGCCGATGAACCACCAAGTTTGCCAAAAATGCGGCAGAACCTTTAATTCAATACCGGCGCCAGCTTGATTCCAAACCCCGTCCCCATTACAGGCGAGCACTTGAAAATGGTAAGTCCCCGGAGGCACGAAGCTATAAAAGGCATCGCGCCGAGTTCCAGCCTCCACCCACGATGAATTCAGCGGATCCAACCGGTAGCGGAAGCGCACCCGTTCGGGCGCATCAAAACTGAGACCGGTGTAATGGAATTCGAGCGTGTGTTTACCGGGGTCCAAACGCAATGATTCGCCGGAGTCATCCTGCTTTTCACCATGGGAATTCCCGCCGCCGCGGGAAAGCGCCAAATTTTGCGGAATACCGTCCACCAATGATTGTTCCAACACCACTGCGGGCGCCGGTGAATTTAAGATATGATGAGAATCAATCATTACCACACCCTTGAGGGTGGGGAAACACAGCGAACCGGTCCCGGTCCGGAGGCCGGCCGGAAAAAATCCGCTGGCACATTCCTCGGACAACATGCCGTCAGTACGGCCGTAAATCTGCGGATAGACTGCCGGGATCCTTTGCGCCGACAGATCATCCAGATCGCGTTTCTTCACCCGGATGATTCCACGATCACCGCCCAGCCAGAGGTTGCCTTCATCATCTTCCAGAATTTGAGAAATGGTATTATCGAGCAAGCCTTCGCGCATGGTATAGGTGGTGATGTTTCCGTCCTGCATCCGGCTCAAGCCCCCGCCTGTGGTACCGATCCACAGCGTGGCGCGGCTGTCCCGGAACAGGGTACGTATCCAACCGCTGGATAATCCGCTTACTTTCTCAAACCGACCCTGCGATGAAGCCCGGTATAATCCATCGCCTTCGGTGCCGATCCACAATTCAGCATTACCGTTTGATAATATGGCCGTGATGGCGTGACCTTGCGGACAATTGGCCTGCGCGCGCCATTCTCCGTCAATAAAATGCCAGAGTTCGCCCTTGCGGGAGCCCACCCATACCCCGCCATTGCTATCCTCGGCGAGAGCATTAATGCTTAGATTGGTCAGAGCGGGTTCACCACCTTCCTGCTCAGCCTGCAGAGGATTTTTAAAATGAACCAAGCCGCGCACGCCGGCCACCCAACAGCTGCCGTCGCGAGCGGCAAGCAGCGCGCCGACCGATGGGTCCTCGGGCGATAATCCGCTCAGCATCAATCGCCGAAATATTCGGCCATCCCATTGATAGACTCCATTTGGCTGGGCCGCCCAGATCACGCCAGGGCGGACTTCGGCCAAGCCTTGCACGATTCCGTAATCAAGTCCCTCGTTGTGGCTCAGAACCGAGACTTTTTTCAAGTAAAGGCGGTCCAACCCGCCATGGGTTCCAATCCAAAGCTTCCCTTCCCGATCGACCAAAAGGGCTTCCACGAGATTATCAGACAAACCGCTGCTCGCATTTACGGCCATCAACTTTCCGGATTTGAACTCAAATAGTCCTTCGCCCACCGATCCAGCCCAAACCGTCCCGTCCGGTGCCTCTGCCAAGGTACTAATATAATGAACTGCTAAATGTCGCGGCATACCGAAGCGTCGCCAATGGTCGCCATCCCGACACAAAACAAAAGCATCGCCTGCCCCAATCCAGATCCGGTCTTCCTGGTCCACCAGCAAACAGTGAGGATCTTGCAGCAGGCTGTCCAATGCTGGATCCTGGAGCTGGACGAATTTGTTGCCTTGATAAGAGAAAACCCCCACCCCGGTCGCCCCAACCCACATTGTGCCCTTGTGGTCGCGAAAGATCGTGCCAATGGATTTGCCCGAAAAAACTTCAGCACCGCTTAGCGGAGTCAGCTCTCCATTTTGACAAGTCACCAGGCCGCTTTGCGTGCCAACCCAAATGCGTCCATCAGCGTCTTCGGCAAGCGCCGTAATTGAATGGGATGGCAAGCCGTCGCCAACCGAATATCGGCTGAGTTTTCCCCTCCGCCAACAGCTCAGGCCATCGTTAGCGCTGCCGATCCAAAGCGCGCCGTTGCTGTCGCCGAATAAAGTTTGGATGGGGCCGCCCTGGAATCCTTCCTGAGGATCCAGCGAGAAAAAATTCACTCCGTCAAACCGGCTGACGCCTTCATCGGTGCCGACCCAAATATAACCATCCGGCGTTTGCGCCAGGGTGCGCACGTAGTTTTCCGGCAGTCCCTGTTCCCGTTGCCATGAACGGAAGCTGAAACCTGTTTCATTACCTGAACCGGAAGCGCTGGCATTGACAAAGTCGCCAAAAGAAGTGGCGATGGCCATTTCGCTAAATATCCAGCCATCGCCGCCACCACCATGGCGAAGATGAATTTGATCGAATGAAGCATTGGCCTTGAACTGTGTGGTCAAGCTGGGTAATTGGCTTTCCTCGGTTGCACCCGGGCGCAAGTCTGGATTCAGCCATACTGTCACCATGTCATTGCCGCCAGCGAAGTATTGCACCTTAAAAACGATGGTTCGTTCAATGCTTGATTGGACCAACTCGTAAGCGTGGAAGGTTCCAATACCAGACGGCTCAGGATTAGATGACTTCAAGTCAATATATTCGACAACCTGGTTGGACGGACCGGTATTTCCCGTGGCAAAAGCGCTATAGGCATAAGCCTTCAGAGCATTCCCCACCGCCAGCCGCTCATGATTTCCTTCAAACAACTGGAACGCCGCAAAGTAAAGCTCGGTGTTGGCGCCCGAGATCGGATCCACGTGAAATTTGAAGTAGAGGGTATCCGTGGATGAATCATTTCGCTGCAATCCTCCCTCCAGAATATCGATGCCTAGCCCGGTTTCGTGAACTTGCGTGCTGCCCAAGTCGCTCCACAAAAGAGTCGCCCGGCTCAAATTCGTCCAAAAAAATACGGCCAAAAACACCAACCCCAGTGTCAGCTGACGACCGTTTCCGGTAATGCCGGCAACCAAAATCTGCCCAGCCCGGTTCTTAGGCGAACTGGACCAGTGGAAGACCGCCGAATTCAGGGTCATGCACTATCAATACAAAATCCGCAAATGATAATACAAGCACCGAGTCTTAAAGCAGAAATGCGGTAATACTGTATAGAGATTTCGCTGTGCGGTATTGGCTGGAGGAAAAACGACGCTGACCGGACAGCAAAAAACCGGCTGGAAGTAGTTTCAGATTTTCAAACAAGTCACCAAGCAGGATAAAAACTCATCGCCAATAACCTCGCCGATAGTGCCACCCGTAAGCATCATGCCAGCGGTAGCCACCGACCCAAATGGCGTTCGGATAGGGCGGATACCCCCAATGTCCGCCGACCCAATACCACCCATTGCCGTTCCAAGCCCATTCGCCGTTCAACCAAACATAGCCGGGCCCGGGCGCAGGGACTTGAACATCGACCGGTGCGGACGGAGGGGCTTGTTGGATGACGACCGTGGAAGTATCCGGAGCAGGTGCAGCAGCGCCGACGGTGCCGGGTGTGTTGATCATGAAATTCACAACTTTGTCCGACACGCCGGAATTGCGAAGGTCAATGATGTCCGCGGCGCTCAAGTGATAAACGGTATGTGAGGTCTGGATTTGGTTGATAATGACATCATCGCTGACACCCGCTTTCGCCAGTGCCTTTACGTCGGCAACCTCCAACGGCTGGCCCTGGTCAATTTTCACATAAGTTTGCGGGGCTTGCGCCCGCAGCTGGGCGTCTTGTTCCTGATCCATTGAATATCCTATCAAACCGCCGCCCGCAGCCCCCGCCGCCGCGCCGATCAGTGCACCGGCCGCGCCATTACGCGGCCCACCGATCACCGCGCCGGTGAGTGCACCCAAGGCCCCACCAAGCAAAGCGCCAGAACCGGTATTGTTCTGCGTTCCGTCAGGATTGACGCAACCGGTTAGCACGACGGCTAAACCCGACAAAATCACAATCAAAGCATGTTTTTTCATCTTAGACCTAACAAACTGCATTCATGTATCACCAATTAAAGAGACAATTAACAGCCCCGGCAGGTTCAAAAAATCTTTCAATTGCAACGCAAGCCGGGACGCGTCCGATTCCGGGCACGATTGCCGATTAGCGTCTGCACGGAATGATTTGCCCTGAACACCGAACCAGCATTTAATTATGGCGTGATTGCAAAACGTGTCATCCCGTGTCTTGATGTCCACGACGGAAAGGTAACACGCGGCGTCCAATTTGGCAAAGCCGAGGCGGGAGAACTCCGTAACGTTGGCGACCCGGTGGAACTCGCGCTACGCTATAACGATCAAGGTGCTGACGAAATGGTGTTTTTCGACATCACGGCCAGCGCGCATGGCCGGGCCACGATGGTGGACGTCATCGAGCGTGCCGCCGACCAATGTTTCATGCCCCTTACCGTCGGCGGTGGCATCAAGTCCGTGGACGACATGTACACCATGTTGCGCGCCGGCGCTGATAAAATCAGCATTAATTCCAGTGCGCTGGCCAATCCTGAACTGATCCGACAGGGTGCGGAAAAATTCGGGAGCCAGTGCATCGTGGTCTCCATTGACGCGAAGAGAATCGCTCCGGACAAATGGGGCGTGTTCTCACACGGGGGCCGCAAGGACACCGGACTCGACGCCATTGAGTGGGCAGTGCGCGCCGTGGCACTGGGCGCGGGGGAAATTGTTTTGAACTCCATTGATGCTGACGGCACGAAAGCGGGGTTTGACCTGGTCATCACCCGGCGGGCCAGCGAAGCCGTAGGCGTTCCCGTGGTGGCCAGCGGCGGTGCGGGCAGTTTAGAACACATGGCGGAAGTGCTTCTCGAAGGCAAGGCCGATGCGGTTCTTGCTGCGAGCATTTTCCATTTTGGAAACTTTACGGTGGGCGAGGTGAAGGAGTTTTTGGATGGGAAAAGGATTCGGGTAAGGTTTTGAAATAGCAGCGAGTTCTCCCGATCCGGTCGAGCCACGGTCAAAACTGTTTGCCCGCCGCAATTAAAACCAGCAACCTTTTCCGCCTGACACTGTTAAATGAGCGGAAATAAATCATGACGCCATCCGAATCCACATCCCAACTCCAAGCCGCACGCGCGACTTACCAAAAAATCGCCGGCAACATTTCCAAAATCATGCGTGGGCAATCCGATGCGACTCGTCACCTTCTGGCTGCACTGGCCGCGGGCGGACATGTCTTGCTGGAAGATTACCCGGGCACAGGGAAGACGACTCTGGCCAAGGCACTTGCCAAATCCATTGACGCTGGATTCAAGCGGTTGCAATTCACGCCGGACCTGTTGCCATCCGACATTTTGGGAGTTTCCATTTTCAACCAGCGGGACCAACAGTTTCATTTTCACGAAGGCCCGGTGTTTACGAACATCCTCCTGGCAGATGAGATCAACCGCGCTTCGCCACGCACGCAATCCGCCCTGCTCGAAGCGATGGGTGAAGGCCAGGTGAGTGTGGAGGGGGAACGACGAAATTTGTCAGATTTATTTTTCGTCATCGCCACGGAGAATCCGGTGGAATTTCGAGGCACCTATCCCCTGCCCGAGGCGCAGATGGACCGTTTTGCCATGCAATTCACGCTGGGTTATGTCTCGCCGGAGGAAGAAGTCGCGGTCCTCACGGCGCAGGAGCACAATCATCCGATCGACCAATTAGGGCCGGTCACCACGCTTGCGGACGTGCTGGCTCTTAAACGCGCGGTGGAAAGCATCCGCATCAGCGAAGAATTGAAACGCTATGTGGTGGATCTGGTTGCCGCCACACGCACGGTAAGCGGAGTTCAACTTGGCGCCAGTCCGCGCGCGTCCATCGCCCTGATGAAAACGGCGCAGGCCCTGGCCTTGTTTGCAGGGGTGGACTTTGTCGCTCCGGAACATATCCAGATACTCGCCGTACCGGTCATCGCCCACCGGTTAGTACTGGAACCACAGGCGCGCTTTTCAGGCCTTACTGCGCGCAGTTTGGTCGGCGACATCCTTAAAAAAGTCCGCGTGCCGGCGTGAGGAAAAGTTGGATCACCATGAAACATATCTGAAACATGGGAGTTGCCGCTAATCGCAACTTTTACAAGCCTGGCTTGCTCCATTACACCTTTGAACAGTTGTGAGGCCGATCTACCTGCTCTTTTATTTCAGCTACCGCGCCACGGGCGGTTGTTGGTATTGGGCCCGGCGCCGGTTCACCACGGCGGGATTGGCGGTGGCGGGTGGTTTTTTCGTCGCGGGCGCCATCGGTGTGGACATTGAAAACACGGTCACCTATCAATCATTCACTCTGCTCCTGTCATTCTTGTTCTTGGGCCTGATCAGCTGCTTTTTCTTCCGCGCCAGGTTTTCCGCGACTCGATGGCTTCCGCGCGTGGGCACAGCTGGACAGCCGCTGCACTATCGCGTGGAAATAAAAAATCTGACCGCCAAAGCACAAACCGGCCTGGTGTTGTTTGAGAATCTCGCCGAACCGCGACCGTCGTTTGTAGATTGGCTGGCACATCAAATGGCGGAAAACAAGCGGGTCCGCCCCTTCCGCGTGGCGCAACCGCGCCGACGAAATCCGTTCCGGCTGGCCACTTTGAAGGAGGCGGAAATCCCCCCGCTGATGGCCAACGGTGAAGGCACCGTGAACGCGGAGCTTTTCCCGTTGCGTCGCGGAGTTTTGCATTTGACCGGCATGACTTTGGCGCGGCCCGACCCGCTCGGACTGTTCCGCTCGTTCATCAGAATTCCCGCAGCGCAAAACGTCCTGATTTTGCCGAGGCGGTATCCACTGCCGCCGATTGCGCTGCCGGGCAACATGCGTTATCAGGAAGGCGGCGTGGCGCTGGCGGCCAACATTGGTCGGAGCGAGGAATTTGTGGCCCTCCGGGAATATCGACATGGCGATCCGTTGCGGCATATCCATTGGCGCAGCTGGGCCAAGGTTGGCAAACCGATCGTAAAGGAATTTGAGGATGAGTTTTTTGTTCGCCATGCGCTGGTGCTGGATACGTTCGACAATGAGCCGAACAGCGAGATTTTGGAGGAGGCCGTGTCCGTGGCCGCGTCGTTCGCCTGCACAATCCTGACCCAGGAATCGCTGCTGGACCTGCTTTTGGTCGGGAACCAATCTTATTGTTTCACCGCCGGACGCGGATTGGCGCACGCCGACCAGATGCTGGAAATCCTGGCTTCGGTGAAAAATTGCGCGGACAAGGATTTTGCAACACTGGAAAGACTGGTCCTCAACCATATCGCCATCGTCAGCGGCTGCATTTGTGTCTTTCAAAAATGGGATGCGGCACGAAAGCAATTTGTGGAAAGGTTACGCGCCCTCAACGTGCCGCTACTCGTCCTGGTGGTGGTGCCGGCCGGCAAAAAAAGCGTGGCTGCCGGGCTGTTGCCCGACGAGCCGGAATACTTCCATGTTTTGGAGACGGGAAGAATTGAGGAAACACTCGCCCAACTGAAATGACGGAACGCGCTCCAGTTTCCCAGAATACGGCAACGCCGGCGTTCCTGATATTGGCCGCGCTCGCTTTTTGGGGCTGGCAATCCGGGTTGCTGATTTTCGGGGTTATCATGGGGGCAATCCTGGAAAGCTCGCGGTTTCTCAAAGTGCGGTTTGACTTGTCACCAGATGATTTCCGGCGCCTGTTGAATTTCTGCGGTCTGCTGGGGGTCGCGCTGCTGCTTTATGCCTTCACCACGAACGAAGAAGGTGGTGGCACCGGCAATTTGTTCCATGGTGCCGGCGCCGGGCACAATGCCATGCTCTCCAGCGCGCATGCCGTGACCATCATTCCGCGCTGGTTGCCAATGATTTTTTTCCTGCTCGTAGCCGCGCAAAATTTCAGCGAGCGCGGAAGCCTGCCCCTTTCGGAGCTTTCCATATTCTTTCGCTGGCTCCGGCGAAACAATCCGGGCTTCCGGGCCGACTCGGAGGTGAATATTTCGTATCCCTATTTCATGACGTGCGTTTTTTCGGCAGGCATCCATGCGAACGATGGCACGCTGGTATATTTTTGGGGACAGGTCATTTTGCTGGCCTGGGCGCTATGGCCGCTCCGGGCGCGACGATTCAATTTCCTGGTCTGGGCTTGCGCGCTGTTCCTGACAGTGATGCTGGCCTATTTTGGCACCAAAGGGATCGGGCAATTGGAACAACTGGCGCAAAACTACAATGCCCGGTGGATGGCGCGCTGGCTGCGGCAGAGAACCGACGCCATGGAAGCGGTGACGGCCATCGGCCAAATCGGCGAATTAAAACTGTCCAGCGCGATAGTCATCCGGCTCGAAACGCCGAACGGTGCATCGCCACCGACTTATTTGCACGAAGCCAGTTACCGTACTTACTATTCGCAAACCTGGCATTCGGGCGGTGCACGAAACGAATTTCAGGACATATCGGCGGAGACCAACGGGGGTGGCACTTACGATTTACTGCCCGGCAGTACCGCAAGCAAGCAAGTCAACATCGCGTGTTACCTCAACGGCTGGAACGAGGAATTACATTTTCCGGAAGGGCTACTGCCGCTGCCAAGCGGCAGTAGCCGGCTGGAAAATGTTCCCGAGTCGGTTGTTGCCGTGAAAATGAACAAAACCGGTGCGGTGCTGTTGGCGGGGCCGGGGTTGGTCATTTTCGATGCACTTTATGGCGCGACAATGACAATTGATTCGCCGCCGGATACGAATTTGGACTTAAACGTGCATACCAACGAATGGTACGCGCTCAAACAAGCGATTGCGGAAATGAGGATTTCCGAAACGTCCGACGAGCAAAAAGAGCTGGCGGTGGCCCATTTTTTCTCGAGCAAATTTACGTACAGCACCTGGCAAGGGCCGGATACAACCCAGCACACCAATGAAACTCCACTGGCTCGTTTTTTGTTGCAAACCCGAAGCGGCCATTGCGAATACTTTGCCACGGCAACGGTTTTGCTGATGCGGATGCTGGGGATACCGGCACGCTATGCCGTAGGCTACTATGTGCATGAGGGCAACGGCGACAACCATTACGTTGTGCGGGAACGCGATGCACATGCCTGGTGCCTGGTATGGGACGGGAAGAGGCGGATGTGGGAGGACTTCGATACCACCCCCGGGTCGTGGGTCGCGACGGAAGGCAAACGGGCGTCAACCATGCAATCCGTCTCGGACTTTTTTTCGTGGGCGCGGTTCCAATTCTCAAAATTTCGCTGGGGTCAGACGCATTTGCGGAAATACATCCTCCTGGCTGTGGTTCCGGTGATGGTTTATTTACTTTATCAAATCATTTTCCGCCGGGGACGCCGACGCCAGACGCAAGGGCAAGACCACAGAAAGGCCACGGCGGATTTGTGGCCGGGTCTGGATTCAGAGTTTTACCAACTTGAAAGCAAGCTCGCCACCCGGGGAGTTCCCCGCCAGACTGGCGAGGCCCTCACGGATTGGATCGAGCGAATCCTGGTGGAAAACCAGCTAGCCGAACTACGCAGGCCGTTACAGGAATTGCTGCAATTGCATTATCGACACCGCTTTGACCCGCGTGGACTGGACGAAGGCGAAAGAGAATTGCTGGCACAAAAGGTCAGTGCCGCTTTGCAAAGCCTGGCGGAAAAATGAGCCGTCAAATGTTTCAGCCAGGCAACATTTTTGATGCGGACATGAATTTCGTTGACAGCACCACCGCGCCCACGAAAAACTGGGTAAGTCTTTAGAAAAAGTTAATGTTGCAAGAAAATCAATTAAACCTGCTGCTGCTTCCGCAGATGGCAACTTTCCGTTTCCGTTTTCCATTGTGAAAAATTATATCCTCGACACCAACGTCCTCCTTCATGACCCGAATTCATTGCTCAATTTCGCGGACAACCATGTGCTCGTGCCGATTGAAGTCATTGAGGAAATCGATCGGTTCAAGCGCGAATCCACTGAACTGGGCCGCAACGCGCGAACCGTCTCGCGGATGCTCGATGGTTTCCGGGGCGACGGGAGCCTGAGCGAAGGCGTGCCGTTGCCGAATGGAGGCAAGTTAAAGGTTGGATTCCATAAAAGCGGCGGCGGCGAGATCAGCATGAATAGCAATTCGGTGGACAACCGGATTTTGTCGCTGGCAGCGAGCATCCAAAAAGCTCAGCCAAAAAATGCCACGATCCTGGTCAGCAAAGATATCAATTTGCGGATCAAGGCCGATGCGCTGGGACTGGCGGCCGAAGACTATGAGACAGACCGCGTATACATTACGGACCTTTACACCGGCATGGTGGAATCGCTGGTGAGCACGGAAAAGATGGCCAAATTCCGCGCGGATGACGAACTGGAACTGAACGGCGGCAAAACCTATTTTCCGAACGAGTACTGCACACTCATTGACGAAAGCAATCCCAAGAAAACGGCATTGACGAAAGTGGACGCGACGGGGAAGAAGCTCATCCCGATCATTGATTCGCGCGAAGGCGTATGGGGTATCAAACCGCGCAACCGCGAGCAGAATTTCGCGCTGGATGCACTGTTGGATGACCGCGTGAAACTCGTCACGCTCATGGGGAAAGCCGGCACGGGAAAGACGCTCCTGGCAATGGCTGCGGGATTAAAAAAGACGGTACTTGACCGAGAGTTCCGCCGATTGGTAGTCGCGCGCCCAACGATTTCGATGGGCAAGGAACTCGGCTTTTTGCCCGGTTCGCTTGAGGAAAAACTAGCGCCGTGGATGCAACCGATCCATGACGCTTTGGAAATGTTAAGCGACCTTAACATGGGCCATGATCACCGGCGCGCGGCGGATTTGATGCGTTCCGGGAGCATCGTAGTAGAGGCGCTAAGCTACATCCGCGGACGCAGCATTGCAAACCAGTTCATGGTGATTGACGAATCACAGAATCTCACCCCGCTTGAGGCCAAGACCATCGTGACGCGCGTCGGCCACGGCACGAAAATCATTTTTACGGGCGATCCTTATCAGATTGACAATCCTTACGTTGATTCCTCCTCGAACGGGTTTAACTACGTCATCAGCCGTTTCCGCGACCAGGCCATTGCTGCGCACATTGAACTGCAGAAAGGGGAACGTTCTGAACTCGCCGAACTGGCGGCAAACATATTGTAAGCCGGGCGGCGAGGGTGAAATCCGGCGTCAACCCGACGGGCGGCGCGCATTTCGTCTTTTACCGTGCGCCACAATACAACTATGCCTCAGAACTTTATGTCTGGCATTTGACATTTGGGAGAGGTGAACGAAATTCAGGTTGCAGCAAGAGTAACACCAATGGGCATATGAGCAACAACCAGCGCCAAGTTTATCAAGGCAGTCTTCCTCGGACAACCAGTGACTTGAGCCCGTCAAAATCCGGCCAACCCAGACCGGCAATAACTGAGGACACGCTCAAAAGTGTTGAAGTCCAAATCGAACGCAAAGCGTTCGTGTTCGCCCTAAAGGAAAACCCGCGGGGAAGATTTTTGCGCATCACCGAAGATGTCGGCGGTCGCCGTGACACAATTATCGTGCCCTCGACCGGCCTGGGGGAGTTCCAAAAACTCATCGCGGAAATGGTGAAAGCTTCTGAATCCATCCCGGAAAAAAGCGCCTGATTTTGCTTCTCGTCATCAGCGGCGAAACGGCTGCCGCCCAAATTAACCAGAACTAACGTTTAGGGTGTTTCCCGAACTTCCGAGGCTTAGGGGGTTTGACTTTGCCCGCATCTCCCCAAAGACTTTCCAAGTCATATCGTTCGCGCACGTCAGCGCGCATAACATGGACGATTACATCAAAGAAATCCAGAACCACCCAAGCGCCACCAGTATGGCCATCCATGCGCGTCGGGCGAAGTTCGTGTTTTTCGCGTAACTGATCGGTGATTTCGGAGACAATGGCACGTAGATGCGGTTCGCTAGTACCGGAAGCGACCACAAAATAATCGGTCACCGAAGAGACTTTGCGCACGTCAAGCACGGCAATGTTTTCCGCCTTTTTATTGTCGGCGAATTCGCTGCAGAGCTGCGCCAGTTTTTTAGAATTCATAGTTCGTGCCGGCATTTAAACATGAAAGAACACGAAGGAACATGAATTATTTTTGAGATGCGATCTGCTTTCGCGGAACAAGCAAGCTAAGTTTTGTGGATTCAGCGTACCAGCCGTTATGGCAGGAAGAAATCGATCCCGGATCATCAAGCGTAAATTCCGGCGTTTTTAATGGCTTCGGCGACGGCGACAGGAACAAGGCGGTCAATCGATAAACCGGCTTTCACCCTGGCCCGTATCTCGGAGGAAGAAATGCCGAACGGAAAACCTTTCAAGAGGCGCCCCCGAAACGGTGGAGGAAAGACGGTTTTAACGTCTCCAGGACGCGGCACGACAACAAATTCCGCAAGCGCGGCCAGTTCATCAGCTTTACGCCATTCGTTCAATTTCGAAACATTGTCAGCACCAACCAGGCAAAACAATTCTACCCCGGGAAATTCCTGGGCGAAATCGCGCAGGGTTTCAATCGTATAGGAAGTGCCACCGCGCATGATCTCCCGGCTATCGACTTCGCAGCAAGTTCTCCCGGCCAGTGCGAGCCGGAGGAGGCGTAAGCGGAAGTGATCGGGAGCTGGTTTGCTTTCCGGTTTGAACGGAGATTGGGCGGCGGGAACAAAAAAAAGTTTGTCCAATCCAAGCTCCTCAATCGCTGCCTGAGCAACGAGCAAATGCCCCAGGTGAACCGGGTCGAATGAGCCGCCGTAAATGCCGAGTTTCATGTTGGAATAAAGAAGTGCCGATTGAATCGGCCACTTTCGCCGTCAACTTGCCGCTTTTAACCGGCTACCGGCAACTCAAATTGGTTCGATATAGTCCAAATCTTTGCCGTGGGTTTCTTCGAGTCCGCTCCAGGCCCAAAAGGCAATCAACATGCAGACTGTACCTACGATGGCGGCGCTGGCAACCGAACCCAGCGGCCCTCCGCCCATCTTGCATGACTTCAAAAACTGGAACGCGCTCGTCAGCAGCACGGTTGCCCCGCGCACGAAATTGGGCACGGTGGTGGCGACCGTGGCGCGGATATTCGTGCCGAATTGTTCAGCTGCGATGGTCACGAATATGGTCCAGTAGCCGACACTGAAGCCCATCAAGAGGACGACCAAATAGAAAGTTTCCGGGGATCGTCCGGAGCAGAAGAAATAGGCAACCATCGTCGCCGAGGTCAAAACCAGGAAAGCAAAAAGGACTTTCCGGCGGGAGCCCAGTAATTGGCTGAAGTAACCGCTGGCGAAGCCGCCAAAAGTGATGCCGAGGTAACAATGAATGATTGCCTGGGGAACTGTGATCAGGCCTTGAATGTTCAATGCCTGAGAAATTTCAGGGGAAAAAGCAACGAGTATGCCCACAATGAACCAGAGCGGCAGACCGACGAAAATGCAGCGCAGATATTTCATCAATCTTCCATAGTTCGTGAACAGCATCAAAATGTTGCCGCGAGCGACCTGACCGGGACCGGTTTTCAATTGTTGGAATATGGATGACTCCACCACGCTCAGACGCAACAAGAGCAACACCAAACCAAGTCCGCCGCCGATGAAGTAAGCCGAGTGCCAATTCACTCCCTGGGCGACCCAGCCGCCAATGACCGCGCCGAATACACCCACCGTAGAAACAATCGTCGTGCCAAAGCCACGCAATTCCTTTGGCAAAACCTCGGTGACGAGAGTGATGCCGCCTCCCAATTCACCCGCCAGTCCAAACCCGGCGATGAAGCGCCAGACGGCATAAGCTTCGATGGAAGAATGGACAAAACCGTTGGCGATATTCGCCACGGAGTACAACAGAATGGAACCGAAGAGCAAAGCGACACGCCCCACACGATCACCCAGAATGCCAAAGAAAATTCCGCCGGCGAGCATACCCACCATTTGCATGTTCAACAAGAGCACGCCGTTATTGACGAGCGCATCCCCGGCGAACCCCATGCTTTTAAGACTAGGAATGCGCAACATAGTGAAGAGGATCAGATCGTACACATCCACAAAATAACCCAGCGCACCGACGATGACGACGGGTTGCAGAATTTGTCGCAGGACAGACTGGTTGCTTTTCATTACGAGAGCCGGCATTTAAGCGGTCAGAAAGTTACAAGGCAAGCCCCCAACTCGCGCTCAAAACCACTTGGGATCAAAAAAGGGGAGGGGGGGGAATTGATGCCATTCAATCGGCTGACTCCCTTCAGCTGATGTTTCCGGGGTGTTTTATTTCTTGGCGCGCGCAGCGGATTGGCGGTTTAATATCTGCGCATGACACGTCACTGTCACAATTGCGGCGAACCGTGGATCCTCTCCGGGAATCCCGGACGCGGCGAAGTCTGCATGAAATGCCGCGCGGATTTGCGCGTATGCCTGAACTGCTTGAGTTACGATCCGCGCGTCGCGCAACAATGCCGCGAACGCCGAGCTGAACCGGTGCTGGAAAAGGCCGCGGGCAATTTCTGCGAATATTTTGAATTCGCCCGTCGAGTTTGGAAGCCAAAGTCAGGGATCAATTCAAGGGAGACAGCAGCGCGCGAACAGCTGAAAAAACTGTTCGGCGATTAGGACATCCCACCCTAGCATCAGCGCATGAAAGTCAGCGGGTTCACTTTTCTTCGCAACGGCCAGAAGCTCGGCTATCCGTTCGACGCGTCCATCCGCTCGATCCTTCCGCTCGTGGATGAATTCGTCATCGCCCTCGGTCCCTGCGACGATGAGACGGAAAAAATGTTGCGTGAAATCGGCGACCCAAAAATCCGCGTCGTCCCGACGCAATGGAATGAACGCATCCGGCCCGATTACAGTGTGAAGGGATTTGTCTACGGCCAGCAAAAATCGATTGCCCTGTTCAATTGCACCGGTGATTGGGCCTTTTATCTCGAAGCCGACGAGGTAGTGCATGAGGCCGACCTGCCCAAGATTAGAGCAGCCATGGAAAGGCACCTCGGTGACGAACGCGTCGAGGCGCTGGCCTTTGATTACCTGCATTTTTACGGCAACAAGAACACAATCGCCTGGTCGCCAGGCTGGTATCGAAGCGAGGTTCGCATCATCCGCAACACCATTCCTGCCTGGTCCAGTGAGGCCCTGTTTTTTAACATCCTCGACAGCCACAAAAAGTCGCGATACCCGCGCGCAGCGCACTCCGGCGCGACCATTTACCATTATGGCTGGGTCCGCAGCGAGGCCCAGATGAATTTGAAATCAGAGGCAACCTTAAAGTACTGGCAGAATCGTACGCAAACTGCCATAGACTATGGGAATATTGATGCGGAGATCCTGAAACCATTCACGGGTACCCACCCGGAGGTTATCCGGGAATGGCTGCCAAAAGCGGAGGGGATTTTCAGAGCAAATCCCAAGCATCAACTGACACAGCGGGAAAAAAAGCATCGCTGGATGATGAAGCTTGAAAAGCTTTTCGGATTCCGATCGAGTCGAAAGCATTACCAGTTATTGCCCTAAGCGCGCGGCGATGGCGGCGTTGACCTCAGGCACGGGAATTTGAGCGATCTTTTCCGGCGCCGGCGCAACAATCACCCATTCGGGATGCTGAAAAGGAATCGGGCTACCCGGGGCAGCCTGGTGCATCAACATCAAAACGGGTTTGCCCTGCGCCACCGCCAGATGAAGCACGCCCGTATCGCCACCCAGCACAAGACTGGAAAGCTGCAAAAGTCCGGCGGTGACCAGCAGCGGCACTCCGGCAGCGATGCAAAAATCCTCAGCGACCACAGGTTGCAAAGCCGCCCGGTCATCCGGACCGCCACCAAAAACGATTTGCACCCCGCGCTCGCGCCAAATACGGGCAATGGCCAGATAATTTTCGAGCGGCCAGTTTTTGTGCGTCCCACTAGTCAATGGCTGGATGAAGAGGGTTATATTTTGGGGGTCCAAGTCATTTCTTGAGAAAAAGGCCAGGGCTTCCGCCAAGGCATCAGGTGGCAGCGCGAATGCGTTGCACATCTTTCCGAGGGACAGTCCACCTTGCCGGAGTAATTCCAGATGAGCATCGGCAGCGTGGAGCGGCAGATCGCCCTCTCGACTAAATGTGTAGGCCCATTGGCGTCCGGGGTGGTAAAAACTGCACCAACGCCGCTGTGCTCCCGTGAGCCGGGCCAGCCAGGCAGTCTCGCCGTAGCCTTGAAAATCCACCACCAGAGAATATTTTCCGGAGCGCAAGCGGTATATCAGTTCAAAGAATTCCGGAAGTACTTTCAGCGGGTTGCCGCCCCTCAATTTTTCGCGGTCGAGCACCATGGTTTTATCGACGTCCGGGAATCCGCGGAGCAAAACGGAATTCTCCAGGGAGGTGAGGTAAGTGATTTTCGCGGATGGGAAATTTTCGCGCACAATGCGGACTGCGGGCAACGTGAGTACTACGTCGCCGATGGATTTAAGCCGGATAAGCAGAATGTTTTCCATTCAAAGTGCTGTTAACCAGGCAGGAGCCTTGAGGTCAATCCTTCCAAGTTGGCGGTTGGGCCGGGTGCCAGTGATGACGCTTGACAAGAGTCCAGCGACCAAATAGGCGGCCGATCGAAAACCCTTTGCGGCGGCGCTGGGCAACGGGCGCGATTTTCTGCGTGAAAATCTTCTCGAAGAAGTCAAACAACCGCTCGCGGCTAAAATAAATATTGGGTTGATCCCCATGAAAATAGGGTTGGCGGACATATTCAAGATACTTGGCGTCGTCCTGGTCCAACTCAATGATTTTCTCGATCAACGCCTCATCGCTTTGAAATTCAGAGCGATTGAGGAAACTGCGCGGATTAAATTCCTCGTTTATGAGGGGATTGCCCCAATAGATAGGCAGGCACCGAGCCACCATCGGCTCGAATATTTTTTCAGTCGTGTAACCGGGGAATGACCGGTTTTCAAACGCAATGTTGAATTTATACTGGCGCATGAATTCAATTTTTTCCCGGGCACCGCCGGGAATAGGGCCGCCGATGTTGTTAAGTACTTTGCCGCCAGAGTCGACGCGTTTGTACTTCGATAGCTTTTGAAAGAAAGTCACCCGATTCTGGTTTTTGTTCGGGTTATAGCCGCTAACGACAAAACTGCAAAATCTCGTCTTGGCGGCCAGGATTTTCGCCGGGTCGTCGTTCTTCTTTAGGATGTCCAAGGGATTGCCACAATAGGCGTAATGAGGCCATTGTAAATGACGCGGATCGTCCGATTTTACGCAAGCGATGGAGTAATCACACTCGCGAAAATCCGGCAAGTCGGATTCGCCGGAAAAGAAAATCCTAACGCCTGATTGGAGCCGATGCGCATGTCCGTAACAGTTATAAATCAAAAAATCGGGCTGATCACACAACTCCACATCGTAACGCTCAGTTAACAAATGAAACAGATAAAGGTCTGTCTTGCAGACATTGGAGGAGAAGTCGCAAAAATCAATACGCACTTTTTTCCGGCCGGAAACTTTCGAACTCATAAAAACCTTCCTTTTACCCCATTTTTTAAGCCAACGCAATCATTTGGTCTGCCCTCTGCGGAAGCATATCAAAATCGAACAGCCCTGCGGGCTAATACCTATCGCTGAAAGATGTGCGCAATTCTAAAGTAACAGACCAGCATAGGGATGCTCCCGCGCGGATTCCAGTCCGGGGTTCCGGATTTCACGGCAAAGGAAAGTGTCGGTTGAGACCGTTGAGGCAAGCGATCTTCCGGGTGGCGATCGTTTCGGCCAATCGTGCCAGGCTGGCCTGGTGGTGGCCGCGCGGAGCCGGAGGATGGTTCAAATGGAACGTGATGGCGCGGCCGTAAACAAACTTGCGCGGCCGGCCGAGATTATAAAGCCGCGTGCCAATATCGGAGTCTTCTCCGGTACCCCAGCCAACATAATCTTCGTCGTAACCATTCACAGTCACAATGTCTGTGCGCCAGAAGGCCATGTTGCAACCGATGATGCCCCGCTGCCGGGTATCACGCCGGACAATGGCCCATGGCCAGCGGACCCCCTTGGCTGCGCCCGTGATTTTGCCGGTCAACATCCAATTGAACGCCGGAATCAAGTTGGCGGAAAAATCCGGTACGTATTCTTCGCGTACAAAACATCGGCGGCCTTGAACCCAGAAGCCTTTCTCTGCCAAGGCTGCGTGGTCGCCAATAAACCTCGGATGCGGCACACAATCGCCATCCGTGAAAATCAGGTAGTCGCCGGTGGTCTGGGAAACTGTTTGGTTCAAGATAACGGTCTTCCGGAATCCTTCATGAGATTGCCAGACGTGCTTAACCGGCACCGGAATGGTTTCCGAGAAAGCTTTGACCAATCCACGAGTCTGATCATCCGAGCCATCATCCGAGATCAAAATCTCATCGGGCATTTGCGCCTGCCGCCGAACGCCGTCGAAGGCTTTGCAAAGCGCCCGCGACTGATTAAAGGTGCTGATAATGAGCGAGATCTTCATTTACCCCGACCGTTTTCCGCCGTTTCCATCTCCATCACCATGGCGTATTTGGTCAGGGTCGAAAAGGCATTTAGTTTGGCGATGTAGTACCCCTGCCAACCGTCCAGAAAGCCAAGGCGCAGAAAATAGGCGCGGATGAACCGCCAAGGTGGACGAATAGCGAGTTCAAATATATTAACCGACCGTCCGGCTGCATGGCGCTCTTTCACAAAAACTGCCTGAAAGGGCGCAATTTTTGAGATATGATGGGCAATGCTCTCATTGGTAAAGTGAAGCAAATCGTGATGCAAGCGCGTCACGCGGCCCTCGACAATCAATTTGTCGTGCGGATTAGTCCCCCCCCACTCAGCCCGCCCCCGCAGCCACAGTCGGGTTTGCCGATCGGGATACCAATCCCCATGACGAATCCAGCGGCCGCAATAAAAAGTACAGCGAGGAAAATTGAATGCCACAAAGTGTTGGAGTTTTTCGGGTTGAGCGAACAATTGTTGAATCTCCGAGCGCAAAGCAGGCGAAACGGCTTCATCCGCATCCAGCCCCAGAAGCCATTCTTGTGTGGCTCTGCGCGCGACGGAATTTTTTTGAGCGATATGGCCTTTCCACGGTTCACGAAATACTTTTGCGCCAAAGGTCTCGGCAATCTTGTCAGTGCCGTCCTCCACGTCGTCATTTAACACCACTACAATCTCCCGGACCCAGCCGCAAACGCTTTCCAAAGCGCGGCGGATGCGATGCGCCTCACTGCTGGCGATGATGCAGACAGTAATCGGCAGGCGATTTTCCATGATTAGATTGCAGACATCTTTTCAGTTTCACCACCGGCTAGCAAGGTCCGGGTGGAGAGCAATAGTTCGGCGGTGTCCACGCCGCCCAGATAATTCGTGCCAGTTTCGTTGACGCCAACAATGACGCGGTATCGCCCGCCGGTGGGCAGCCAAATTTTTATGCCAGGATTGGGCCAAAACCAAGTGATCACGGGAGTTTGAGCGGCCACGGCCAGATGTAATGTGCCAGTATCCCCGCAAAAATGCAGCGCGCTGTGCTTGATAACAGCGGTCAGTTGCAGCAGGTTCAAGTTTCCAGCAAAGACCCGCCAAGGTTTTTGTGTTAGCAACCCCAACAGTTCAGTCATTTTTTCCTCTTCGCGCTCGGTCGGGGCACAGGACAATGCCAATTTTTTACCTGGAAAATCGCGGCTGAGACCATTGAGGAATTCTGCGAGTTGCGCGGGTGCCAATTCTTTGTAATTGGCGGTTGTGAATGGGCTAATGTGAAAATAGGTCCCCGTTTCGGATTCAGCAATGTCGGCAGCCTGCAGATTTTCGCGGGAAATTTCAACATGAAATCCGGGTGGTGCAAATGGAAAGCCGGCTTTTTCGAGGCAATGGCAACGTTGCATATAGACCGGTTCGCCATCGGACGGATGACGGACGTAGTCGGTAAACATGTGCCGCCAAAACAGCGGGCCACCGTCCTCCGGAATGCGGCCAAGCCGTTTGCGCGCGCCGCTCAGAAATGTCAACCAGCTTGAGCGGTCAGAGCCGTTGAGATTGATGACCACGTCGAATTCTTCTTTGCGCAGGCAACGAATCATTTGCCAGTTTTCGCGCAAGGTTGCGTGGCGCGGATAACGCATGTAGCCCCAAACACGATTGACCCATGGCACACAGTCCATGAAAGACGTAATGTGGGCCGAAACAGCGGCATGAAGTTCAGCTTGGGGGTAGGCTTGGCGAATCATCCATAGCGCGGGCAATAAATGGACAGTGTCACCCAAAAAGCCGAGGTCCAGCACCATGACTTTTTTTGCGGCTCGTGTGCAGGCAAGAAAATTTCGCGTTTCACTTCCAGCCATTTACGACAGCCTAACGTGGCTGATGGCAGGAACAAGCTAGAATCGCTATGTCGGGTATCCGTTTGACAATCGTCAGCCTCAAAACCGACGCAATGGTTCGTGCCTAAATCTCTTACCCAGCAAAGTTCTGGTTTGGAATTTCCCCAATGCAGAAAATCGTCATGAACAGGCCATTCAAGTTTCTTGTTTCTGGCCGTCGAGTTTTGAGATTGTGTCGATCGCAAACCTTAAGGCGTAGGTTGAAAGCCCGGCGTCAAAAGATGTATTGTTCGCCGTTGCCGGGAAAAATTTCGAATCACTCCCGCTGATTATCGCCTAGCTCACCCGTCGAAGAATAATCAGCGGCTTGCGACTGGCCGCCACGCCGGACGACGTCATGATCGGCGGCCCGCAAAGTCTGTTCGGGTGCGCAGAACCGAAAAATCATTGCTTGCCGGGTCGCCGCCGGCGCATTCTGCGCAACGAGACTGAACGGTTTTTGGTCCTGGGCACAGCTTTGAAAGCCAATGCCTGGTGTCACTGGAGCCGGGAAAGCTTGGCGACGGAGCAGTAAAACTAGTGGGTTATGCGCGATGTGTGTTGGTTCCGCGCGGCGCCAAGCTGCCAAATTTTGTTTGGCCCGCAAGGGACACTGCCGTTTGAGTTGTTTCATTCCAATGGCAACAACCGATGATAAGTCAAACACAACCGATGACTGAGGGCCGGTACATGATTTGGGAATTCCAGCTTTTGTGAGTGGTTGAGGAAAAACGTTAGTCCGGGATACGGCAAAAATATTTGACTTTCTCCGGGCGCAAAATGATACTGCGAGCGATTGAAATTCATTCAACATGCCATTAAGTGAAGGCTGGCACATTTGCCGCATGGCTGCTCGGAAACCAATTCTTCATGTCCCGTCTTGAGACGATAGCCACTGTGGACATGCAAATGCGAAAGCGTGTCACTAGATGTTTTGCAGCGCGGCTGCTATCCGCGTCGAACCTCGGCCTGGGCAAGCTCACAAATCCCGTCCGCCTGGAAGAAAATGAAAGATGAAACACGTTAGCGAATTCATAAAAGAACAAAAGGGATTGGAGAATTATGCCTGCTTCAAATGGGACCAGAAGGCCGTCAAGGCTTTCTGGGATTTCGAGGCGGCATTTGATAGCCGTTATTTTACCCATCTCCTCGGCCCTAATATTGTAGCCCTGTTCGAAGCTGAGCTGGAAGGTAAAACGCGCATCTTGGATTACGGGGCTGGCAAGGGATTTTTGACTGCCCGACTCCTTGAGCGTGGCCTCAAGGTTTCGTGTTTTGATT
>JBEKMT010000071.1:0-22229 GCA_050008355.1 Verrucomicrobiota bacterium
CTGCATGGGCGCCATGCCCTGGGGAGTCTCGGCTGAGCCGGAATCCACAAAATATGCAAAAAAAAAACGAACCCAATTCCATCCACGTACGCCCCGGCCAACAGGTCATTTCGAATTTCGGTGGTTCAGCTGGTCCCACCAAGCGGGCGATCCTATCCAGCGAGCGGTCCGGCTCAGCCGGTTCGTGCCTCTTCGTGGTTTTGAATAATTTCAGCGTCTCGGCGAAGAAGGACCACAAAATATGCAAAACGAACCCAATTTCACCCATGTTCGCCCCGGCCAACAGGTCATTTCGAATGTCGGCGGTTCAGCTGATCCCACCAAGCAGACGATCCTGTCCAGCGAGCGGTCCGGCTCAGCCGGTTCGTGCCTCCTCGTGGTTTTAAACAATTTCCGCGTCTCGGCGAAGAAGGATCACAAAATATGCAAAACGAAAAAACGAACCCAATTCCATCCACGTACGCTCCATCCAACCGGCCATCCCGAATTTCGGTGGTTCAGCCAGTCCCACTCACTGGGCGGTCCTGTCGAACGGGCAGTCCGGCTCAGCCGATTTGTGGCCTTTCGTGGTTTCAAATTGTTTCCGCGTCTCGGCGAAGATGGATCTGCGAAATGAGCACGACGAAAAAACGAACCCAAACCGTGGCTGCCAGGAAGCCTATATGCATCAAACGCCCGCCGGGGAAGAATTGCCGATTTTCGCTACCTTTGTTTCCTTCTGTTCAATTACTGCGTTTTCCAGGTTTGTCGTGCCGAACCACCGCGTCGGCAGATGGCCCTCCGCGAAAGAGGATCCACAAAAAGTGCAAACGAAAAAACGAACCCAATTTCCGGGCAGCCAGCCTCCAACGCCAGCAACCACTGTTTCCTTCGTCCCCTCTTGCTCAAACCCGCTGGTTGGTCAGGCCGGTCGCGACGGGACTCGGCAAAGGCAGGTACTCTGGCCCCAGGTAAGAAGTTGTTCGCTTAATTAACTTTTGCGGTCAGAAACATGCCCACCTGCCATTTCCGTCAAACGAACCCAAATAAGGCGCCGATTGAACCAAATAAAGCCAATCATAAACGCATTTCAGGTTCGAACCTAAGCACTTAACCGTAAATAGTGTGCTGTAAACCCCGAACCCTAAACCTTGTACCGAAAACCGTGCCTTTCGGAAGCAGAATCCTAGTGTCAAGATGATGCTGATTTTAAAAGGCTTTTGTCCATTTCCTTCCGATCGAATGTCACGACTTGGGGCATTGAATCGGCTTGGCCAAATGCTTGGGTATTGCGGGAATGGTGTCGTGGACCTTTTTATCCGCATTTACCGCCGCAAATCGTTGTCAGGCACATTGCTTGCTGGAATGGCAACGAGTAATGATTTTTCCCCTCAATAAAGACATTGTCGGTTTGGACCAGCCCAAAGCAAAATCCAAATTCGCACCGGGTGACTTTGGCTATAAAGCCGTGGCAGCCATCTGGTTGGTGGCGCTCCTCAGTTGCATGGTCGCCATGAGCCGGTACGCCAGCAATCCCGGCCCGACCGGCCAGCCCCCCGACCGTTGGCCCGTCGATAGCCTGATTGCCTTGGATGCCCAGCGCCCGACGCTGCTGATGTTCGCTCACCCGAAATGCCCCTGCACCCGGGCGAGCATTCGGGAACTCGAACAATTGATGTCGGATTGCCGGGGGTTGGTGGACGCCCAGGTGTGGTTCATCCAGCCGGCCGGAACGCATCCGGGCTTTGTGGACACTGATTTATGGCGCTCGGCGGCCGCGATTCCCGGGGTGACGGTCCATGCGGATAAAGACGGCACCGAAGCCCAGAGGTTCCAGAGCTGGACGTCCGGCGAAACAGTGCTCTACGTGCCCTCAGGGGAATTGTGGTTCCACGGGGGCATCACCATTGCGCGCGGTCACGAGGGCGATAATCCGGGGCTGGACGAGATCGAGAATTTGCTGAAAGTCCCGGGTGCCGACGCCCCGCGTCCGGCTTTGGCGAGTACGCCGGTTTTTGGTTGTGAGCTTTTCGGGAGCTGCACCCGGCAGGACAACCTGCCAGACACCAATCAATGCCCGGGCGTGAACGTCAACCAGAACAGCATCCACACCCACCGGAGAGACGCGAATTGGAAACTCTAAACGCAACCGCAGACCCACACGCCAGCGCACCGCGCCCGGACCCGGTGCTGGAATCGGCGCGCTCTGAATTGTTGTTTCATTCCGCGGAAGACATCGTTCATCGTCGCACGGACCGGTTCTTCGCCAAGTTGATGGTGTTGCAATGGTTCGCGGGAATTGCGGCGGCCCTGGTCATTTCCCCGCGGACATGGATCGGGGCGTCCAGCGAAATCGACCGAACCGTGTGGGCGGCAATTTTTCTCGGCGGGGCGATCGCGGCTTTGCCGATTTATCTGGCTTGGAAAAATCCGGGGCAGATGTTGACCCGCCAGGTGATTGCCGTGGCGCAGATGTTTTTCTCGGCCTTGCTGATCCATTTGACCGGCGGACGGATTGAAACGCATTTCCACATCTTCGGATCGCTGGCGTTCCTGGCGTTTTATCGTGATTGGAAAGTCTTGGCATCGGCGACGGTGGTGGTGGCGCTCGACCATTTCTTGCGAGGAGTTTACTGGCCGCAATCCATTTTCGGGGTGGTGACGCCGAGCCATTGGCGGTGGCTTGAACATGCCGGTTGGGTGTTGTTTCTGGATACCTTCCTGGTGATTTCAATCAGGCAAAGCCTCCGGGAGATGCGCGGGCTGGCGCAACGCCAGGCTTCTTTGGAGGGCTTGAACGCGAGCGTCGAGCAAAGGGTCACGGAGCGGACCCGGGAATTGACGCGCGAAATCGCGGAGCGCCGCAAGGCGGAGGGGGCATTGCTGGATTCGCAGGCGTTGTATCGTTCGCTCGTGGAGCAAATGCCGGGCGGGATTTTCCGCAAGGACCTGGCAGGTCGGTTCATGCTGGTTAATTCGTGGTTCTGCCTGTTGCGCGGCATGACGCAGGAGCAGTTCATCGGCAAAACCGTGCACGACCTCGCTGCGTCGGAAAAAAATGCGGGCATGCGGGAATATCTGAACGCCGGCGCGGAACATCACGATCAAATCATCAAGAACGGTCGCAGCCTGGAAGTAGAGGAACAGCATCCGGGCCCGGAAGGTTCCATCCGATATTTGCACGTGATCAAGTCGCCGGTGTTTGCCGCCGACGGCCAGGTGGTGGGCAGTCAGGGGATTGTGCTCGACATCACGGAACGGAAAAAAGCGGAGATGGCCCTGGGTTATGAGCGGAACATGCTCCGCACTATCATCAATAATTCACCGGACCCGATTTACGTCAAGGATACCACCGGGCGTAAAACCATGGCCAACTCCGCCGAATTGCTGATCATGGGGTGCAAAACTGAAGCTGAAGCCCTGGGAAAAAGCGACTTTGACATTTATCCCGAGGAGCTGGCCGAGGTTTATTTTGCAGACGACCAGAATGTGATGCGATCCGGTAAACCGCTCATCAATCGCGAGGAAAAAGTGGTGTCCCCCGCCGGAGGGACCTGTTGGTTACTCACCTCCAAAATTCCCTTGCGCGATGGCGAAGGCAAGATTGTCGGGCTGGTCGGCATGGGTCGTGATGTCACGTCGAAAAAGGACTCCGAAGCCCGCCTCAATCAGGTGCATAAGCAGCTGCTGGAAGTCTCGCGGCAGGCCGGCATGGCGGAGGTGGCGACCAGTGTGCTCCACAATGTGGGCAACGTGCTGAACAGCGTGAACGTGTCGAGTTCGTTGATCTCGGAAAAAGTCAAAAATTCCAAGGTGGGCAACGTGGCGAAAGTCGTGAGTCTGTTGCAGGCGCACGAAAAGAACATCGGCAGTTTCCTCGCGGACGATCCGAAAGGCAAACAATTGCCGGGTTACCTGGCCAGCCTGACCGCGCACCTGGCCCAGGAACAGGCGGATATTTTACGCGAAGCCGATTCGCTGGTGAACAATGTGGTCCACATCAAAGAGATTGTGGCGATGCAGCAGGATTACGCGAAGTCCTCGGGCATCGTTGAACCCCTCCAGGTCACGGATTTGGTGGAAGATGCGCTGCGGATGAATCTCGGGGCGATGGTGCGCCACAACGTAAAAGTGGAGCGGGATTACTCGGATATCCCGCCCGTCCTGACGGAAAAGCACAAGGTCCTGCAGATTCTGGTGAACCTGATCCGCAACGCCAAATACGCCTGCGATGAATCCGGCAAGGATGACAAATGCATCAGCTTGCGGGTGCGCAACGGCGATGACCGGATCAAAATCTCCATCATCGACAATGGCATCGGCATTCCGGAGGAAAACCTGACTCGCATTTTCAACCACGGCTTTACGACCCGCAAAGAAGGACACGGGTTCGGGCTGCACAGCGGGGCGCTGGCGGCCAAGGAATTGGGCGGTACGCTTGTGGTTTTCAGCAAGGGCATCGGACACGGAGCCGCCTTCACGCTGGAATTACCGTTAAAACCAATCAAAACCACCAGGATATCCAAAACCACGACGGCGGCATGAAAGCAACGAACAACCGGCGCATTCTTATTATCGATGATAATGGGGCGATCCATGAGGATTTCCGCAAAATTCTGTCGCGTGGAAAAATCCAGACAAATGACCTGGACGCAGCAGAGGCGGCGCTGTTCGGCGACTCCGTCCAGGCGCAAATTCAATTTCCAGAGTTTGAAATTGATTCTGCTTTCCAGGGACAGGAAGGTCTGGCGCTGATTGAAAAAAGTCTCGAAGAAGAACGTCCTTATGCGATGGCGTTCGTCGATGTGCGGATGCCGCCAGGCTGGGATGGCGTCGAGACGACCGCAAAGATCTGGCAGAAGTATCCCGACCTCCAGGTGGTGATCTGCACCGCATACTCGGATTATTCCTGGGAGGAAATGTTGAAAAAATTCGGTTATTCCGACCGGCTGGTGATCCTGAAGAAACCCTTTGACAACATTGAAGTCCTGCAATTGGCGGTCTCCATGACGGAAAAATGGCGTCTGTATCAGCTGGCCAAATCGCATTTGCAAGACCTCGAACAGCGGGTGCAGGAGCGGACGATTGCGCTGCAAAAAACCAACGGCGAACTGGCCCACGCCAATGAGCTGCTGAAGACCGCCACGGACAAGACCCAGAAGATGGCCGAGGCCGCCCTGATGGCGAGCAAAGCCAAGAGCGAGTTTCTGGCCAACATGAGCCATGAAATCCGCACCCCGATGAATGGCGTGCTGGGAATGATCAACCTCTTGATCGAAACCCCGCTGGCTGTCGAACAAAGGGAGTATGCAACCACCATCAAAACCAGCGCCGATTCACTCTTATCCGTCATCAATGATATTCTGGACTTCTCCAAGATTGAGGCCGGCAAATTGGCCATTGAAAAGCTGGATTTTGATCTGAAAACCGTCGTGAGCGATGCCGTGGCGTTGCTGGCCCCCAGGGCGCACGCCAAGAACGTCGCACTGACTTATGCATCGCTCGACAAGCTCAACGCCCAACTGGTGGGTGATCCTTCCCGATTACGCCAGATTCTTCTGAATTTGATCGGCAACGCGATCAAGTTCACCGACGCCGGCGAAGTTTCTCTGGAAATCACCCAAACCGGCAAAAGCGACTCATTGGTGGAGTTGAGCTTTTCCGTCCGTGACACGGGTATCGGCATTTCCGACGAAGCCAAGAAAATGTTGTTCCAATCTTTCACCCAGGCCGATACCTCGACCACGCGCCGGTTTGGTGGCACCGGTTTGGGCCTCGCCATCTCACGTAAGCTGGTCGAATTGATGGGCGGTTCCATCGGGGTAAACAGTGTGCTCGGCAAAGGGTCAACGTTTTGGTTCACCATGCCTTTCGCAAAACAGACGGCCGAGTCCGAAAAGGTCAAGCCGGCCGCAGCGCCGGCGCATGCCTCGTCCCAGCCCCGGTCGCAGCCCAATCAAGTCCGCGTCATTCTGGCGGAAGACAACAAGGTGAACCAATTGGTCGGCGTAAAGCAGTTGAAAAAACTCGGTTATACCAACGTTTGCACCGTCGCCAACGGTATCGAAGCCGTCGCGGCCTGGCAGGAGAACCCGAACTCCATCATCTTGATGGACTGCCAGATGCCGGAAATGGACGGTTACGAGGCGACCCACAAGATTCGCGAGCTGGAAACCATGGACGCCCTGCCTCGCACGTTGATTATCGCGATGACCGCGAATGCCATGCAAGGTGACCGGGAATTGTGCCTGGCAGCCGGGATGGATGATTACATCTCCAAACCCGTGGAAGTGGATCATTTGAGGCTGGCCCTCGAAAAGATAGCGGAGGCACCTGTCGGAAACCCAAAGGAAAATGCCAAAGAAAACGACAAAACGGCGTTTCCCGTGTCCCAGACTTTGGCCGGGGAATGTGTGTCCTGAAAGGGTTGCACGGCTCGCCTATAGGCTGCCGGAAGCCCGGGAACAGGCCCGGGCGGACCGGGAGTTCAAAATTTTGGTCTGGCCCCGAAAGAATTAAATTTGACAGGCGCTCTACGACGCTTATCTTCAAATAAATATGGCCGACATACCTCCAATCAATCCGTTGCCGGGCGGGCCCACAGGCGCCGAACCGTTGAAGAAGTCCACTGGCAAGGTGCAGCCGAAAAAGGAAACCGTCCGTATCAATTTGCCGCCAAAGCCGACCGCCGCGCCGACCATCAAGCTGCCGACTTTGCCGCCCGGCGGCCCGACCGGCGCCCCCACTCCTGCTTTCACCCCCGCCCCGACCGCAGCTGCGCCAACCAAGGCGCCCGCCCTCACCACCGCCCCGTCAACCAAAGCCGGCGCTGCACCGGTCGCCGCGCAACGTCCCGCTCCAGTTTCCCGTCCCGCCGCCTCCCCCGTCGTGCCGAGCATCAACGGGATGGACAAGATTTTGATTTATGCCGCCGGCGCGGCCGGATTGGTTGGAGCCGGAATCGTGGGCTGGCTTTTCTGGTCCCTGAAAAGCACCGTTGAAAATTTTTCTAGTTAATTGAGCTTATTATTTACCCTTATGGCTTCGCCCTTGATCGTTACGCTCACCCAGGACAATTTTGAGAAAGAGGCTCTGCAGTCCACCACTCCCGTCCTCGTGGATTTCTGGGCCGAATGGTGCGGTCCCTGCAAACAGATTGCCCCCGTCCTCAGCGAACTGGCCGAGGAATATCAAGGCAAGGTCAAGATCGGCAAAGTCAACGTGGACGAGCATCAGAATCTCGCCGCGCAATACGGCGTCCGCTCCATCCCCACCCTCCTGTTCATCAAGAACGGCCAGGTGGCCGAACAAATGGTCGGCGCCAGAAGCAAGCGGGATTTGAAGGCCAGCCTCGATCGCGTCGCTGCTTGAAACCTGAAGGCGTATGTCCTTCATGGTCACGCCCGCCGAACTCGCCCGCCGCGCCGAATTATACAATCAGCTGGGTACCATGATCACGGCCGGTTTGCCGCTGGTCCAGGCCTTGGAAATGACCGCCCGCAGCGATTCCATTCGCGGTTCCCGCAAAACGATTCTCGCCCTGATTCAAAGCCTGAAAGAGGGCCACACCTTCACCGACAGCATGAAGCGGGTGCAGGGCTGGATGTCAGAGTTTGACATCGCACTGCTTTCCGTCGGCGAAGAATCGGGACGACTGGACGCCAGTTTCAAGTTGCTTTCCAACCATTACGCCGCCCGGTCCCAAATCATCCGCAACACCATTTCCGGCCTGATCACCACCATCGCAACCGTGCATGTGTTCCTGTTGGTTTTTCCCCTCGGTTATTTGATTCAATTCGCCGTGTCCGGGATCGCCCACGGCGAGTATTCACAGTGCCTGGGATTCATCATCGAAAAAATCATCGTCTTTGGCGCGTTGTACGGAACCATTTTGTTTTTGATTTTTGCCTGCCAGGGCCAGCGCGGTCTGAAGTGGCGGCTCTTCGTGGAATCGATTTTTCAAATGATCCCCCTGCTGAGGACGGCGCAAAAATATTTGGTCTTGTCCCGGCTGTCCGCGGCGCTCGAAGCGCTCACCAACGCCGGCGTGGATGTTCCCCGGGGCTGGGAACTGGCAGGGGCGGCGGCCGGTTCGCCTCATTTGAACCGTGAGATTGCTGCCTGGAAACCGAAGATTGAAAGCGGCTTGACTCCCGCCGATCTCGTGAGCCAGACCCGCTACTTCCCCGAATTGTTCGCCAATCTTTATCATACCGGCGAAATCAGCGGCAAACTGGATGAGACGCTGAGTCGTTTGCACATCTATTACCAGGATGAGGGCTTCCGGGTGCTGCGAGCATTTACGCGCATTCTGAACGGCACCATTTACGCCTTGGTCGTCGGCGTGGTCGGCTACGTCATCATTGAATTCTGGGTCCATTATTACAGCGGCATGATGGACGCGCCCGGCGTGAACTGAATGCAGATGGCTGAACTGCAGCGGCTTCAAATTTTTCCCAATGACACTCAACGAAATATTGACGAATGAGCAATTGCGGCGGCACGAATTCCCGGTCACGCGCGACAAGGCTTTTTTTGCGCACGCCGCAGTCTGTGCCCTGCCCCGGCGCGTCGCTGAAGCAATCAACCAGTGCGCGAACGAAGGCACGCTTGGCGATCAGGAAGCCTTCATGCTCCATCGCCTGGACGAGGCACGCAAATTGACAGCGCGCTTGTTGAATTGCCAGAGCGAAGAGGTGGCGCTGGTCGGGCCGACGTCGCTGGGCTTGAGTTACGTCGCCGCCGGACTGGGCTTCCGCAAGGGTGACAACGTGCTCATCTACCACGACGATTATCCATCAAACGTTTATCCGTGGATGGCGCTGGCCGCACGGGGTGTCAAGGTGCGCCTGCTGAACACCCGCGGCCTCGGCGTGATCCGCCCCGTGGACGTCATGGGCCAGGTGGACGAAAACACGAGGCTGGTTGCGCTGGCGTCCTGCCATTTCGTCAGCGGTTACCGGATCGATCATGCGGCCGTCGGTAAATTTTTGCGCGAACGGGGAATCCTGTTTTGCCTGGACGCAATTCAGACACTGGGTGCGTTTCCTACGACCGTGGAACACGTTGATTTTCTGGCCGCCGATGCGCACAAATGGCTGCTCGGCCCGTGCGCCGCCGGGATCCTTTTTGTCCGCCGCGATCTGCAGGAAAAGTTAAACCCGCCGGTTTACGGCTGGCACAATGTGCGTTCGCCGAATTTTGTGGCGCAGGAAGGCATCGAATTTCGCAAGGATGCGCGGAAGTTTGAAGCCGGCACGCACAATTTGCTCGGCGTCACCGGTATCATCGCCGCCTTGGAACTGCTGCTGGAGATTGGGATTGAAAACATCGCCGCTGAACTGGCCCGCAAGCGGGAGTGGCTCGTATCCTCACTCCTGGAAAAAAACTTCAGCGTTTTGAATCCAAAACTGGAACCGGCCAATGCGAGCGGCATTGCTTCCTTTTTTCAACCGGGCAAAGATCTCACGCCGTTGCAGAAGAAACTCACGGATGCCGGCATCGTTACTTCCCTGCGCGCTGACCGCAAAGGGCAGAACTACATCAGGTTTTCACCACATTTTTATAACACCGACGACGAACTGCGGCGTGCCGTGGAATTGCTTTAAGGAGCGGTTCCATAAAGCATGGACCGCTCGGTTTCCCCCAGGAGGCCATGCCTGCGAGGAAGAGGAATACTAATTGTCCCGCTGGCTGAATTCGCGGATCATCGCCTTCCACCACGGGGCCAGCTTTTCCTCGGGACGCAGCCACGCCTGCTGGTGCAACCAGACCATCACGCGCTGGTCGGCCAGGATGGCTGTCTGCTCGGAAGGACGCAGTTTTTCGGGCCCTTCCGCCAACAACTGCTCGCCCAGCACGCGGACGGACTCGGTACCGGTGCCGAGCCGGATGAACTGCTCGGCATAGGCAGGGTTTAATTGCTTTTCCCGGAGCAGCGAAACGTGGATGGCATTCACATAAGGATCGAGGACCGCTTCCGCCAGACCGGAGTGCGGGCGGCGCGGGGTTTTGTCATCCGTCAGGTCGTGGATTCTCATCCGCGAACGGAGGGAAATGATTTCCAGCGGCGGCCGGGTTTCTTCCGGCGTCAGAAAAATTCCCAGGCTGCGGGCCCGCAAGCCGACGCTGCGGCGACTGGTAAACACACTCAGGGGAATTGATAAAATCATGCCGGCAAGCACGGGGGTGAACCACCAGAATAAAGTCGGGTCAAGCCGCCACATGAAAATGCCCCAAATCAATCCGATCAGCGTGTGTCCCCAATGGCGCTCGGCCGCATACACCCAGGCGACGCCGTCAGCACCCCGCTTTTGGGCCGCCCAGCCCACCGTGATGCCCGCCAGGTTGGTCAATACGAACCGGGTATGCCAGAGCATGAGCATGGGCGCATGCAGCGTGGAAAAAACCGTTTCACCCAGCACGCCGACCGTGGCGCGGCCGAGGCCGCCAAACTGTTCGCGACGCTGCCGGTCGCGGGCGAGGTCAATGAGAGAAAGCAGTTTCGGCAGCATGATCACAACCATGCAGATGACGAATATCAGGAGCGCGTGCGCGGTGCCGCTCCAGTTGGACAGATACGGGGTGAAGGCCTGCACGGATAAATCGGATAATCCGGTATATTTTTGATACCAGTAGATCCAGTTAAACACGAGGAGAAAGGCCAGCCACAGTGGGCCCGCCAGATAACCGAAAATGCCCAACAGCAGGTGCAATCGGCTCACGCCGCGCAGACCCTTCGCAAACAAAACAAGGCTGTGCTGCAGGTTCCCCTGGCACCAGCGGCGCTCGCGCTGGGCATTTTCGATCAATGACTGCGGAGCTTCCTCGTAACTGCCTTCCAAATCGTAGGCCAGCCAGACTTCCCGGTTTTCGCGCAGCATCAGAGCAGCCTCGACAAAATCATGACTCAAAATCTGGCCGCCAAACGGCTTGCGCCCGGGCAGTTGCGGCAGATCGCAGAACTGCATGAAAGGCTCGGTTCGAATGATGGCGTTGTGCCCCCAATAGTTTCCCAAATCCAGCGCCCAGTAATTCAACCCGGCAATGAACACCGGCGCATACAGACGATTGGCAAATTGCTGGATGCGTCCAAACAGCGATTCCGCATTGATGAGCGCAGGGATGGTCTGGATCAGGCCAACGGTGGGGTGGGTTTCCATCAATTTGACCAGATCGACGAGCGTTTCGCCCCGCATAATGCTGTCGGCATCGCAACAAACGAAGTAGCGGTAGCGGCGACCCCAGGTATTCAGGAAATCGCGGACGTTACCGCTCTTGCGTTCCTCGTTAAAAAGCCGGCGACGATAATAAATCTTGCCGAGCGCGTCGAGATCGCGAACCAGATCGTGCCAGTGGCGTTCTTCATCCACCCATTTGTCCAGGTCGGTGGTGTCGCTGAGAATAAAGAAATCGAAACCTTCGAGCTGGCCGGTAAGGGCGAGCGATTCGTAGATCGCCCGCAGCCCCTCATACACGCGAACCGCGTCTTCGTTGAAGATTGGAAAGACGATGGCGGTACTGACGCCGGAAATATTCTGGTCGCGATAATTTTTCAGCGCGGTGATGCGGCGGCGCGTGCCAAAAATGCGAATCCAAAAACCATAAACACCGTGCATGCAACCGATGGCGGAGAGCAAAAACAGGATGATGAAAAGCGACAGCAATACCGTGCGGGACGCCGACCAACCGGTCCGCCAGAGCAGATCGGCGAAAAGCATTGAGACCAACCCCGTCAGTAACAACGCCGAGGAATAGAACAGGAAAAGGCGCCGGCCTCGGTGGATTCGCGGCACCGGAGTCACGGAGATTTTCGCGACGCCATCCATTTTCAGGAGTGATGGGTGATCCAGAAAATGGCGATCAAGAGCAGCGCAAACAAAAGCCACGCCACCGCCATGCGCACATAAGGAAATTTCCCCAGATTGGTCAGCGTTGTGATCGGACCCAGATCCAGGGGCCGTGGCGTCATCTTGGACAATTGGAAATCCGGCCCGGCCAGCAGGAAGGTTTCCCGCATGGCGCCGACAAATTCTTCCGGCCACGGGCCGGGACGGAGAAACTGGTCCTGCCATTTACCGGGCATGTCAGCGAGCAACAACGCCAGCCGCCCGCGAGTGGACAGCATCTGGTCGGAGTTCGTGGGTGAAGTTTGCAGGACTTCCGCGAACCAGCCGGTCACCAGCCGCTCCATTTCCTCGACCGCCAATTCGGTCGCGGATCGTCGGGGTTCCGCCGGCGCACGCCTTTGGGCACTTTCGAGCACGCGCAATACCAGCTGACCGAGCAGTGGCTTGTTGCGGATGCGGAGGGCGTGGAAATAATTTTCCACTTTCACATAGGCCGCGTTCCATTCCTCGAGCGAGCGCCCGGCAATGCCGCCGGAAGCGTCAGTCAGATTTTTTAGGGCGGACTCCATAAATAAGTCCAGGTTTCGCTGGCAGTCTGTTTGCCATTCTGCAAGGTGCAGCGCACGTCCACCGGGTCGTGGTTGTCAGCTTTGGGCTGCATCGTCAAATAGACGCGCCAGGTGCCGGCGAAGGTGTTCCGCACCACGTAATTGTCCGAGATCACGGCATTCGGGCTGCAACTTGCGATGGAGGTCGGGGGTTTGTCCTGTGGGATGGCATCCAAATCCGGCCCGTCAAAATCAATGACGAATTGCCGCGCTCCGGCAAACCTTGTATCCAGCCCGATGCGCGTGGCGACAACCTTGTCAGTGGAAATTTTTAAATCCGTTTCCCGCGTCCACTTCATCGTGTACCCGAAATGGTACGCCTCGAGCGGCGCCGGTTTGACCTTCGGATCCCAAAACGCCACAATGTTATCAAGCCCTTCATAGGTCGTGTTCAATTCCACGAGATGCAGGTCGCCGTCACCCCAGTCGCCATGCGGCTCAATCCAAACGCTGGGTGTCATATGATATAAATTGAACATGTCCTGATAGGCGGAGAAATCCCGTTCGCGCTGGAGCAGACCAAATCCTCGGATATCCGGTGCATGAAAAATCTGGTGGCGCATGACCGGCGGATTATCGAGTGGCCGCCAGAAAATTTCTCCGTTTCCCATATGAACGAGCAGGCCATCGGAATCGTGGACTTCCGAACGATAATCATCAGGTTTATGTTCCGTATCTTTGCCATACCAGAACATGCTGGTCAGCGGGGCAAGGCCAATCGTGTCAATCGGCTTGCGGCCGGGATTGACCGCTTGAACCGTGTTGGTGGTGCGCAGGTACAGGACCGCATCCACATCGCAGACGGTCGTCTCGCCGGGGCGGAGGAGAAATTCGTATGCTCCGACGGAGCTCACGCTGTCGAGAATCGCGTAAAACCTCAGCTCCGTATCGTCATTATTCGGTTTACCGAGCCACCAATCCGTGAAAATCGGAAATTCCTCGGGACGGTCGTTTTCACCGCAATCAATGGCCAGCCCGCGCGCGGACTGGCCGTAGTGCTGGTCTTTACCAAGCAACCGGAAGTAGCTTGCCCCGAGGAACACACCCAATTCGTCCAGCTGGTTGGTCTGGTTGAGCGGATACAAGATCCGAAAGCCGGCATAACCCGTCTTGGCCGGAATCTGGTTGGCGAGGTCGGACAGCTTGCCGTAATCAAAAAAGTCCTGCATGAACCGGATCGGCTGGGTATGGGTGAGGGTGAATTCATTGACCCGCACGGGTTCCTGATAGAGATAGCCGGGATGGAAAAATTCTATGCGGAAGGGCAAATTGTCTGCCGACCACAATGCATGGTCGCGCCGGAACCGGATTTCGCGGTACTTGTCGTAGTCCAGGTTGTCCTGCTGCAAAATCTTGGGCAAATCCATTCGCGGCGAATGAAAAGGCTTGAGGGCGCGCTCATAGGCACGATGTGCCACGTAATCCAGATTGACCTCGGCAGACTCCGCACCGAAACAGATCGATGCAATCAACACATTTCCAACTACGCATAGCAGGTAACACAGCCGCCACATTGCACTAGGAGAAACTAAACAGTGGAATTTTGCAAGCGCTCCGGAGGCTGGACGGGATCGACGGGCATCAAATTGTCAATGCAATCTTTGAAATAGCTCGAAAATAAGTTTATCGCAACCTTGGCCTGCTGGACTCATAACGAAGTGAGCCGAAAACATGCGCGCGCAAGATTTTCAACCATCGATGCTGTGGTTGATGGTGTAATCGACTGCAAGTCAGGTCAAAGTCGAGGTTCGCAGACCGGCGGCCCCAGCCTGATTAAAATTATTGTTGACGAATCAAACAATTGTTTGAATTATCTGTTTGAAACATGAAGAACAAAACGCCGGGCATTTTGGACGACCAGAGCCATGACGCGACACGGCGTCAGCTTCTGGAGGCGGCAGGCGAGGTTTTTGCCGAGGTGGGCTTCCGCAATGCGACCGTCCGTGAAATTTGCCAGCGGGCGGGAGCAAATGTGGCGGCGATCAATTATCACTTTGGAGACAAGGAAGCGCTTTACGTGGAAGTGCTGCGTTACGCGCATGGGAAGGCGTTGGAGAAATATCCGCTCCTGCTGGATGTCGGCGAAGATGCGCCGCCGGAAAAGAAACTTTACGGTTTTGTTCATTCGCTGTTGTTGCGGATTTTTGAGAAGGGCCCGACATCGTGGCATGGACGGCTGATGTCGCGGGAGATGATCGAGCCGACAGCAGCGCTGGATTCTTTGATTGAGGAACGGATCCGCCCGATGTCGAGCGTGCTTTGGAAAATCATTGGAGAAATCCTGGATTGTCCGCCGACTGACGAACGTGTGCTTCACTGCGCGTTCAGCGTCGTAAGCCAGTGTGTTTTTTACAATCATTGCCGCCCGGCCGTCGGGAAACTGTTCCCCAACCTGCTGCCCCAGGACCCCGTGGGCATCGAAGTTCTTGCGCGGCACATCACAAATTTTTCACTGGCGGCGATGAAAGTGTTTGCCCGAACGAAAAACAATTGTTGAGCATGAGAAAATTGAAAATATTTTTTGCACTGGCGGGGATTATTTTCGCCGCCGCTGTGAGTACTCCCGCCCAGAACACCGACACCAACCTTCCTGCCTGGTTAACCCGGCCGTTATCGCTGGCCGACGCTTTGAACACAGCTTTGGAACAAAACGCGGCGATTCTGGAGGCGAGAAACGACCTCGAAGCTTCGCATGGAGTGGTGGTCCAGACGCGCGCGGTGGCATTGCCGCAGTTGAAGGCAACCGGCCAATACGCGGACGAAGAACTCAGCTTGCTGCAGGAAATTCCCGTTCCCAACTTTTCTTATCCGTTACCCCATCAGAACTGGAGTGCGGGTATTCAAATCGTTCAATCCATCTACCTGGGCGGACGCCTCGTCGCCGCCTTTCGCGCTGCGGACGCCACGGAAAAACAGGCGATGGCCGTTTACGAGACAAGTGTGGCGGACAATTTGCTAAATGTGCGGCTGTCGTATTACGACGTCCTGCTCGCGGCACAGGAGATCGTCGTGCACGAAGCGTCCGTGAAGCTTTTGGAAAAGGAACTCGAGGATCAACAGCACCGGCTCAATGCGGGGACGGTCCCGCGATTCAACGTGCTCCGCGCGGATGTCGCCGTCGCTAACGAACGACCAAATTTGATCCAGGCCCGCAACAATTATCGCATCGCGAAGAACAATCTGGCCAACCTGCTGGGTTATAATCTGCCGCATGAAATTTGGGAGGATATCCCGCTGGATTTGACGGACAGTTTTGACGCAATGCCCTACCAGATAAATCTGCCTGACGCCATCGAAAAGGCATTGGAGCGGCGCACAGAGTTGGAGGCGCTGCGCAAGGACATTGAATTGCAGCGACTGAACATCGTTGACGCAAAGTCCGGATTTAAGCCATCCGTTTCAGTTTTTGCGGGTTATAATTGGGAAAATTCCGAGTTTAGTACCGATCCGTCCGATGAATACGAGGGCTGGAACGCAGGCGCCCAGCTTACGTGGAATATTTTTGACGGCGCGCTGACATTCGGCAAAATCAAACAGGCCAGGGCGCAATATGCCAAATCGAAAACCGCGCTGGACGACCAGGCACGCCAGATCGAATTACAAGTACGTACGGCGTACTCCGATTTTATCCAGTCCCGCGAAACTCTGGATTCGCAGGTCAAAGTGCAGGAGGAAGCCGAGGAAGCGTTGCGCGAGGCCAAGCAACGCGCCGAGGCTGGCACCGGCACGCAATTAGACGTACTCGATGCGGAAACGTCACTCACGCAGGCGCGTACGACGCAGATCCAGGCGCTGCATGATTACGCCACGGCACGTGCCAGATTTGAGCGAGCTGTCGGGAGCGACCTAGTGCCGGTAAAATAATTTTCATTTGACGGTTGACGTCACCGGCGACATTCGGGATTTTGTCCTGCTATGGCAAAAATTCAACGCGCACTCATTTCTGTATCTGACAAGACCGGCCTCGTCCCCTTTGCCCAAGTTCTCGCGCAGGCGAACATAGAAATAATTTCCACGGGCGGCACGGCCAAAACCCTGCGCGAAGCCGGATTGACGGTGAAGGATATCAGCGATCACACAGGTTTTCCCGAAATGCTGGATGGTCGAGTGAAAACCCTCCACCCGAAGGTGCACGGCGCGCTGTTGTACATTCGCAGCAACGCGGCACACGAGGCGGCGGCGAAGGCGCACGGCATTACGCCGATTGACTTGGTGGTAGTGAATCTGTATCCGTTTGAACAAACGGTCGCCAAACCGGGCGTGAGCCTGCATGACGCGATTGAGAACATTGACATCGGCGGACCTTCCATGCTGCGTAGTGCGGCGAAAAATCATGACAGCGTGACCGTGGTCGTTGACCCATTGGATTACAGCGAAGTTGCCAGACAAATAACGGTCAATGGCAATACGACGCTCGAGCTGCGACGCCAACTGGCGGCCAGGGTTTATGCCCGCACAGCCGCTTACGATGCGGCCATCGCAGCGCATCTCCAGAAGGAATTCTCGGCGGGAGCGCTTTTGCTGCCGCAGGTCCTGACGATTTCTGCGCCGCTCGTGCAGCCATTGCGTTATGGCGAAAACCCGCATCAGTCCGCCGCCCTTTACGGCAAGTTCAGGGAATTTTTCCAACAGCTTCACGGCAAGGAACTTTCCTATAACAACATCCTTGATTTGACGGCGGCGGCGTGTTTGATCGCTGAATTTGAGAACGACTCGCCGACTCTGGCAATCCTCAAGCACATGAATCCCTGCGGCATCGGCCAGGGAACGAACCTGCGTGAAGCATGGGAAAAGGCTTTTGCAACCGATAGACAAGCTCCTTTCGGCGGTATTATCGCGGCAAACCATGTTCTAGACGGCGGCTGCGCAGAAGCAATCTCGGAGATTTTCAGCGAAGTCATTGTGGCTCCGGACTTTTCGCCGGAAGCACTGGCAATCCTGCAAAAGAAAAAAAATCTGCGACTGCTGAAAACCTTGAAAAGTCCGCTTGCGGCCCAGCCTTGGACGTTGCGCGGTGTGGGAGCGGATTCGTTTTTGCTCCAACAACAGGATTTGAAAGTAACGACTGCGGCGGACTTGAAGATCGTCACGAAACGCCAGCCGACAGAAGCAGAATTGAAGGCGATGCTTTTTGGCTGGAGGGCGGTCAAGCACGTGAAGTCAAACGCAATCGTTTATTCGGGTGTGGACCGGACGCTTGGTGTGGGAGCAGGCCAAATGAGCCGAGTGGATTCGAGCCGTATCGCTGTTTGGAAAGCGGGGGAGGCAAAGCTTTCCCTAAAAGGAAGCGTGGTCTGCAGCGACGCCTTTTTCCCGTTTCCGGATGGTTTGATCGCAGCATCTGATGCCGGCGCGACCGGGGCCATCCAACCCGGCGGCTCTGTTAAAGATGCGGAGGTCATCGCGGCCGCAGACGAGCGCGGCATGACGATGGCGTTCACTGGCGTGCGCCATTTCCGCCATTAAACGATTCTAGCAGGTTCGATTCAGCGAAGAAGCCAGTAGATCATGGTGATTTGCGTGGCGGTGACGGCTGCGATCAACACCCATACAAGCATTTCCCTGGTGCGTAAGCCACGTAACGGGACCGGGGCCAGCCAGAATTGGATTTTGGCAGAGCCAAAAGAAATGACGTCCCCGTTGCGCAGGCGGGCGAACTTTTGCGGCTGGCCGTTTACCGTGGCCAGCGCGTCGGGTGCCGCTTCCATTGTGAACCCTTCTTTTTTTTGGAATCCTAGCGTAAGATGCTTATCCCAAATTCCCGCCTCGTTAAGAGACAGGTCGTTTTCAATGGATCGACCGATTGAAAAGGGAAAACGGCGGATGACTTGAATGTCACCCGCCATTTTTCCGGAGAGAATACTTAGCTGAACCATCACCAGAGCCTGCGCGCGACTTGAATTTGGTCTCCGGGATAGACTTCGGGATCAGGTTCCTCGCCTGCGAGAACTTTGTCACAATTAATCTTAATGCGCTGGCCATTTGTCTGGGTCAACACAACCTTTTTGTGATTGGCAAAATCGGTGAAATCGCCCGCAGCCGTGATGGCGCGTGTCACGGTCATCCCTTCGCGGTAAAGTTGCTCTCCGGGGTGGTTGACTTCGCCCCGCACATAGTAGACACGCTCGCCGGTGGTCGTGACGGTGACGTTCAGGTGGGTATAGAATCTCGGGACATACGCAGCATATATATCTCGCTGCAATTCGCCCGAAGTCTTGCCTGCCGCTTTGATGGGACCAATGTCGTCGAGGGTTATGGTGCCGTCCGCTTTAATGTCTTCTTCGTGTGGCGGAACGGTAGTAGGCAATCCATCAAGCGTAACGGTCACTGTGTCGCCCACGTGCAAATGGGAGACGTCTGAGGGAGGATTAACGCTTGCAGCTGTCCGATCATCTGCACACCCATTAATAAACAGGGCTAGTATGGGCAACAGAGAAAGCCACAGCAGGTGCGTGCGGTTGGAAAAACTCAAATTCATGGCCGGTTATACTGTCGAATTTGCGGCAGCAATCAATACTTTTGTTTGATGCCTCTTTGTGTATCGTCGCCACCGACCGCCTTGGCCTTGACTTCGGCTTCCTGCTCATCCTCATTGCGGGAATAATAATAATCGTGGTAGTAGCCGCTGTAATAATAGTAGCCTTCATCCTGCGACATGTTGATGTTATTCAGGACGATGCCTACAAAGTTGCCACCAACTTTTTCAATCATCTGTTTGGCGCGGATGGTCATTGGCTGCGGATAGCGGCGATATTGGATGACTTGCATGACAAGGTCCACTTCGCTGGCAAGAACAGACGCGTCGCTCACACCCAGAATCGGGGGTGAATCAAAGAAAATGAAATCATACCGCAGTTTGAGCTCGCCAATCATTTCCTTCATCTGCGCCGAGCCGAGAATGCCCATGGCACTATTGGGCAACTTTCCGCTGGGCATGAAATCAAGGTTCGGCACGGGAGTGGACTGCACCACTTCCAAAACGCTGTTCTGCTTGAGCAGATAATTGGTTAGACCGAGATTGTTCGGCACCTTGAATAATTTGTGCAAGGTCGGACGGCGCAAGTCGGAATCCACAATCAGCACGCGGTTGCCAGCCTGGGCAAACACGGTTGAAAGATTGATAGTCGTAGTCGACTTGCCCTCGCCAGCGCCGGCGCTGACGATGACGATCGTGTTGAATTTTTCGTTGCGGCGGGAAAAGAGCAGGTTCGTGCGCAACACACGATAAGCCTCGGCATTTTTGCTCTCAGCCCCTTCTTCCAATAGATAACCAATATTCTGCGGGATGACACCCAAAACAGGCGCTTGGAAGATGCGCTCAACGTCGTCAATTGTTTTCACGCTAGTGTCAAGGTATTCGATAAAAAATGCCAGACCGACGCCCATGATCAGACCGAAAATCAGGCCGAGGGCGATGTTCACTGGCTTGTTCGGCTTGACAGGTGACTTACCAGGCTCAGCGGGATCCACAACGGATACCATGGAGTCTTGCGGAATCTTGGCATCAACCCTCTCGGAATCCATTTTCAGGTAAAGCAAGCGGTGCAACTCAGTCAATTGTTGGAGATTGCGTTTGGCATCATAGTAGGGTTGATTCTTCGTGGAATCTGCCAAGGTGGTTGTCTTTGCCTCGTCAACCTGCCGGGTAATGTCATCCAATGCAGCTTTTGCAGCATCCACCCGACTTTTTATGCCAGCCATAAGCCCCACAACGCGATTGTCAACTTGCTGATTCAAAGTGTCGATTGCAGATTGAATGCGAAGAACATAAACATTCGTGAGCGAATAGTCATTGGTGGAAACAGCAAAATCCTGTTCCGACTCATGCAGCTTATCCAGCAATGACTGTAATTGCGTGTCAGGGTAAAGGGATGGCAGCACATCGCGGAGTTGCTTGGTGCTGTATGCGTTCAAATCGTTCAGCTGGCTGGACGCCTCTGAGTACTCACGTTCACATGAAATCCTTTGAGTGTCTAGCTGACGCATTGCATCCTCGTTTATGGGCTCGGTATATTGCTCAGAGCCTGGTTGATCCACAATGCCGAGATTTTTGCGCAACTCATCCACGTTGGATTGGGCAACCCCGATTTCCTGCGCCTCTTGGTCGTATTGTTCTTGCAATGCATCCAAACCGGTCAAAGCAAGCTGTTCCCGTGTTCGCAAGCGATATTGCGTGTACGATGCGGCCTCGGCATTGGCAATTTGGGCCGCCTCCTTGGGATCATCGCTGTAAATTGTGATGGTGATGAGCTTCGTATTACGAACCGGCGTCAGCAGCATGTTGTTTTTGAGGATCAGCATGGTCTCACTGGTTTTCAGAGTCTCACCATTGTTGAATTTCTTTCCCCATTTCTCGTTTAAATCCAAAGTAGCGATCACGTTGCTCAAAACGACCTCCGACTGCATGATCTCAAAGGTAGTCTGGATGAAATACGGATCGAATCCGCCCCCGGTTTCAGTCGTTCCACTATTCAAGCCAGGAACATTGGAAACATCCTGTTCCACCTTGATGCGGCAGATACTTGAATAAGCTTCAGGCAAGATAAATGTTACAGCGGTTGCGATAATTGCTGTAATTAGAAAAACCGTGATAATGATCGCTTTGCGAATGCGAATCACTCGCCAATAATCCAAAAAGTGTAATTGCGCGTCGGCGGGAGACGGAGACGGAGTCTTTATTTCGTCCATATATTAAAAAAAATCGGGAGCCTGACCACTTTTGGACAAGGCTCCCCTGCTTTCTGTTCAAACCATGCAAATGCGTTTATCAATAAGTCGCAGTCACACCAACGTAATACCGATTACGTTCATAGCCAGCACCAGGAATATCAGACCTGAGCTTATCGTAATTATAGCCGATATCGGCAGAAAGGAACTTGTTGATTATGTAGGTAAGGTTCAATCCTGCACTGTACTCGACGTCCGGTCCCAAAGCTGGGCCACCGTGGAAATCAGAGTAAGAATACTGCAGAATGCCAGAACCGATTAACTTGTCGGTAAAATGATGGTTGACACTCCCGTAAACCGTTGAAGTTTGTTGGAATTGGGTCAATCCGCCAGTCGTGGTTTCCTGCGCAACGTATGTTGAGTTGTCTCCCTGACTGAAACCAACTTGCACGTAACTTCCGGGTAAATATGTATACGTCAGACTTGCGTTCCCATAAGGCGACCAAGTAGTCGAATTGGGCGTTGATTGATTATAACTATCCACGTATTCTGCCCCGCCCTTAATCGATCCACCTAAATTTGCCGTGAATTGATGCTGCAAACCGACGTAAAATTCATGCGCATAGCTATTGCGGTAATTGCTGTAGTAAGCACTGGGCAGTGCCGGCGGAGCCGGAAGAGGCAAAACTTCCGCAATCTGCTCCTTCCCGATGTAATCAACATAGTCAAAACTATATCCGATAAAAGCCATCGTTTCGGGATCAAAATGCCACTGCAAATCAAGTCCCGCATTGTTTTCGTCGCGGTTCAAAAGACCAGCCAAACTCGGGTCGGTAGCACTACCACCGCTCTGCTGGAAATAATAAAAATCATTCTCGTAATGAAGCGAGGTACTCAATTGGCGCGTCCATTGGGTTTCCAAACTAGGATTAAAATGGTTTGCTATATTATCGCCTTCTACGCGAAAGGGCACACCGGACACTTGGCCGACAGTGGCCAACAATTCAGGCTCCTGACCGACAGCAAAAGTATCATTAACATTGAGCTTCCAGCGCTCGTTGAAAGCGTGATCCAACCAAAGGTCTATTTCATGCGTTTGGTCAATGGCGTCCTGATTGAGGTTTTG
>JBEKMT010000072.1:0-21670 GCA_050008355.1 Verrucomicrobiota bacterium
GGCTAGTTGCATACTTTAATTGTCTATTGCCCTCTAAAATGTCAGTTGCATTTCTGGTTATAAACGGACAGAAAAGAGTTACAAAGAGACAAACCATCGGCCGAAAGTAAACCTGGTTTACATTTAAGGTCGGTCGTTATTTTAATTCGATGGACTGTGACGTACCTTAATTGAGTGTGACAGGCTTAATTGTCACGGGACACAAAAACCAGCGATGCCGAGCAGTCATTTCATTCCACCGTCACACTTTTGGCCAGATTGCGTGGTTTGTCCACGTCGCAACCGCGGGCCACGGCAATGTGATAGGCGAAGAGTTGCAGCGGGACGGTCGCCAAAATCGGATATACCGATTCGAGCGCGTGAGGCAGATAAATGACGTCGTTGGCCACCTTTTTAATCGCCAAGTCGCCTTCGGTCGCGAGCGCGATGATCGGGCCCTTGCGGGCGCGGATCATGGCGAGGTTCGCCATGGTCTTGTCGTACATGGAATCCTGAGGCACGAGGAACACGGTCGGCGTCTGTTCGTCAATCAGCGCGATCGGGCCATGCTTCATTTCCGCCGCCGAATAACCCTCGGCGTGGATGTAAGAGATTTCCTTGAGCTTCAGCGCGCCCTCGAGGGCGATTGGAAACGTGTAGCCGCGTCCGAGAAAGAAGAAATCCTCCGCCTTCGCATATTTGCGCGCGGTCTTCTTCAGCGCATTGTTTTGCGCGAGGATGGAGGCGATTTGCGCCGGCACGGCTTCGAGCGCCCGCAGGATTTCGAGCGCGCGTTTGGCCGGCAGGTTCCGCAGCCGGCCCAAATGGACGGCGAGGAGCGACAGGACGGTGAGCGTGGAGACAAAGGCCTTGGTGGAGGCGACGCCGATTTCCGGCCCGGCGTGCATGTAGATACCGCCGTCGGATTCGCGCGCGATGGTGCTGCCGACGACGTTGACGACAGCGAGGGCGCGATGGCCGCGGCGTTTGGCTTCGCGCAACGCGGCGAGCGTGTCCGCTGTCTCGCCGGATTGCGACAGGACGAGCAGGACGGTGTTTTTTTCCAGGGGGCAATTGCGGTAACAAAACTCATGAGCAAATTCCACCTCGACCGGGATTTGAGCGAACTCCTCGATCAAATATTCGCCGACGAGGGCCGCGTGCCAGCTGGTGCCGCTGGCGGCGATGACGATGCGGTCAATCGAACGCAATTCAGCCGGGCTCATGTTCAGGCCGCCGAATTTGGCCGTCGCCCCGTCGAAATCCAGGCGCCCGCGCAACGCGTTTTGAACCGTCTGCGGTTGCTCATAAATTTCCTTGAGCATGAAATGCGCGTGTTTGCCGCGTTGCGCATCTTCGTGTGAAAATTCGAGGTTGCTGATCTGCACGTTCGCCGTGTCGGCGCCGAGGTTGGAAACGTCGAAACGGTCGGGCGTGATGGTCGCGACGTCATAATCGTTGAGGTAAACCACCTTTTTGGTATGGGCGACGATGGCGTTGGCGTCGCTGGCGACGAAGTTCTCATTTTGGCCGATGCCGATGATAATTGGCGAACCGCGGCGAGCGCTGACGATCGTGCCGGGTAGATCACGGCAGATCACGGCGATGCCGTACGTGCCGATGACTTCACGCAACGCATCGGAGACGGATTGGGCCAACAGGTCGGAACCATTTTTGCCGCGCCGCTTTTCGTAATATGCTCCGATCAAATGCGCGAGGACTTCGGTGTCGGTGTCAGAGGTGAATTCGTGCCCGGCCTTGAGGAGGTGTTGTTTGAGGATATCGTAGTTTTCAATGACGCCGTTGTGGACGACGGCAATTTTGCCGGAAGCGTCGGTTTGCGGGTGGGAATTCCGGTCTGAGGGCGCTCCGTGGGTTGCCCAGCGAGTATGGCCGATACCGAGGGTGCCTGCCGCCGGTTCAGCGATCAGGACGCGGGCAAGGCCTTCGTCAATCTTCCCCTTCTTTTTGCGTACCAGCAGGTTCTTCTCCCCGAGAATTGCCACGCCGGCACTGTCGTAACCGCGATATTCCAGCCGCCGCAAGGCCTCAAGCAGGATGGGCGAAGCCGCTTTTTTCCCGACGTATCCGATAATGCCGCACATAGTTTCGTTAAGTTTTTAGTTCTGACTGGCCATCCCAAGGTTACTGGTCACCGGTCGGTGGCTAGATGTAACAGGTTACAGGCCAAATTTTTACAGATATATGAGTTTACTTTTGATTCAAGATCCAATCCCCCGCCCCGACCAAATCGTCAACCACCACCGCAGCTTTCAGCCCGCCCTCTGCCTGGCGTTCGAGTTCTGCGCCGTACCCGGTGCGGACAAGGATGCTCTGTTTGAGACCGGCATTCCAGCCGCATTCCAGGTCAATCAACTTGTCGCCAATGATGAAGCTTTCCGCAAGATTCAGGCCAAATTCATCCCGGGCATCGAATAAAAACTGTGGCGACGGCTTGCGGGCGCGGCTGGGCTGGTCTGGAGCCTCGGGGGCGAGGTAAATCCTCTCGAATCGCACCCCGTCGCGCGCGAACTCCCGGCAGAGATGTTGATTGACTCTATCTGCGTCAGCGAGAGTGAAATAGCCGCGGCCGATGCCGGATTGATTGGTGACAATGATCAATTTGAAGCCGGCAACGGACAGTCTTTTCAAGGCCGCGGGGGCCCCGTGGAAGATCTCGACGTCTTCCGGGCGGCAAAGATAGTTTTTTTCGGCGATAAGCGTGCCATCGCGGTCGAGGAATACAGCGCGTTCCATCCCGGGATTGTGGTTTTTGTCGCGTAAGAATGGAATTGAAATTTTTCGGGTTTATGATCAAGCTGTCTGTCTTTGCTGATATAAACCTAATCATTTACAAAACACATGAGCAACAAAGGCAGGTTGGGAATTTTAGTGGGCGGCGGTCCGGCACCTGGACTGAACGGCGTCATTGCGGCAGCCACGATCGAAGGCATCAATCAGGGCTATGAGGTCATCGGTTTTCGCGATGGCTTCAAACACATTGCCGCAGGGGACACGACACAGATCAAGCCGCTGTCGATCCGCGACGTGAAGGACATTCACATCAAGGGCGGTTCCATTCTCGGCACGGCCCGCACAAACCCGACCAAGTCCGAAGAGCAGATGCAAAATATTTTCACTGTTTTCGAAAAGTTGGGCATCACTGCGCTGGTGACCATCGGGGGCGATGACACCGCTTTTTCCGCCAGCCATGTGGCGAAGCGTTGCAGCGGCAAAATCAAAGTGGCGCACGTTCCGAAGACGATTGACAACGATTTGCCGCTGCCCGGCACCGCGCCGACTTTCGGTTACGAAACGGCCCGCCATTACGGGGTGCAGATTGTCCGCAATTTGATTGAAGATGCGCGCACGACGTCACGCTGGTACCTGATCATCAGCATGGGCCGTGCGGCGGGCCATTTGGCGCTCGGCATCGGAAAGGCCTCCGCGGCAACTTTGTCCATTATTTCCGAGGAATTCCGCGGGCGACAGGTCACCGTGGACGAAGTGTGCGACATTATCATTGGCTCCATCATCAAGCGCAAAGCCGAGGGTTCGCAGTACGGTCTGGTGGTGCTGGCGGAAGGTTTGATTGAATCGCTGGGTGAAAAAGGCCTGATTGCGGCGCTGCCGGATGGCCAGCTGGAACGTTTCGGCAAAGTTGTGCGTGACGATCACGGCCATCTGCGTCTCGGGGAAATTGAATTCGGCCGCTTGATGAAAGAGCTTTTGAGCCAACGGCTTGAGAAGCTTGGTATCAAATTGACGTTCATCGACAAGGACCTTGGCTACGAACTCCGCTGCGCGGACCCGATTCCGTTCGACGCCGAATATACCCGCGACCTGGGCTATGCAGCAGTGAAATTCCTGCGGTCACCTGAGGCTGAAAAATACGGTGCGATCATCAGTTTTGTGGACGGCAAGATGAATCCGCTGCCGTTCGATGACATGCTGGATCCGAAGACCGGTCGCATGCAAAACCGCAAGGTCAATGTGGATGGCGAGGCTTTCGAATGCGCCCAGGCTTATATGATTCGTTTGGAACGCGAAGATTTCGATGACGCCCGGCAGTTGGCGAAGCTCGCCGCTGTCATCAATGTTACCACGGACGCATTCCGGACGCGTTTCGGTTATCTCGTGGGCCTGAAGTAAGATAATAATTATTATCCCAACGGCGGTGGAATTTTTCCGCCGCCGTTTTTTTACGACTGAAACCGAAAGCAAACACCAAATATCCGGCACCAAACATCAAGCCTGTGAAAATGAGTGGGGCGACCGCCGCACCGATTTCTGGCCGACAGCGTTTTGGTGAATTAAGGCCAAACCAATGAAACCGCTGGCGCATTGCGGACTGTACACCTTCGTGGACACGGCTTATTTGCATGGCCGCGCGCCCGAACTCGTCGCCCGGCAGTTGTGCGATGGCGGCAGCGATTTGATCCAGCTTCGTGCCAAGAACTCGTCCCCGGACGAAATCCGGCGCCTGGCGGAGAAAATTCTGCCTGTGACGCAAAGCGCGGGGGTCGGTTTGGTCATCAACGATCATCTGGACATTGCGCGCACAATGGGTGCGGACATTTGCCATCTGGGACAGGAAGATTTTTTCGACGCCGGTTTTACTCACGTTTCCCAATTGCCTGAAGTTCCCCCGGTGCGGGCGGGCCGTCCCCGTCTTTTGATTGGTCTTTCCACTCATGCGCCCGCACAGGCGCAGCGCGCCCTCGATGCCGGGGCGGATTACATCGCCATCGGGCCCATCTACGCCACCGGCACCAAGCCGACGGCGAAGCCCGTGACGCTGGATTATGTCCGGTGGGCGGCGGCGAATGCGACGGTTCCGTGGTTCGCCATCGGCGGGATCAATTTGCAGACCATCGACGAAGTATTGGCCGCCGGTGCCAAACGCATCTGCGTTGTCTCCGCCATCCTCAACGCACCCGACGTGGCCGTGGCCTGCGCAGAGTTGCGCCGGCGGTTGGACGATGGAAAACAGCTTTTTCGCGCATCCATTTAGTCCGAATTCCAACGCATTGTGCGGTGTGCAAACATGAGTTTGCGGGAAATAATGTGCATTTTTCGTAACGTAACCAGTTTGCTTTGGTCATGACTTGTATGAACAACGAACGCATGAAACGAATATTAGGCGTCATCTGTATGGGTTTCTTCGTTGGATTTCCAGTATTGCAGCCGGCACTTGGCAAAGATGCGCCGGTTTCCGAGTCGCAGTTTTTGCAGCAGGTTGAAATGGCGCTGAAAACCAAAAACAAGGAGGCCTTTCGGGAGCTTTACTCGCAGGCAGACGTCTCAAGCCGGGCTAAATTCCTGGACGGTCAAATGATTGATGACTTGTTAACACGTGATGTGAAGAAGGTGAAGTTATCTCCTTTACCGCCGGGTTTTTCAGCAACGGGACAATCCGGGAATGTTCGCTTCCATCTGAACGTCCAGCCCGTCGGCATGCTCGAAATGGGATTCACCGACGGGTTCGGTGTGGCTTTTGTTTACGGCAGGAAAGGTGACGTCTACTACATTGCCAGTGTCATCGAAGAGACAGTCGGTCCAGCTGAGCCTGGCACGAATCAATGGACGATTCGGGTACAAACGCCGGATGGCAAACCACAGCCCAATGTGACTGTCGTCAGCGCCAACCCAGCGTCAGTTCCACGGTTGCATTTCAAAATGCTTTATGGCGGTAGCGCCGAATATCTGACCGATGAGCAGGGAGAATTCAACTTGCCGTTGACGGATACAAACGATTTCCTCGTGGCCAGCAGTGACCAGGGTTTTGGCTGGCTTCCAAGGCGCGGCCTGACGAATCAAGCGGTGATGCTGATGAGGCCTTGGGGGCACATTGCCGGGGTGCTTAAGAATCGGAATCAGTTCATGGTCGAAGAGCCGCTCAAAGTGTCACAAGACCGATTCTACGATGGCGATGATGGGCCTGAGATCATTCCCCTTACCGGTGTGGAAACACGGACCGATGAGGTCGGACGGTTTGTATTCGACTTGGTGCCACCGATACCAGTGTGCATTGATTGGCTGGACCAGAGAACTGGGGACTGGAGACATTTATGGTTTACGGAAGGAAAGCCCGGTGAGACCGAGAAACTGGAGATCAACACGCGCGGGCGGACGGTCGTTGGCCGATTGGCGTTGGCTCCCGGACTAAATACAAACGTTGACCTGAGCTCAGGTTCGGGAGCGCTCGTGTCCGTCATGAAAGGGCGGGAGGGTTCACGCCGTTCGGTCGGATTTCCATTTTTGTCCAACGGTTCCTTCCGCGCGGACAGGGTTGAGCCGGGCGATTATCAGATGACCGGTGGCCTGGTGGAGAATGGCGAGCAATTCGCGTTTGTTGATCCGACCTCCATACACGTTCCCGACGACACTTCGGACGCGGCGGACGTGCCGCTGGACGTAGGCATTATCCGGCTGAAACCCGACCTGACAGCGGGAGACATCGCGCCCGACTTCGCCCGGAGCACGCTTGATGGCACACCGCTCAATCTTTCCGATTTTCGGGGGAAATACGTCTTATTGGACTTCTGGGCGACCTGGTGCGGCCCGTGTGTCGCCGAAACGCCCAATATGAAGGCAACGTATGATGCATTCGGCAAAGACGCTCGCTTCGTAATGATCAGCATGAGCCTGGATTCCGATCCTGCAGCGCCGAAGAAATTCGCCCGGAATCATGATATTGCCTGGACTCAAGGTTTTCTTGGGGAGTGGTCTAAAGATCCGGTGACGCGAAGTTACGGTGTCTTTGGTATTCCGTCGATTTTCCTGATCGGTCCTGACGGCAGGATATTGGCTGCCGATCTGCGGGGCACAAACATTGAAAAGGCTGTGGCGGCGGCTTTAACACGACCAATCTCTGACCGGAAATGAGAAATGAGGAAACCACCCGGATGCCGAGTGAATGGTCTAACTTGCGAGGTTGGATTGATTTCTTCGCCAGTGAGTCAGGCCAGGTTTCAGCATCTTTCAAATCGTATTATTCTGGCAGCCATTTCCGGATCATCGCCGTGGCCGCCTCATCACAGCCTTGCGCGGCGTCGGGACCGGCAATGTTCGTTGCCGCGATCACTGCAAAATGTTTTTCCGGCGCGAGCCACATCACGATGTACCACATGGTATTTGAGCCGTTGTGCCACCAGGTGGTTCCACCCGCCCAGCCGCGTTGCAGGATCACCCAGCCACAAGCGTAGTTTTCCAGCGGACTGGCGATGTCTGCACCCTTTGGCGGTGTGTGAAGTCTTGCGAGTGTTTCGGGCTTCAATAGTCCGTTGGTCGCGCTTTGCAGATGCAACATCGCAAAACGGGCGAGGTCATCGAGCGAACAGTGGACGCGACCGGCGGAGGCGATGGCGGGCGGATTATCTGACTGCACTGGAATCGTCATGAAAAGTTTGCGGATGTGCCCCCATGGCTGGTCAACCTTATCCGTCGTGCCGGGCGGGCCAAATCCCGCTGTATCCATGTGCAATGGCTTGAACAGCTTTTCCGTGATCAAGGTTTCGTAATCCTGGTCGGTAACTTTTTCCAGCATGGCGCCAATGATCGCGTAGCCTTGATTGGAGTAAATCATCCGCGTTCCGGGCGTGGCGGCTGGCGGTTGCGCGAGGACGGCTTCGATGAATTCAAGGCGCTGTTGCCTGGGTGTGCCGGTTTCCACCCACGCCCGCGTCCACGCGGCAGGTGGCGGATCGGCGGGAACGCCACCGCGATGGTGGAGTAATTGTTCAATTGTCACCGTTTCATATTGCTTGTCCATCCTGCCCTTCAATTCGGGAAACACGTCGGCGATGGTCGTGTCCCACCTTAACTTGCCTTCATCAATCAAAATGGCGGAGAGCGTGGCGGTCATCGACTTCGTGCAGGAACCGATGTGGAAAACGTCGTTCGTGGTCACCGGCGTCAGTTCTCCCCATTTACGGATGCCCACGGCGATCCGGTCGCAGATCTGTCCATCTTTCACCACCACCACCGCGAGCGCAGGCAGGTCATGTTTCTGGCGAATGGCTTCGAGCGACTGATCCGGCGAAGCGGAAGACGGGATTGGGGCGGCCGCGAGGATGACACCGATTGCCAGGGTGGCCAACAAGAGGATGGTAAGTATGAGTGTGGTTTTCATGGTTTTATTTTTGTGTCAGTTGGCGGGACAGGATTCCCGGTTTCAGCCAGTAACGTTTCCAGTTCCTGACGGCGCGGCTCCAGATTTTTCCGCACGGCAAACTGGTTTAACCAGTAAACACCCCAGTAAACCAAGGCGATCACCAGCGCGGAAACGAACCAGGTAGTCAATGCTGGCGAGCCTGATCTAAGCGCGTGCCAGGCGGAGTGGCAGATGGATATTCCCAAAGCCGCGCCAATGGGCAGCAAGTACCACCACAAAATATTTCTTAGCAGCCAGATCTGGTGATTGACCTGCCGTAGCGAGGATTCAATGCAGGTGACCAGAGAGTCATTGGCCGCAGGCTGTTTCCGGCGTTGCAGGAGGCGGTCCACAACCATGAAGGTGCCGACACCGAAGCATGCGAGCCCAACCAGACAATCCGTCCATTCATCGGTCCGCAGTCCACGCCAGATAAAATACCAGGTCAGCAAAAACGCCACACCCACTTCACGCACGTCGCGCCCAAAAATGGTGGCGCGAAATTCTCTTTGGTTTCGCCGGACTTCTTTCATCAGCAGGTCGGCGTTGATGGTTACCTTGGCGCCGGCATTTTGGGACTGCCACGCCTTTTGCAAGTCTTCAAAGTCCATGGCTGGCTCCTTTCAGTTGCTCCGCGAGTTGTTTGCGGATTCGGTTTAGTTTCACTCCGATGTAATTTTCAGAAATGCCCAACACCTCGGCCATTTCGGAATAACTCAGACCGTCGAGATGCATGAGCGCAAGCGACGCTTCCACTTTGGGCAACTGGCGGATGGCCGCATAGAGTTGATCAATCGTTTCCTGTTCCGGCAGCGATTCCGCGTGGCCTGGCTGCGTCTGCGGGGCAACTTCAAATTTCAAAAAGGTCTCATGGCGCTCGCGCCGCCTGCGCTCCCCGCGTCGCCAGGCCAGCGCGGTATTGAAGGCGACGCGATAAATCCAGGTCGTCTCCTTCGCCTCACCGCGAAAGGACGGGATTGACTGCCATAGTTGCAGGCAAACATCCTGGAACAAATCATCCTGATCCTGCGGGGCAGCAGAACAGCCCCTCACCACTTTCAACATTAATCCAAGATGCTCATCCAGCCATCGCCGGAATACGGTCTCCCTTTCTTGAGCGGTCATGGAATGTGTCTGCATTCAGTTAAATAGTGACCAGACACGGCACTTTCTTACAAAGCAAATGCATTTTTTAGCTTCGGCAGGCATCGCCAGCCGAAGCCTCAAGGCTGGCCTTTTTCCAAGATTCCCGATGATGAGAGGTGGCAATGGTTAACAGGGGTGGATATTGCCATTGACTGAGCCGACGGCTGTTCCCGGCAACATTTCCGATTTGCCTGCGTCGTTTCGGGGCAATTGTGACCTTGGCTTTCCCAGCATTCCCGATCTAGTTTCCAGCCGGATTCAATCATTGCAAATCACCATATCGACGTTGCAATGTGGCTGGTGTTTTTTTACGCAATGCGCCTGGTCGCAACGCTCTTTTTGACAGCCCCCGGCCAAAAAAAGTTAGCTCGTGCCACTGGCTTGTGGTAGTTTTGCGACTATGATGACGGAGGCTTCGCTCAAATTAGAAGTTTTTAGCGTTCTTGATTTCAAGCCACGACTTCCCCGGCGCATTCTCTGCGCATTCCCGCTGTACGGATACAGCTTCGGTACTTTTAACCACGCCTTTCCGCTGGTCGGCGTAAAGGGGTTCATGCCGCCGCAAGGAATCCTGCTCGTGGTCAGTCTGCTTTCCAAGCATTGGGAAGTCAGATTTATTGATGAAAATATTTCCCCGATCCAGCCGGAGGATTTTGCCTGGGCTGATGCGGTTTTTGTTTCCGGCATGCACATCCAGCGTGAGCGAATTCATGAGATTACCCGCCGGGCGCACAAGGCAGGCAAAGTGGTGGTACTGGGCGGCCCGTCGGTTTCGTCTGCCCCGGAATATTATCCCGACGTCGACCTGCTGCATTGCGGGGAAATTGGCGATGGCACCCGGAAACTTTTTGAACGGCTCGATGAAACTGTGGAGCGCCCCGCCCGGCAGATTTCGTTTCATACCGTGGAGCGGCTGCCCCTGACGGAATTCCCGACACCGGCGTACAATCGCATTGATTTGAGGAAGTATCTGCTCGGCTCCGTGCAGTATTCGAGCGGATGTCCTTTTACCTGTGAGTTTTGCGATATTCCGGCGCTTTATGGCCGAAATCCGCGACTTAAAACCGCGGCGCAGGTCATTCATGAGCTCGATGAACTGGCGGATGGAGGTTGTAACGCGATTTATTTTGTGGATGATAATTTTATCGGCAATCCCAAAGCGGCGCAGGAGCTTTTGCCGGCGGTAATAGAATGGCAAAAAAAGCGCGATTATTTCGTGCATCTTTCCTGCGAGGCGACACTCAACCTGGTCACGCACCCGAAAATTTTGGAGCAGATGCGCGAAGCGGGTTTTACCAATGTCTTTTTTGGGATTGAAACGCCGGAACCGACGGCGCTAAAGGCAATGAAAAAAGGACAGAATTTGCTGATGCCAATTTTGCAAGCCGTCCAAACTGTCAATCGGTATGGTATTGAAGCGGCCTCGGGCATCATCATGGGCTTGGACACTGACACTGCGGAAACACCGCAGGCAATCATGGATTTTGCGGATGTCTCAAACATTCCGATCCTGACCGTCAACATTCTCTATGCCCTGCCAAAGACTGCGCTATATCAACGATTGCAAAAAGAAAATCGCGTGCTCGATCACGCTGAAAACCGTGATTCAAATATCGTTTTTCTTGAACCCTATGAACAGGTTCTCAGGAGCTGGCAGGGCGTGATCAGCCACATCTATGGCCCGGAAAATCTCTACGCCCGCTACAATTACAACGCGCTCCACACTTTTCCCAATCGGATCCAACCCCGAAATCCCCTAAAGCAGGCCACCTGGCGCAATCTGGAGCGCGCGGTCAGAATTTTTTCGCGGCTGATATGGCATGTGGGAATCAAGAGCGATTATCGCCAGCTTTTTTGGGAAATGCTCTGGAAGGAGTTAAAGCGCGGGAACGTGGAAAATATTTTTGCGGTCGCGGTTGTTGCCCATCATCTCATCACCTACGCTCGGGAATGCACCCAGGGGAAGATGCAATCTTCCAATTATTCAATGCGGCAAGTGGAGGCCAACCGGGCGAACGCGGCCTTACAGGGGGCATGATTCCGTAATCTGTTACGGCTTCCTCACCTGGTCACCCGCAGAAAATATCACTCAGATTCGGGACTCGCCGTCGAAAGAAAAACTGGCGCCATTAACCGCGCCAGTTTGCGAGGGACTCAAAATTTCAATATCAGTGGACGGACAGCGCGGTGTTGATCTGGTTGACGGCTTCGGCCAGATGTTTGGTGACGCGTTTCTGGTCTTTCACTTCCGCGGAGGAGAGCACTCTGGATATCAAATCGCCGGCTTCGCGGAGTTTATCATCGGATAAAACCTGGTTTTCACGGTTCTTGAGGTCACCGGAAAGATCCAGACCAAGCAATTTGGCCGCGGCTTCGACCTGGTGCATGGCGCGCACGCGGTGGCCGTGGTAATCATGATCGCCCGTGGCCAGGATGCGATAGGCACGGTGCAGCATGCCGGCCTCGGCGCTGTCGCTGAAGGCAACGGTTTCGAACAGGCTTTGACCGGGGGCGATGGTGTTCTGGTTCTGGTTGCTTTGCGCGGTAATGGCGCGCGCGTTTACGCCGCAGGACAAGGCGCTGACCAGTACCGCGGCTTTGATGGTGGTCGATAGAGTTTGCGGGTTCATATGACAGCTATGACGAAAATCCACAAAGCAAGGTTACAGGTAGTGCGGGATAATGGGCTTGATGGCGTTGAGGGACGATGGCTAATAATGTGAAAATCAGCCCCTTACCTGACAAATAACTTTTTGAAATCCAGTTCTCCCAAAAACCCGGCCGACTAAGTCGCAGAAGCTCTATTAAAGGGTCTCGAGGGGATTACGTGGAAAGCCATTGAATCTGGAAATGCCGGCGACCACAATGGAAGCGTCACATGAGACCTTCGCTGATTCTGATTTTGCTGGTGGCACCGGTTGCGGTGTGGATAGGAGTATCCTCCGGCGCCCAGTCGCTCGCATCGTCAGCACCTTTGACGTTCACTTTCGTGGCAGTGCCCGGAACCAACACTCTATTGGTCGCGCGCGATGCCGTTCGGGCGTGGCGTTCAGCGGGACACCCCAACGCTCCGGCAACCATCCAGCTCTTGCGTGGTGACTATTGGCTCACCGAAACTCTCGCCCTTGATGGTCAAGATGGGAACGTGGCTTGGGTGGCTCGCGATCCCGCGCACACGGTCATCAGCGGCGGACAGTGCATCATGCGTTTCACGAATGATGTGGCGGGCATCTGGCACGCAACCACCGGACTTCGGTTCGAGCAGCTTTATGTCAATGGGCGTCGCGCCATTCGCGCCCGGTCGCCTGCCGCCGGGTTTTTCAATATCGCCGGCGTAAAGCAGATAGAGCTGCCGGACGGCAATGCGCGGATCATCATCAAAGTTCCTGCCGCGGCCATTGCCACTCTGCCGACCGATGCTGCAGCGCTTCATCAGGTACAGATTCTCGTCTTTCACAAATGGGATACCACCCGGTACCTGGTGTCCTCGTTCGATGCGGCGGCTGACACCATTACGGTTGAAGGGAAACAAATGGAACCCTGGAACCCCTGGAACGACCAAAGCCGGTTTATTCTCGAAAGCTCGCGGGTCATGCTAACCCAGCCAGGCAGTTGGTTTCTTGACCAGTCCGGTAACCTCAGTTATCTGGCGTTGGCGGGGGAACAAATAAACATTCCGGAGTTCGTGGCGCCGGCCATTGAACAATTCATTAGCATAAACGGCGCGGAAGGCATTCACTTCAAAGGGCTCAACTTTCGGAATGCCGGTTGGCAGCTGCCAGCCTCAGGTTGTCCGCCTGGGCAGGCTGCGGCAGAAATCGGTGCGGCGATTGAAATTGACTCAGCGCGGAACGTCGCCTTCGTGGACGACGAGATCGCGCACACTGGCGGTTATGGAATTTGGTTCCGGCGGGGCTGTCGCGACTGCCTCATTCAACATTGCCTGCTCGAAGATCTCGGTGCCGGCGGCATTCGGGTTGGCGAGATGCAAATTCCCGATGATGACGCCAATCTGACGGAGAGTATCGTCGTGGATAACAACATCATTCGTGGTTGCGGGCGGGTTCATCCCAGCGCGGTCGGAATCTGGATCGGACAAAGCGCCAACAATCGCATCACGCATAACGACATCAGCGACACTTTTTACACTGGAGTTTCCGTAGGCTGGACCTGGGGCTACGGTCGGAGCCTGGCGACGAACAATTTCGTCGGGTTTAACCGTATTCATCAGATTGGCCAGGGTGTGTTGAGTGACATGGGTGGGATCTACACACTCGGCGTCAGTCCCGGCAGCATTCAACTCGGTAACGTGATCTTTGATGTGCGCGCCCACGACTACGGCGGTTGGGGAATTTATCCCGATGAAGGTAGCACCGGCTGGCAGATTGAGAGTAACCTCGTCTGGAATTGCACGTGTGTTAGTCCGCAAACCGGCGGCGCGTTCCATCAGCATTATGGTGCGACGAATTACATCGCCAACAATATCTTCGCCTTCAGTTCCGGGCCGCCAATGCAGGCCACGCGGGTTGAAGAACATCTCTCTTTCACCCTGGAACACAACCTGGTCGCCAGCTCCAACGCGGAATTCTTCATTGGGCCGTGGGACAAGATTCACTTCGAGAGCCGCAGCAACTGCTTCGTCCACCTCGGGCCGCCCGCGACGCCGTTTCCCGATGGTAACTTGGCATCTTGGCAGAAAGCCGGCCACGAAACCGGATCGATTCTGACGAACGTCGAATTCTCTGGCAATTGGCCGGACGTGACTTTGTCCCGTCAATCGCCGGCGTTAGAGGTTGGTTTTAAAATGTTGAGTCCCAGGGAGGCGGGAGTCTATGGAGATCGCGCCTGGAAAAAGCTTGCGAAGAACACAGGTCTGGCTGCCGGGTATTTTTTGTCACCATGACGGTTCAAATTCAGATGCGATAAAAATGAAACCGGGGCGGGGTGATCCCTGGGATCGGAAAGTGCGTCGGAGGCGGCGGGAAACCTCAATTAATCTGTAACCGGAAAAATGCGTCGGTGCCGACGGTTTGATTGGTCAGCACCAAATTATTTCCAACCAGATTTGGCGTATTTGTCACAGTGGTCCAGTCCGGGGAATTGAGGCTGGTGGTCTCTTGCAGGATGATGTTCGAGGGAAACGCGGGCCAGGTCAAAACGAGGGTCGCGGGTCCGCCAGAGGCGGCTTGTAACTGCAATGGAATCGAGAGGTTGACCGGTTTTGATGCAATGCCATTGGCCACGGCAACGAGCGAGTAATTTGCCGGCGGGAGATTGGCCGGCAGGACAAACTGAACGCTGACCAGCTTGTTGGTGGCCTGGACGCTGGTGCTGTTCCAATTGAACGTCCTTGCATAATACACATTGGTGGCGGCATCTGTCAGGCGCACCAGGGGATAGTTGCTGTCCATTTGCGCATCGTCGCCATAGGTTGCGCCTTCAGAAATGCCATTTAACAATGTTCCCGCAAGGAGATAGGAACCGTCGGCGGCATTGTAAGTGAGGTTGGCAATCGTCGGTTGGCCTCCAGGGTTCGGCGAACCATCCGGGAAATAGACGTATGGTTGAGAATAACCGCCGGTGGAAAACATGACGGAACCATCCGGTAGGTCGAGCATTTTGGTATAGTACGGCGCGGCAAAGTAAGTCGTCGCGGTTGGGGCGTTGACCGACTCGAAAGTGTTGGTGACCCAGTTGTATTCATAAAAACTGGTGGGGCCGCTGTAAATTGGTAACGGTTCCACGGCGCACAGCACATTGCCGTTGGCCAGCGAGGCAGCCGGCGAGTCGGGTGCAATCTCGCCGTCGGGAATGTCCGGGCCGGCGCTCCATGTGCCTGTGTTCGTGGTGCCGGACGGCGTATAAAGTGCCGTGTGGCCGGTGGCACCCAGGTAGAACGCCTTGCCGTTGGGCAGCAGTACGGCGGGGCCGATTTCACCGTTGGTGCAAAGATTTACCGGCAGGTTCGCGTCCGGGATCCAGCGCACCAGCGACGGAATATATCGCTCCGAATTGGTGGTGGAGGGATTCACGGTGAGAATGCTGTCATCCGGAAGCTTAACCCAGGATGCCTCCGACTGGTCGGGATAAGCCTTTTCAACCGTGGTCGGACCGTCCAACCACGTGGATGTGGCCGGATTAAACAGTAGTGTGCCGCCATAGCTATCCGCACCATCGGGAGCGATCAAAACTTCGCCGTTGGCGAGTATCTTGGCAATGGAGTCGTAGAATCCCTGGTTCTCGCCAATTTCCGGCGAAGCCACGTCAGGGTTCAGCAGACTGGTCGGCAGCGGTATAATCGTCCAAATGTTTGACTGTGGATTATACTCTTCGGAGGTAGCCGTGCCAGTGCCGTATTCTCCACCTGCCACGAACACCTGTCCGTTGGTCAGGACGATCGATGAAAAGTCGTATCGGGTGTAATTCATGCTGGCGAGCTTTGACCAGGTGCCATCGACGTATTTGCCGTGCTTATCCGGTGTCAGCCGATACCAGTTGGTCGAATAGGTGGAGCCGCCGGGGGAATTCGCCGCCATCACGGTCCCATCGGGCAGAAGCAGCATCAACTCAACCCCGCCTGGCGCGTGATTCGTCACCGGCGTCCATACGCCGGCGACGGACGAATGAACAGAAAAGATTGCGGAAATAGCGAGGCAAATCCAGTGACAGTTTCGCGCCAGAGAGAGTTTTGGTCGGCGCTGATTGGATCGCAACAACGCATGTGCGCCGGTATTTACTTGAACCTCTTCCGGCGAACCATCAGAGAAATTGGCATTCATGACTGATTGAGGGCATTCTGGCTTGCTTCTGACTTGACAAAACATAGTGCAGCTAACCAGAGGCGGTGACAAGGCTGCAAGTCGCGGGTGTCGCGGGTCGCTGCCTTGCTTATTCTAAAACCAGCTATTCGCGTTTCCGCTTAAAATCAAGGCACGCCAGATTCATGTTCCCTTCAGTGGCGATATGAAGGGTCAAGACGCTCACACCTTTGGGCAATTTCACTTCTGCGATGTTTGTCATGACATTCCAGTGATGCCATTGACGCCAGGCGATGGGGTCTTTGTCGTTGTGTGTTGAAATAATGTTGATTGAAGAAACCAGTGGTTCGCCATTCCGATCCAATGAAATCGTTCCGCCCCGGTTGGAGGTGTATAAAAGATCAATGGCATAAAGGCCAGCCTGCTCAACCTCCACGGTCATTTTGAACCATTCGCCCGGCACCGTCCAACCGACGTAGAGTTGTCCTTCTGGCGGTTGCACCAGGTTGTAGGGATTGTTGTCGATCGCGTCATGGAATTTTGTATAAGACGTGCTGATGCCCTCGCGCATCCGGAATTCATTAAGATAAGTTCCATTTGCCGGATTCAAAGCGCCGCTGCCGTGGTTCACCCTATCCGCACTGTGGTAGGCGACCCCTTCGCCGCCGAGATCGTAATAGGCGCATTGGACACGCCCGGGAACTTTCTGAGCTCCCCCTTGATATCTGCCATCTTGGAAAGGTCTTCCTTGATAATCATTCAGATTGGCGGTGGCGCAGCCGCTCAGCAAAAATCCACCGGCGAAAAGCAAGAATGTGCGCAAATTAAATGGAAACTTCATTTTGATATTTGAAGCCGGGTTTTTGGCCGGTGCGCCAATCTTAATTGCTGTTCCCGGTGTTGTGAAAGTTTGGAACATGAGCGGCTCAAGAGGATAATAGCTTCAAAAACTCGTCCTCGTTTAAAATCTTTACGCCCAGCTGTTGGGCTTTTTCGAGCTTGGAACCGGCTTCGTCGCCAGCGAGGACGAAATCGGTTTTTTTGCTGACGCTGCCGCTGGTTTTGCCACCGGCTGCTTCAATCTTCGCGGTCGCCTCTTCGCGCGACATCGTCGGCAAGGTGCCGGTAAGGACAAAGGTCCTTCCGGCGAAGATGCCAGCTGTCGTGGCGGCTGCGGCCTTGATGGCTTCGTTGGTAGGCTGGATGCCCAGTTCGCGGATGCGGTTGAGCACTTTCTTTCCTGCGGGTGAAGCGAAATAATCGAGCACACTGGCGGCGGCGACCGGTCCGACTTCTGCCAGCTTCGCCTTCAATCCGCCTGCCTCCAAACGGGCTTCCAATGCGGCGATTTCTTCCTTGAGTTCGGCGTCACGTTTTTCGCGCTGGAACCTTTCCGCCTCGTTGTTGGGCGGCTTTTTCCTTGAACGTGGACTGATTTCACCACGTTCGCTTTCCTTCGCACCGAGTGTCCGGATATCCTGCAAAACGGCGGAACTGGCGAGGGCTTCCAGAGATTCATGCGTGGCCGCGAGTTGTTTGGCGGTGGCCTCGCCGACATCGGCGATCGCGAGGGCATGAATCCAGCGATTCAGCGGCGCAGTTTTGGCGCGTTGGAGGGCGTCGAGAATCTTGGTGGCGTTTTTCTCACCGAACGTGCGCGGTTCGTCGACAGTGCCAAGATTCAATTTGCCCAGTTGTTCGAGTTTGAGATTGAACAAATCCAGCGGTTCTTTAACCAAGCCGCGCTCGACGAGTTTTTCGGCCACGATGCCGCCCAGAGATTCAAGGTCGAGCGCCTTGCGTTGCGCGAAATACTCGACACGTCGGGTAAGCTGCGCCGGGCAGCCGGCGATGTTCTGACAGCGCCAGGCCACTTCATCCGTGTCGCCGCCGGAAACCTTTTCCTTCGCGATCGGACCGCCGCAGGCAGGGCATTTGCCGCCGACATATTTGAATAGATCGAATTCCTGCGCGCCCGGCGGACGTTTGGTTTTCAGCACCTCGAAAATTTCCGGGATAACCATGCCGGCCTTGCGGACAACGACCGTGTCGCCGATGCGAATATCTTTGCGGCGGATTTCGTCCTCGTTGTGCAGGGTGGCGCGGGCGATGGTGGAGCCTTGCACGAAGACTGGTTCCAGTTCGGCTACGGGTGTAAGCACGCCGGTGCGGCCGACCTGGACAGTGATGCTGTTGAGGATGGTTTCAGCGGGCGTGATCCACGGCACTGGTTTGTGGACGATGGCGTAACCGGGAGCGCGGCTGCGTCCGGGAATGCGGGGCCAGTCGGCGAGGGTGTTGACCTTGAGGACAATGCCGTCAATTTCATAGGGCAATTGCCGGCGCAGATCGCGGTCTTCGTCGTAATGAGCGACGACTTTGTCTGCGTAGACTTTTAGAACTTCTTCGATGCCGTCGCAGACCCACCACAGCTTTTGCGTGGGCAAACCGAACCGCGCCAGGGACTCCAGCATTTCAGAATGAGTATTGAATTCCAGGCCGTCCGCCGCGCCGACTGCATAAAAAACTGCGCGAATCGGGCGTTGAGCCACGAGTTTCGGATCGAGCTGTTTAAGGGCGCCGGCGGCGGCATTGCGGGCGTTGGGAAAGGATTTTTCGCCGGCAGCGGCCAGTTTGGCGTTGAGCGCATCGAATTCCTTGATGGGTATGTACGCTTCGCCGCGAACTTCGAGCAGCGCCGGTGGCTTTTTCAGGTGCAACTCCAGCGGGATTGAGCGGAGCGTCTTCAGATTGGTGGTGATATCATCGCCTTCCACGCCATCGCCGCGGGTGGCGCCAAGCGCGAGTTTGCCAAGGCGATAGTGAACGCTGAGGGACACGCCATCCACTTTCGGTTCGACAATGTATTGGACCTGGTCGCGGCCGAGATGCTTGCGGATGGTACTGTCGAAGGCGCGCAGTTCGGCAAGGGTGTTCTCATCCTGTGCGCGGTTGCGCCGGTCGCGGTCGGGTTCCTCATCCTTGGACGGGCGGTCGCTGGCCTCGACCTTATCGAGCGACAGCATCGGCACGAGGTGTTTGACGCGGGTGAATTTTTCGCCGGGGGTGCCGCCGACGCGCTGGGTAGGGGATTCCGGGGTGACGAGGTCGGGAAAGCTTTTCTCAAGGTCCTGCAGATTCTTGAAGAGCTGATCGTATTCGCGGTCGGTGATGATTTGCCGGCCTTCGACATAATAGGCGTGGTCGTGACGGCGAATTTCACCGGCGAGTCCGGCGTGGTGTTTTTTGGCTTCAGCATGTGTCACCGCGGCATTGTGCCGCGACGGTTGACGGAAGGAAAAACTTTTTTGGCGCGGCCGGCTTGTGCTAGGTTGGAGGCATGCGCGGAAAACTGGGCAGATCATTCGAATTCGGGAACACTCAAGTGTTCCGGCGGGCGCCGCTGCCAAAATCCTACACGGATTTTCTCGGTCGGAAATTGTTTCTGTTTTTGCTGACGGTGCAGGGGCTGGCCGCGTTCGCTTTGATCACGCTCGGCGTGATGCTGCGGAAATCACAGGTGGCGAAAAAAGTGATCGGTCTGCGCATCCGGCAGGAAATCGCCCGTGCGGGCGTGGCGCTGCTGCCGATGTTTTTCTTCGTGGCCCTGGCGCTGGGATTTGTGGTGGTGGGCCAGACGATTTCCGCGCTGGCGAAAGTGGGGCAGATGACCTATCTGGGCTCGACGATGGTGATTGTGATCGTGCGCGAGCTGGGCCCGCTGATCGCGGCGATGCTGGTTCTGGCGCGCGTGGGCACGGCGCATGTGATCGAACTCGGCACGGCGCGGGCGCTGGGTGAAGTCGAAGCGCTGGAAGCGCTGGGCATTGACCCGGTGCATTATCTCATTGTGCCGCGGGTGATCGGCATGGCACTCGGGATTTTTTCACTGACGGTTTATTTGGTCCTCGGCGCCCTCGCCAGTGGCTATTTGTTCGCGTTCCTGCAGGATGAACCGCTGACTCCGGGCGATTATTTCAAGCAATTGGCGGAGGCGCTGGGCTGGCTGGATTTCGCCTTGCTGGCTCTAAAAACCATCGCGTTCGGTTTTTTCATAGCGATTGTGACCTGTTATCACGGCCTGGCGCAGCCGTTAAGGCTGGAGGACGTTTCACGCGTGGCCGTGCGTGCCGTGTCGCAGGGCGTCATCGTGTGCGTGCTGATCGACGCCCTGTTCATCGTACTTTATCTGTTCTCATGAGTGAAGATCCCAAACCGGCGGTCCTGGAGATGCGCGAGGTGAAGGTCGCCTCGATGCGTGATTCTTCGTTCACCGTCCTCGAAGCCGTGAACTGGACGGTGGCGCCGGGTGAATTCTGGGTGATTGGCGGCCAACAATATTCCGGCAAAAGCGATCTACTGATGCTCGCCGCCGGCTTGATGAACCCGGTGGAGGGTAGTTGCCGCGTGTTGGGCCGCGAAACGCAATCCTTCGGCGAGGCGCAATTGGCCCAGCGCCTGCGCGTGGGTTTTGTTTTTCAAGGCGGACAACTATTCAGCCGGCTGACCATTGCCGAAAATGTCGCACTGCCGCTGTGTTACCAGAGAAATCTGACGGCGCCGGAAGCCGCACGAATGGTTGAAGGTTTGCTGGAAATCATGGAGCTGACGCCATTCGCGGACGTGACGCCATCAAATGTCGCCGCCGTCTGGCGGCACCGCGCCGCATTGGCGCGGGCCCTCACGCTCCAGCCCGAGGTGCTGCTGCTCGATAATCCATTGTCCGGCCTCGGTGCGCGGCATCGGCAATGGCTGCTGCAATTCCTCGATCATCTCTGGCTTGGTCACGACTTGTCGGCGGGAAGGCCGATGACGCTGGCGGTCACGACGGATGACTTGCGCCCGTGGCAAAATGAGCGTCGCAAATTTGCGGTGTTGCATGATAAAAATTTTGTCCCCCTCGGCCGGTGGACGGAGATTGAAAACACCGATCATCCGACCGTGAAAGAATTGATGGCCGAACTGGTAAAAAAATAAAAATTATGGCACTCCAAGATTTGACGCCGCAACTGCGCACCCGTTTGAGTCGCATGGAACGAATGGTCGGCTGGTTTGTTTTCCTGGCGACAGCGCTGTTGCTGTTTGGCTTTGGTTATTACCTTTACAGCAAGGCGCAAAGCAAGGGCTGGTTTTATGTCAAAGCAAGATTCTACACTTACATCGACAGTGCGGCAGGCTTGAAGGTGGGCGATCCCATCGTGCTGATGGGTTTTCAGGTTGGCCAAATCAGCGATATCTCCGCGATGCCGCCGCGCACCGGCCACAACGTCATGATCGCGTTTGACATTAATAAGCTGAATCAAAGTGGCCAACCTTATTACGGTTATATTTGGAGCCAGGGATCGGTGGTTAAGAGCACATCGGATTTTCTCGGCAATCGGTCTTTGGAGATCACCCGTGGCACGAATGGTTTTAACGTATATTCAACTCATCCGCTTGAATCGCTGTCGCTGGAGGAGGCGCAAAGTCTCTCCGACTCGTCAAACTGGCTACTGGCGGAAAATATATTCGACCAAAATTCCAATATTCTTCTGCGTGCTTACAGCAGGCTGGTGGAGTCCAACTTGACGCAAATCGCCGAAATGAAACATGAGCCCATCCTGGCCTTCCACTTGCAGGACAAACGCAGGCA
>JBEKMT010000073.1:0-41500 GCA_050008355.1 Verrucomicrobiota bacterium
ATGCGGCCAACACCGATGCCGCCGCGCTCGCGCGGCAACTTTTTCAATGGGCCAAGCGCGATCCGAAATTAAAGGTCATCCCCGCCGTCGAACGCGAGCTGGTCATCCAAGCGCTCAAAGAAACGAATAACAATCAGGTTCATGCCGCCAATCTTTTGGGCATCACGCGCGCGACCTTGCGTAAACGCATTGATAAATTCGGCATCCTGCGTGAGTTGAACGTGAAGTGACAGTTTTAATCCTTTTCAGACAGAATGCATGAACCGCCCGGAACCCCGGGCCCCACAGGTAACCAAGCTTTTGGCGCAATTCGCCCCCGGGCGCAATCATTACCGCGCCTTGACACAAGGCGGTTCACTGTTATCCTCACACGCTCCGGTTTTTTGCCGGAAACAATTTTATTTGAATTTATGAAACGCCAGTATCAACCGTCAAAAATCCGCCGGAAACGCCAGCACGGGTTTCTCAACCGCAGTTCCTCCAAGAGCGGCAAGGCCACGCTGGCCAACCGCCGTCGCGTGGGCCGCAAACGCCTGACGCCGGTATAATCTTATCTTCGCGCGTCCATGCACGCCGAAACGCCGAAACGCCTGCGCCTGGGCCGCTTGTCTCGCCTTGCGCAGAACCGCGATTTCGCGCGCGTCCGCCAAAACGGTCAACGCTTGGTGCTTGGTTGCCTGATTGCCAATTGGAGCCGGCTGCCGGAAGGCACCCAGCCAAAACTGGGTGTCGTGACCAGCAAAAAAATCGGTGGGGCGGTCCAGCGCAATCGTGCCCGCCGCCTGTTGCGCGAAAGTTTCCGCCTGCATCAGCATGAATTGGCGCAGCCGGTGGAGTTGGTTCTGGTCGCGCGCAACTCGATCGCCGGAAAAGATTTTGAAGACGTCGAGAAAGATTTCCTGGCTGCCCTGCGACGTGCCAGTTTGCTGAAATACTGAAATGAATCTGCTCTCGCATTTGTTGATTTTCGCAGTCCGCGTTTATCGTCTGGCGATTTCGCCGGCGCAGGTTTTTTTATTCGGGCCGTCTGGAGGCTGTCGTTACACCCCTTCGTGTTCGCAGTTTGCTTTGGAAGCCATCCAGGCCCACGGGGCTATGAAAGGCAGTGTGCTGGCAGCCGGGCGCATTTGCCGCTGCCATCCGTGGGGTGGTTGCGGACACGATCCGGTCCCGGAAGTTGGAATGGACCGGCAGAATCAATTTGTGGGAGAACATTAAAATTTCATGGATAGAACAGGAATCATCGTTATTTCACTCTGTATTGCGGCGCTCATCGCGTGGTTTGTCGTGCAAACCAGAAACGAGCAGCAGCAGATGCAGCAGCAGGCATTGTTCGATGCCACCAACAAGGTGGCCATCGCCGAGCGTGAGGCCGCGGTGACCAATGCCCCGGCTCCGGAGGTCGTTTCTACAGCCGTCACTTCAGCGCCAACAACCTTTGACACCAGTTTTCCGGAGCAAATCGTGGTGCTGACCAACCGCTCGGCGCGTTACACCTTTACTTCGCGCGGCGGCGGTTTGAAACTGGTTGAGTTGTTGGATTACCCAGAAACGATCTCTGCCAGATGGCTAAAGCAGGATGAAAACCCCAGCAACGGCGTGGCAACTTTGAACACGCACGCCGCTGTGCCAGTGCTGGCTGTATTGGGCAGCCCGAGCCTGGTGGGCGATGGCAATTTCAGCTTAACCCGGACCGCCACTGGCGTCCGTGCGGAAAAAGATTTCCCCGACGGGATGATATTGACAAAGGAATTTTCCTTGGGCTCCAATTATCTGGTTAACGCCAGCGTCAGTCTGAAAAATAATTCCGATAAACCGCTGGCGTTGCCCGATCAGGAAGTGGTCGTGGGTACGGCAACACCGATGGATGTGGACGACAACAGTTTTCAGACCTACGGAGGTGTGACCTGGAGCGATGGCAAGATTTATTCTGACAGTTCGTTGGGCTACTTTAACACCAACACAAGCATTTTGGGAATCATTCCGCACAAGCCGACGCCGGAGCTGCGCGCGGGCGACGGCAATGTGCTCTGGGCGGCGGCACACAATCAGTTTTACGCGCTGCTGGCCATGACTCCGACGAATGCGCCGGCTCAGCAGGTTTTGGCTTATCCTGTCTCCTTGCCGGCACTGGCGAATGCCGAGGAAAACCCCAATTTGCCGCTGCCCCGCGGAATTCAAACCTCGCTGGTATACCCGGCGCAAACGCTGACGCCAAATTCAACCTTAACTCGCCAAATCACTCTGTTCGCAGGGCCGAAGGAATTCCGAACCCTGTCGCTCGTTGGTAGCCAGTTCAACAATCGGGCCGATCTGGCAATGAACTTCGGCACGGGATACATCAGTTTCTGGGGCGTGGGCACGTTTTTCGCCAAGGCCTTGCTCTCGGCGATGAACTGGTTGCATGACGTGACGAGAATGGGTTACGGTTGGACAATTGTCGTGATCACCATCTTGTTGCGCGTGATTTTCTGGCCATTCACGGCAGTCAGCATGCGGTCAGCCAAGAAAATGCAGGCATTGGCACCGGAAATAAAGGCGCTTAAGGAAAAATACAAGGATGATGCTCAGAAATTCACGCAAAAGCAGATGGAACTGTGGCGGAAACACAAGGTTAACCCGATGAGTGGCTGCCTGCCAATGTTGATCCAGATGCCGGTGTTCTTCGGCTTTCTGGCGATGATCCGGTGCGCAATCGAACTCCGTGGCGCGCATTTCCTCTGGGTTGCCGATTTGACGAAACCAGACACGATCTTCTTGATTCCCGGCCTCAATTTTCCGTTTAACTTGCTGCCCTTGCTCATGGTGGGCGCGATGGTCTGGCAGGCGCACCTGCAACCAACCTCACCCGGCATGGACGATTCACAACAAAAAATGATGCGGTACATGCCATTGATGTTCCTGCTGTTTTTTTATAATTACTCTTCCGGCATGGCCCTTTACATGACCGTCAGCACCCTGGCTGGCATCGTTCAGACCAAGCTGACCCGGATAAAGGTTGCCCCGGTTGCGACTCCGGCCTTGACCTCGGCACCAAAAAATAAAAAATAAGACCGTATGAAATTGCGGAGGCCGCGGAGCAGCAGCTCTCCGGTTTTCAACCAAATTCCTTATGCCGGCACAACCAAAAGAGATAGTTGAGAAAATTCTGTCGTCGCTCGGCTTTCCCGCGACCATCGAAACGCACGAACTCGAAGAGGGGCTGCTGCTTGATGTGAAGACCGATGACGCCGGACGGCTGATTGGACGCCAGGGACAAACGCTGGCCGACCTCCAATACCTCACCAATCGCATCTTGTTTCAACAGGACACGAGTTCACCCAAAGTGACCGTGGATGTGGGCGGTTATCGGTTGCAGGCGCGAGATGCCCTTGTGAAAAAGGCGAAGGACGCCGCCGAAAAAGTGCGCCGCTGGGGCGACGCCGTGGAGCTGGAGCCTTTGGGTTCCTTCGACCGGCGCATTGTTCACCAAGCCCTGCGCGACGATCCTGACGTGGAAACCCACAGCGTTGAAGTGGACGGCACAGAGAAAAAGGCGTTGATTTTGCGCCCCAAAGCCCGTTGAACAGGGACACTTGGTTGGGGAGAGTTGGCCGACGATCCTTTGCGAAAACAAAAATGCGCGGACAAATTTGTCCGCGCTGTAGTTTTTTGGGCGGGATTACTGGTCCAGCACTTTCAAAGTATACTGCTGCGAATACTCGCTATTCGGCTTGGGGTCACTCCCGAACGTATTGTAGAGGTAATCAAATTTGAAGCGGTAATTGACGGTGTTCTCTGTCGGCGGAACCGGCACAAACCCTTCCCAGCGGTTTTGCACAATTGGCTCGGGGCGCATCGCATACGGCTGGCCGTTGACCAAAACGTAAGCCTTGATGCTGTCCCAGCGCAACGACTGTTGCTGCGAATTAAAAATGGCCTCGACTGGATATAGATTGTTCGCGTTGCGCGGCTGTTCGTTCGGGGTCAGGCGCGTGAAGGTACCGGTCGTGCAGCCGGCGAGAAGCAGGATAGGCAAAAGCGGTAAAAACATTTTTAATTTCATCCACTTCATACTGCCAAAAAGCAATCCATTGTAAAGTTGGATTTCCACGCTTGAAAATCGGCGGTCTTTGCGTTTAAGGTCACCATCATGAATTCTTCAAGCCAGACTGTTTCAGGCTTTCGCAACTATCGCTGGATCATCTGCGCGCTGCTGTTCTTCTCTACGACCAGCAACTACATGGACCGGCAGGTCATCAGTTACTTGAAAGAATTTTTCTGCCGCTCTCAAATTGCAGGTGGCTTCGGCTGGACGAATTCTGAATTCTCTTACTTGACCTCTTTTTTTACCGGATTTTATGCCGGGATAACGATTATTGCGGGCTGGGTGGTGGACAAAATTGGAACAAAGGCCGGGCTGGCTCTGTCGCTTATTTTGTGGTCGGTATTCGGTATACTCAATGCATTCGTCGGCCCTTTGCTGAAAATGCACCTCCTCGTACGGAGTGCGTTCGCGATCGGCGAGGCGGGCAACTTTCCGGCTTCGATTAAAACTGTGGCCGAATGGTTCCCCAAGCGCGAACGGGCTCTGGCAACAGCGATTTTTAACAGCGGTGCAAACGCCGGTGCGATGATCGCATCCCTTTTGGTACCGTGGTGCATGATTCACTTTGGCGATGAATACGGCTGGAAAATGGCATTCATCATCACCGGCGTCATCGGCTTTCCCTGGCTCATTTTCTGGTTCTGGTTTTACAACCCGCCGAACCGGCACAAGAGGCTTACGCAGGCTGAATACCAGTATATTCATATTGATGACGAAACCCCGGTTGACGCGCAAACCGGTGATAAAACGGCAAGAATCTCGTGGCTGCGGCTGTTTGGTTACCGGCAATTATGGGCCTTCTTTGCCGGCAAATTCATGACGGACGGTATCTGGTGGTTCTATCTTTTTTGGCTGCCGGATTACCTTCACAAACAATTCAACATGAATAAACAACAGATCATGCTCCCGACCTTCGTCGTCTATGGGGTCGCCATCATTGGTAGTATTTATGGCGGCAGCATTCCAATGACCCTGATCAAACGCGGGATGCCAGTCTACGCTGCGCGTATGACGACCATGTTCATTATCGCCTTGTTTCCTCTGGCTGTTTTGACGACCCAATACTTTGGAAATATTAGTCACTTCGGGCAGATGGCATCCTTCCTGGCGGTTGCCACCATCTGCATCGGCGCCACAGCCCACCAGGCGTGGTCGGCAAACATGTTTACGACGGTTTCAGACATGTTCCCCAAAAAGGCCGTAGCGAGTGTGACGGGCATAGGGACAATGGCGGGCGGCATCGGCGGCGTAATTGTCCAACTGATTTCCGGGCGTCTCAACGACCTATTCAAAGCCACGCCGCAAACTGCTTACCTCCTCATGTTTGTCATTTGCGCCTTCAGTTATCTCGCCGCCTGGGCGCTCATGAAAATGCTGGTGCCCGAACATAAGCCGATCACGGATTTGTAAATTCTCGTTACCTGTCCGTTTAAACGACCTCAAATCGTCATCGCATCGAAGCCGCCGTCGACTACCAGTTCGGTCCCCGTGATGAAACTGCCCGCGTCAGATGCGAGCAGCAACGCCGCGCCAATCAATTCATTCGCTTCACCGAATCTTTTCATAGGCGTTTTTCCCATGATCTGCGCCACGCGTTCCGGAGTGAGAATTTTGCGGTTCTGTTCTGCGGGAAAAAATCCCGGAACCAGGATGTTAACTCGCACGCCCGCCATCGCCCATTCCCGCGCAAGATTTTTCGAAATGTTATGAACCGCCGCTTTTGATGCGGAATAAGTGTACACGCGCGACAAGGGGTTTAGTCCAGATGCCGAGCCGAGGTTGATGATGCTGCCGGAATTCTGCCCGACCATGTGTTTCCCAAAGACCTGGCAGCCGAGGATAAGTCCTTTCAAGTTTACCGAAATGATCTTTTCGAACTCTTCCTCCGTAATGTCAAAAAAGGGTGTAGCCGAATTCACGCCCGCACCGTTCACCAAAACATCCACGCGGCCTAACCTTGCCAGCACGTCAGCCAGCAGCTTCTCAAGGCCGGCGCGGGAAGTCGTGTCGCACTTCAGAAACACCGCTTTGCCGCCGTTTTTGGCGATTTTGTCCAGACGAACCCTGGCCTTGGCTTCGTCGCGGCCAACCACGGCGACCGCCGCGCCGGCCGCTGCAAAACCTTCGGCTATCGCGCCGCACAGTTCGCCGGTGCCGCCGACGACCACGGCCACTTTGTTGGTCAGCGAAAATAATTCTGAAGGTGTTTTCATAGTCGTAGTCAGGATGTGATTCAACGTTGAACGCGCGCGCTGCCGCCTCCGAAGGTCTTTTCTACTTCCTTGCGCGTGGCCATGGAAGTGTCGCCGGGGGTGGTCGAAGCCAATGCCCCGTGCGCTGCCCCGTAATCGACGGCTTTCTGGGCGTCATTGAATTCGAGGAAGCCGAATTGCAAACCGCTCGCAAAGCTGTCACCGCCGCCGACGCGGTCCAAAATCTCCAATTCAGGATATTTCCGGCTTTCGAAAAACTTCCCGTTATGCCAGAGAATCGCGCTCCAGTCATTCTTCGTTGCTGTGATCACCCGGCGTAGCGTCGTCGCAGCCACCTTGAAATTGGGATAAGTCCTGACCGCCGACTCAATCATCGCCTTGAACGCATTGGTCTCGATCATGCTCAAGTCATGGTCCGCACCTTTGACTTCAAAGCCCAGGCTCGCGGTGAAATCCTCCTCGTTGCCGATCATCACATCCACGTACTTGGCAATTTCTTTGTTCACTTCCTGCGCTTTTTTGAGGCCGCCAATCGATTTCCAAAGCGACGGACGATAGTTCAAATCGTAACTGACCACGACTCCGTGTTTCTTGGCCGCCTCCACAGCTTCAATCGTCAATGCCGCCGTGGTTTCGGAAAGCGCCGCGAAAATGCCGCCGGTATGTAGCCAGCGCGCGCCGACCTTGCCGAATATGTGATCCCAATCAAAATCCCCGGGCTTGAGCCGCGAGGCGGCGGTATTGCCCCGATCCGGCACCCCGACCGCCCCCCGGATTCCGAAACCCCGCTCAGTGAAATTCAGTCCGTTGCGAATGCTCCGGCCAATGCCATCATCAGGGCGCCACAACACATAATCCGTATCTACACCGCCTTGCATGATGAAGTCTTCAATGAGGTGGCCGACTTCGTTGTCCACGAATGCGGTGCACACGGCGGTCTTGTAGCCGAAACATTTGCGCAAACCTCTCGATGTGTTGTATTCCCCGCCGCCTTCCCATGCGGTGAACTGGCGTGCCGTCCGGATCCGCCCTTCGCCGGGGTCAAGCCGCAGCATGATTTCGCCGAGCGAGATCTGGTCGAACCGGCAGGTTGATTTATCGCGTAATTGGATGGCCATATTCTTTATCTCTGTTCCGGGAGCTGCTAATTATTACTAGTTAACACAAACCAATGGAGGCTGACCAGTTGACAGTTTTGACGAGGGACAGCCACCCGCACACCTGGCGTCAATCGTCGCACAATTCAGGTCAGCTTCGAGTCCGGGTTGTTCATGAGCACACCATTGTATTTCAGTCTTCAGACTTGCACTGGTTTGAATTCAGTCAGATTCCAACCCGGTTCGCCGATCTCGTGGACGAGGTGGTTAAGTTCGTCGATCTCGGGCTCCTTGAATAAAAGACCGCCGTGTTGTTTAGATAGCGTGCCCCAGCGCGCTTCCGGTTGACCGGGAAGCAGGCACTGTTCGTTGCCGTGGCCGAGCACGTCCTCGATGACTGCCTTGACATTTTGCATTTGCGACCGGCCTTTCGCATAGTCGTTTCCATGCATGGCTTCCGGGTGGATAACCTGAAAATAAAAGGTGGAACCGCGTTTTTCGCCGTCACCACCGCGAGATGTTCCACGGATTTCCGGCAGCGAGCCTCCAATAAATCCCGCATATAGCTCGTCAATCAACCCGAGCCCGTATCCCTTGTGTTGGCCGAATGGCAGCAACGCGATCGCCTTGTTCGGATCCGTCGTCGGTTTGCCTTCCGCGTCGACGGCGCAACCGGGAGGAAGTTGTTTTCCTTCACGCTTGAACTGTTGAACCCGGCCCATCGCCACTGTCGACGTCGCCCAGTCAATCACGATGGGGAAGCCGATTGCGTCCTGCGTCGGGAATGCCCATGAATGCGGGTTTGTTCCCATTGTCGGGGTCTTGCCGCCATACGGAACGACTTCGGACGTGGCCGAGGTGCAATTCGTGTAGGCAATGTAGCCTTTGAGCGCAGCGTCCATGACATAGCCGCCACCCCAGAGATAATGCGTCGCGTTATCTACGCTGACCATCCCCACGCCGAATTTGTCGGCCAGTTTTATGCACGACTCCATCGCCTCATAAGCCAGGGCTTGGCCGAGTTTGTTGTGGCCGTTCCAGAATTCGGCGGCGGCGAAACGCGACGGCAATTTTTCAATTTGCGCGCCCGGGGTCCAACGGCCGACTTTACTGCCGAATAAATCATCGAGGTGCAGGGCTTTGATGGCGTTGTGCGTGCGGATGCCGTAATACGCCGCGCTGGCGCAAAACCGCGCGCCGGCGGCCGCTTCTACGTTGTCATAACCGCGCTTCAGATAGGCCTTGGTGACGAGCGAATCGTGCTTTTCCTTGGGAATGATGTAGTAAGTTTCAGCCATGATGATTTGCGGCAAAAGTTAAAACGAGGTTAAACAATTTTCTTCACCGGTACTTCCGGGTTGATCTGGGCGATGGGTTTCTCACCATTCATCGCCAGGATGAGATTGTTCACGGCACACGTGGCCTGGCGCACCACGCTTTCGTATGTGCGCGAACCGATGTGCGGCGTGATGATGACGTTCGGCAGTTTCAGCAGCGGATAATCCGCCGGCGGCGGTTCCTGATCCAAAACGTCCGCGCCGTAACCCGCCACCTGGCCGCATCTCAGTGCCTCGATCAGGTCGTTGGTGTTGACCACCTCGCCGCGTGCGCAGTTCACGATGATGACCCCGCGCTTCATTTTGGACATATTCCGGGCATTGATCATCTCACGAGTTTCCACCGTTAGGTTGGTGTGCAGCGAAATATAATCGCTGTTAGCATAAATTTCATCAAGGGAAGTGACCGGTTTGATCCCGTATTGTGCGGCGAACTGTTCATCCCAGTGGCGGCTCAGGCTGAGGATGTTCATACCAAACGCTCGTGCACGGATCGCGACTTCCTTGCCCACTCGGCCAAGGCCGATAATCCCCAGTGTTTTTTCGAATAATTCATGCCCGGTCTTGCGTTTCCAGCCACCGGCACGGGTTGAATCGGTATGGAACAAAAGATTTTTTTCGAGCGCGAGCAGCAGCAAAAAGGCATGTTCGGCGACCGTTGTGTGGTTGACGCCCGGCGTGAACAATAGCGGGATGCCAAATTCGGTGCAGGATTTCACGTCAATTTTGTCCACCCCTATGCCGTATTTGCTCAGGACCTTCAGCTTCGGTCGCGCCTTTTCCAAAACCTTGCGCGTGATGGCGTCGTCCCCGCAAATATATCCGTCTGCAGCGCCAACCAGGGCGAGGGTATCGGCTTCATTCAACGGCCCGCGGGCGCTGATTATTTCCCAGCCGGTTTGCTTCAATAAATCATGATGTCCGCCCGGCGTGTCTTGAAAGGAAGTCGTCGTCAAAAGGATTTTCATGAACCGGCATTGTAAAAAAAAACGGCCCCGATGCAATCATCGGGGCCGCCAAATTTATGCCGGGGTCGTTGCTTATTACACACTCAACCTGCGCCGAACTCGGATCGGGCCATGGCGCCAAGTTGTTTTTCCGCCTGCGCGCTCAGACTGGTGAAGATCATCGAGACGTGGTATCCAAGGTGTTTGTTACCAGTGCAGGCGACTATGACGCCAGTGCAGGCGACTTTATGACCGCTAACCGGTGAGTGCAGGGATACCGTCATCTCAGCCCATTCGGTGAATGGCGTGGGACTGCGGAATTCAATGCCATTCTTGTGGATGGAAACTGTATTGGTGGACAATTCAAGCTTTGACTTCCGGGTCTCAACCGTCACGGGCTTGTCAAACGAATTACCATTGAGGAATCTTTTTGCACACATAAATCTATAGGTATAGACAAAATAGCACGTCGGCGGGATTCGTCAAATCGTTCGGCTTAATTTGTTACCATTCAATGACCGCCGCGCCCCAGGTCAAACCTGCTCCAAAAACAACGAGCAAAATCAAATCGCCACGGGACACTCTCCCAGACGTCACGGCCTCATCCAGAGCAATGGCGACCGAGGCGGCGGAAGTGTTCCCATATTTGTGGAGATTGACGAAAAGCTGTTCGGGCTTCGTGCCCAGTCGATCACCTACGGCAGTGATGATACGCTGGTTGGCTTGGTGCGGTATGACGCATTTGATTTTGGTGATGTCAATCTCGCACCGGCGCATAGCCTCATTGGCGGCCGCAACCATCGCATTCACCGCACTTTTGAAGGTTTCTTTGCCGTCCATGCGCAGATAATGCAAGCCATTCGCGACGGATTCCAGTGTGGCCGGACACGCGCTGCCGCCGCCCGGCATCGACAGCAAATCACCTTTGTTGCCGTCCGCTCCCATCACCGCCGTCAGCAGCCCGTGTGCGGCAGGGCGATTCTGTAAAATGGCCGCGCCGGCCCCGTCGCCGAAGAGCACACAGGTGTTGCGGTCTTTCCAATTCACGATGGAGGAAAGTTTCTCCGCGCCGATGACGAGAACGGTTTCGTACGTGTGTGACGCAATGAATTGCATCCCGATCTCCAATGCATAAATAAAGCCGGAACAGGCGGCTTCCATGTCAAATGCAGCCGCGTTAAACGCACCGATCTTGCGCTGTACCAGGCAAGCGGTCGAGGGAAACGGCATGTCGGGCGTCAATGTCGCCACGATGATCAAATCAATTTGTTCCGCGGTGACGCTGGCCATTTTCATGGCCCGTTCAGCCGCTTTCGTGGCCAGATCGGAGGTAAATTCATTGGCCGCCGCAATACGCCGTTCCTTGATTCCAGTGCGTGTGGTGATCCATTCATCCGTCGTCTCGACCATTTTTTCAAGCTCTGCGTTCGTTAAAATCCTTTCCGGAACATAAGAGCCAACGCCGGTGATGGAACAAGTACGACCTTGGAAATTATGCTTGGCGCGCGGGTTTTTCATTCGGTGGCAACAGCAGAAAGCTTCTCGTTTGCAGCCGCGATGTCGCGCGCGATGATCTGACCGATCTGGTTCTTGATCGTCTCCGCGGTGACCCGTATGGCGCTGGTTACGGCGCGTTCACGTGCGGAGGCATGCGCCTTGAATACCAGCCCGTTGAATCCCAGCAACGGGGCGCCGCCGTAAACTTCCGGATCCATGCGGCGGCGAATGGCCTGGAAGGCATCTTTGGCCAGCAACGCTCCCAGTTGCCTTTTCGTGTTCTTGGTCAGTTCGCGTTTCAACATGGAAAACATGGCAACCGCGAGGCTTTCCGATGTTTTTAAGACGATGTTGCCCACAAAACCGTCGCAAACGACGACGTCAACGTGGTCCTTGAAAAGGTCGTGACCTTCGACATTGCCGATGAAATTCAAATCAAGCCTCTGGCAAAGCGCGAAGGCTGCGAGGGTGAGTTCATTACCCTTGGAATCTTCCGTGCCATTGCTCAAGATGCCAACGCGCGGACTTTTGCGTTTCAGCACTTCGCGCGAGTAGACGTTGCCCATGACCGCGAATTGCGCGAGGTGTGAAGGTTTGCATTCCACGTTGGCTCCGGCATCGAGCAGTACAAACTCATTGCCTTGCCGTGGGATGACCGTCGCAATGCAACCGCGCTCCACCCCGGAAATGCGTCCGACTTTGAACGTCGCCGCCGCAAAAATTCCAGCCGTATTACCTAATGAGATCAGGGCGTCAGCCTTGCCTTCGCTGACCAGCTCGGCAGCGCGGGCAATGGAAGAATCCTTTTTTTTCCGGAGGGCGTTGACCGGTTGCTTGTCATCCATTTCCACGACCTCCGTCGTGTGGATGATGCGTACCCGGTGATCGCGGAATCCCCGCTCTGGCAGGGCGGCGTGGATCTCTGCTTTGTTGCCAACGAGGTAAATCGTTGAGATGTCCTTGATTTCCTCCAAGGCGCGTTTCACGCCAGCGATGATGACACCGCAGCCGTGATCGCTACCCATCGCATCCACCGCGATTCGCATAGGTGAAAATAAAATGGCGCGAGAACCCGCCCGCGCCACCAAACCGGATTACGCTCCCGCAGTAATGGTCAAGACCTGGCGGCCTTTGTAAAATCCACAAGCCGGGCAGACACGGTGCGGCACATAGGGCGCGTCGCACTGCGGACATTTGTTAAGCTGCGGCAATTTAAGCACGCTGTTATAAGCCCGGCGCATACGCTGCCGGCTCGTCGAAGGTTTACGTTTTGGGACGCCCATATTTTAAAAATTCAAAGTTTCAGTTTATCCAGTTCAGTCCACGCCGACGGCTTCTGCTCTCTCTCTCTCTTATCGTCGGACTTATGAACCCCGCTTTTTTTCTTCAATCCCGCGCAATTTGGTTTACACAACGGATGTTGCGGAAATTCAAGCAGCATATCTTCCCGCACAAACGGAGTCAAGTCTATGGAATCATTCTCCATGGACACTTTATCCTCACCGGAAAGCGGTAAATGGAGGGCCCATTCGTTTAAAACAAGCTCGCATTCAAATGGTTGCAGGCAGCGAGCGCATTCGCAGCTTAAAACCATACGCAAACGGCCTTGCACTAAAACCGCATCATGCAAGTTCCCCAGCCCCAAATCATAGTGCAAAGGCTTTTCGGCACGGATCAATTCGTCGCGAAGGTCAAAAGCCAATTCTGCCACGGGTAATTCACCTTTCAAGCGGATCTCGCAGTCTTCTAGATGGCGTATGTTTACTCTTAGCGGCATGGTTGTATATCAGCCACTTGGTTGCTCACGCACGGTCGTCTCATCCTGTTTCCGGTGGCTATTTTCATTTTCGAGGTTTCAATTTTTTCCTTAATGCCGCTTGCACGTTGGGCACGACGAATTGGCTGACGTCGCCGCCGAGCCGCGCGATTTCCTTCACGATGCGCGAGCTCAAAAACGTATAAGTGTCCTTGGGCATCATGAAAATCGTTTCCACATTTTCATTCAATTTGCGGTTCATCAAGGCCAGTTGAAATTCGAACTCAAAGTCGGAAACGGCGCGCAGCCCGCGTACAATCACCTGCGCCTTCTTCTGCACCACATACTCGACCAGCAATCCGTCGAAGGCATCTGCCTCGACATTAGGCAGATGTACCGCCGCGGCTTTAACCAGCGCCAGCCGCTCCGCCAGCGTGAACAATGGTTGTTTACCCTCGTTCTTGGCGACAGCCACAATAACACGGTCAAAGAGTTTTGCCGCGCGTTGCAACACGTCTAGATGACCGTTGGTCAAAGGATCGAAGCTGCCGGGATATATCGCTATGCGCATTTTGAATTCAGGTTGGTCTTCCGGTCAAAAATTTAAACGTTAAATGTAAAATTCAAAACTATTTGTTTTGCCACGGTACTTCGTAAATTCTGACAGCGTCACGGAATCCTTTGACCTTCTCGGGAGCCAGCTCTCTGCAGGTCTTCGCGATTTCCGGCGCGTGCCGCAGCAGCTGAAAATATGATTCCTCGCTGATAATGATGCGTCCGCTGCCGGAAACACCCTCGAGCCGGCTGGCGAGATTCACTTCCCGTCCGAAAACAGTGTAATTGAACCCATGCAGATCCGAGCCCATCAGTCCGACGGTGACAAGACCCGTATTGATGCCGGTGCCCAGTTGCAGCGCAACGTGTAAGGGTTGCGGCGGTAAACCAGCCGCCAGCCGACCACGGTTCTCAATTTCGCGCGCCGGATTTTGGGCCAGGCGTTGCTCGTTTAACGCAAAGATCGCGCGCTGGGCAGCAATCGCAGCCTGCACGCAGGCCAAGGCATGGTTCTCGATGGCCGCCGGCGCATTCCAGAACGCCATCACGCAATCGCCGATGTATTTATCGAGCGTGCCATCGTTCTCCTTCACCGCCTCGGCGACCTTGGCAAGATAGAGATTAACGGTTTCCAATGTTTCCCGCGCAGACTCTTCCAGGTATTTCTCCGCGACGGCTGGGTCCATTTCGTGTTCCCGGATGAATTTTGCAATTTGTTCATGTGTCTGGTCGGTGAACGCCGTGAACCCGCGCACATCGGCGAAAAGAATGGTGACTTCACGGTGCGCGCCTCCCAACGAGAGTTTTTTGGCCTCCAGCAGCTCATTCACAATATTCGGCGAGACCAGCTTGGAAAAAATCGATTTTACCCGTCGTTTATCTTGTTCCTCGAATACCACCAGATGAACCAGCAGAATACCATGCATGGTCAGCATCGCGCCACCAAGAGGATAAACCACCGGCAGCCAGAAACGAAAATGGACGAACACATAAAACGTCAGCACAAAATAGACTGCCATTAGGACCAATACGGAAACGCTCGCGGCCACGGCGCGCAATTGCCAAGTCACCATGGCGGTGAGCGCGCCCAGAAAAATGATGATGGCAATGTCCAGCGGCAAGGAAGCGCGGCGGATGAACTGGCCCGTGATGATGGAGTTGGCAACGTTCCAATGCTTGCTGACCAGCAACGTATCGTTCTCCAAAGGCGTTGCGCCTCGGTCGGTCAGGTCATTTCCTTGAGCTGCCGAACCGACCACCACAAGTTTGCCCCGAAAATCATCTTTCAGCTCGTTGGTTTGGCCGTGCAACCTCGATTTGTCCTGTTTGAGAATGTTTTCGATGGGAGCACGCAATAAATCGCGGCTGGTCGGTGTTATCTGCCAGTCTATGTAGAAATATCCCCTGGCGTCCACCGGCAGGGTTCGTTCAATGCCGTTGGCACCGTGGAAGCGGATTTGGCCATGAGGCAGGTTGATTTCGGCATGTTCCAAGTCAAGCTTGAGTTCTTGGGCGGCAATCACGATTCCCATATCCCAAACTCTTTGGAATGGTTTGTCGTAGCGTTTGAATCGTTTTGGGATCTTATCACCTACAAATTCGGTCAGGTCAAAATCGCCGTTGGTGTCAAGTTTGACGGTAACCTCTTTCCCGCTGGGTTGCGGCAGCACTATCCGGTCAGGTTCAATTTGCGCCTTGTCCAGCATGATTCCGAATTGCCTGGCGGCAGATTTGAAGGCAGGATGCCATTTCATGTTAAAGCTTTTGACACGCCTCAAAACACCATCGGAATCCTTTTCAGTTGAGATGTCCCCCAGTGTCAGGCAATTCGTGGTAAATAAATCGGGCGGAGTTATTTCCGGGGTGTAGGGAAGAATGACATTGCCGGCCAATTGCATTTGCATCGCAAAAAAATCATCAGACTCGATCAAGCTTCCGTCGGCCATCAAAACCGGAGCATGATCAGGACGTAGCTCCCCGAACAAGACATCAAACGCGACGGTTCTTGCCCCTTGTGCCGCGAGTTCCTCTACTATCCGCCCGTAGATATGACGCGGCCAGTATAGCCCGTAAGGTAGGCCCAATAGTCCATGTCGGATTTCAGATATGCTGGAATCCTCCATTGAAACAAAAGCGAGATTGGGGGCGACAGCCGCTGGAAATCTGTGGGCAGCACGAACGCGCCAGTCGTAGGTTATGCGTTCTTGCTGGTCCAGGAATTCGGGATTAAGCAGACGGATCCCACAAACGAATGCAAGCACGGTCAGCGCAAGGATTAAAGGCGCTCGTTTGGGACGCTTGAATTGCACGCCGTCTAATTAAACAAAAAACCAGCGCAACTCAAGGCTGCGCTGGTTTAGCGTTTAAACTCCAAAAAATCTCACTCAGCTTTTTGCCCGTTCTTGAACCCGGTGATCGACGAAATGTAGAGGTTGTTATTATTGTAATCGAAATTCACAACCACATTGTAGGTCGTCTTCAATGAAGAGAAAATAGCGGAAAGAATGGATTCTAAGCTCGGAGAAATCGGAGCCGTTCCACCTGACGCGGGTTCCAACATTTGGCCTGGGGCAATATCATACGTCGTTGTAACGCCGCCAATGGTCAGCGAAAGGACCAATCCGCCGGTGTCGCTCTTGAACACAGCGGTCGCACCATCAGCGCTGACCGAGAACTCAGTCCCGCGGACACCAGCAATACCATTGGGTATCTTTACCAAATATTGCGATGTTGCCGAGAGCTTCTTAACGCTCGCGAAAATCTTGCCTTGTTGCAAATCCAGCTCGGTATCACTGACAGTATCCGCGCCGGTATCAGTGGTGGTCAGCTTGTCAATCGCCAGGATGGTGCCTGGGGTCAGACGTACAACGTTCTGCACTTCAGACGGTTTTGATGAAATCAAACCACGGACCGGCGCGTCCGCTGCCTGCGTGATGCGGTCGGGCGCCCTTTGTGATTGTGGAAAATCAATCTGTTTGCCCAATACAACGTCTACAATACCACCATCGCCGGTGCGAATGGATGAACCAGCCACCAAAGTTCTGCCAGCTATCAGCGGGTGCCAGTTGCCATCACCGAGAGAGTAGCTCGCTAAGCCTTGAACACGAACAACCGTCGCGAACCCTGCCTGAGTATCCTGGGCGTAACTTATTGCACCAAAGCAAATAACCGAGGCAAATAATGCGGAAGCAAGTATATTTCTTAAGTTTTTCATAAAATCACTTTTCTGCGTTTTTCGGACTGGCTTCACTATATCCACTCGCGCCGGCGTTTGTCAACCGGCTTTTTTTAATAATCAAAAGGCAGTACTGATTGGCCTGAAGCCTTTTCAATCATTTTTCTCTCGCAAATGGCAAGGTAATTTCTCGCAAAGGCTGTGCTGTTGTCGAGAGTCATCGACCGGATAAAATATTGGCGTGCCGTCGCATAGTCCTTGATTTGAACATAATGCCATCCGATGTATGCAACCATATAGTAGCCGTTGGGGTCGAGCGGCTCGGCTTCGTCGAAATATTTTTGGGCCGCCGCACTTTGCTCGATCCAGTCCAGACACATGCCGGTGCGCATGAAATTATAGCCGTAATATGGGTTAAGCCGGATTGAACGGGCATACCAATCCATCGCTCGTTGAGCGAGCGAAGCAAAGTCGTCACCTCCGGCAAAACTTTGCGTGCGGAAACACTCCCCAATGTCATAAGCCGTTTGGAAGTTTTTTGGCTCGCTGGCAAACGCCTTCTGCAATAGTGCAGCTCTCTCCGGCGAATAAATCTCCTGCTGTTCCGCTTGAGCCAGCCAAAAGGATTCGTGGCCGCGCCGCCATCCATCCGCAATAAAGACGATGCAGGCAGCCGCCAGCGCGCCTATAAATACCAGTTTTGTAGGCGCGCCTGCGCGACGCCAGTGTTGCGCCGTCGCAAAGCGGATGTTGCTGGCCAACAACGCCAGCAAAGTCACGCCGACCATTGCGTTCGCTGGAATATGCAGATTAAAATCCGCCGCTGAATGCAAAGCCAGGGCGAAGAGTCCACCCGTAGCGCCGAGGAAAAACGCAAAGCGGTTGCTTTGACCGCGCCCGAAGTCAACCTCCTCCCGGCGTACATGCGGCCAGGTTTTCAGCAATCCACCAATAAAAATCCCCATCCCGGCTAATACAATGATCCCACCCACAGTCCCCCAATCTGCCAGCAAATTAAGGTAATCGTTGTGGGTGCGATTGGGGCGTTCCTGGATGATGGCAGGGCGATATTCGGGAAATCGGCAGTCAAAGTGCGCCGGCCCCACACCAAACCAGAAATGATCCAGCCACATCTCTTTGCCCGCCTGCCACAGCTCGAGCCGTGTGTTGAAGTCCACCACGCCTGGACCACCTGCCTCAGGTTTCACGACGCGTTGCTGAAATCCGACTGTCTTTGAGAGATATTTTGATACGAAAATCCCGCCAGCCGCGAGCAACAACAGCAATAGTATCAGCGCCCGCAACCGATGATTCCGGTGGCATAGCAAAACACCCAGGACAAGGAGAATTCCCATGCCCGACGCCACCCAACCCGCACGTGAAAAGGTCGCGCTTAAGCCTGCCAGCATGGCCACCACAGCATACACCAACAAAATCCGCGTCACAATGCCGAGCCGGCCGACCAGCACATAGGCCAGCGCCAAAGGCAGTATCATACCGAGCAGTCCAGCAAGGTCGTTTGGCGATATGTACGTGCCGCCACCGCGTCCAATATATCCGGCATGCTCGTTCCAAACCTGGTCGGAGTGGGTGATCAATTGCATTACGGCATAACAAGAAATAAGAGTGGCCAGGGTGATCAGCGTGAAACTGATCGTCTGCGCTTTGTCTTGGCCATATAGGTTGTTCACGGCTACAAAGAACACCAGTGCGAACAGTAATACCTGGATGACTTCCGCGCGGGCGACGTATTCAATATCCGCGGTAAAATAGCGCGCAATTGCGTAAACAGTGAAAGCCGCCACCACCCAAGCGAGCGGCGGCCAGATTAATTTCGGTTTGGGATTCAGCCACAACCGCGCACCCCACAGGATGAAAATGACCACGGCAACTCCCTGCACGACCACAAACGACCATTCGTCGACCGCACCATAGGCCAAAGGCCCGAAGACCAGCAGGGCCAGCAGCGATAATAAAATTCCGCGTTCGCAAAATGCATCCAGGTTTTTCCGGGAAAAAAACATCAGGTAAAAAATGAACTGTGCGCCGTGGCGAGTAAAGCGGGGATTTTCTGCCGCTGATTCGCAAAAATGAACTGCAGAGAGAATCAACAAAACTAACCCAATTAAAATCCTGTTAGTGGAAATCCCGGTTTAATCTTGATAATTCTGGTGAATTCGATCGTGACGCCGGGGTTGCGGCTCAAGAAAAAGTCAGAGGCGCGCCACCGGTTTCTTCTTCTCGGTCTCGGGCCGGAATTCCAGGATTTCGCCCGGCTGGCACTCAAGGGTTTTGCATATCGCTTCCAGCGTTGAAAACCGGATGGCTTTTGCCTTGCCGGTCTTGAGGATGGACAAGTTTTGCGCGGTGATGCCCACGGCTTCGGCCAATTCGTTCAGCCGCATTTTCCGCCGAGCAAGAACAACGTCCAGATTTGCGATGATGGGCATAAACTTAAAACGTCAATTCCTGTTCCTGTTTATTCTTTTGGCCTTCGTCCATTATCCAGCTGACAAAATGAATTGCTCTGCCATTCAGCGATCGATGTAGACGCGCGTTATCCAGCAGCCTTCGGGATAAGCGGAGTGCGCCTGCACCAAAGATATCGGCAGCCGTCGCGGGTGAACTGTAGCCAGCCAGATGCCTTCCCAGCTTTTTCATTTCATTTAAATTTGCCCTGGGAAAAACACGTTTCTTTGTACAGGATTGACAAGCTATCAAATGAATGGCGCCAATTAGGAAAATGCCCACAGCAAATATCGCGAGTGCATTCATGGTTTCAGTTTTCTCCGCCGTACAGGTGTAAGCATGGGTCAACCACCAGGCTGCACCGATTGCAAGATGTACAGTTTTTAAATCGAGGGCTGGAATACATAAAGGAAATGGCACCCTGATCAGTACAAATGTTGTCAATGCCCGGCTGGTTTTTTAGATCCGATTTTTCCGTGCAGTGGATGTTGGAGAGACTCCTTTCGCATTCAAGACATGTCGTTTAAACCAACCAGTTTCGTTGGTCAAGAAATGATTATTGAAAAACAGTAAATATTAATTGTAAAACATGTAATCCCTTCTTTGGAAACGGCCTCACTGAAAAAGGTTATAGACCGGCAACCTGACTTTCTTTACAAATACGAAAAATATATGACTGACCCACGCTATCAGAAATTGGCGAAACTGCTTGTGAATTATTCCACCGCCCTTAAGAGAGGTGATCGCATTCTGTTGGACATGATTGACGTTCCGGACGAATTCACGGTGGAGCTTATCAGGGCGGTGCGCGCGGCGGGCGCAACTCCCTTTGTCGAGACTCGGCACACGCGTGTGGGGCGCGAGCAATTGCTGGGCGTAACCGAGGCGCAAGCGGCGGACATTCGCGACTTGGAAATGTTCCGCATGAAAAAGATGCAGGCTTACATCGCCATTCGCGGGGCGGACAACATGAGCGAGAATTCAGACGTGCCGAGCGACAAAATGCAGTTGTACTCCAAAGTAATCCGGCCGGTGCAAGATTATCGCGTCAACCAGACCCGCTGGTGCGTTCTGCGGTGGCCGACGCCTAGCATGGCCCAGGCCGCCAGCATGAGCACCGAGGCGTTTGAGAACCTTTATTTCGACGTCTGCACCATGGATTACGCGAAAATGGCGAAGGCAATGGTCCCGCTGGAAAAATTAATGTCGAAAACCGATACCGTCCATTTGAAAGGACCGGGAACGGATTTGACATTCAGCATCAAGGGCATCGGCGCGAAAATGTGCAAAGGCGACCGCAATATCCCGGACGGGGAAGTGTTTTCCTGTCCTACGAAATTTTCCGTCAACGGCAGCATTCAGTTCAACACGCCGACAATTTATTCCGGAACCAAATTCGAAAACGTCAAACTAACCTTAAAGGACGGCAAAGTCATCAACGCTACTGCGAACAACACGAAGCGATTGAATGAAATCCTGAATACCGACGCCGGAGCGCGCTATATCGGCGAATTTTCGCTCGGCTTCAATCCCTTCATCCAGAGTCCGATGTGCGACATATTGTTCGACGAAAAGATCGCCGGTTCGCTGCACTTTACCCCCGGCCAAGCCTACGAAGATTGCGGTAATGGCAACAAGAGCGCAATCCACTGGGACATGGTGCTGATTCAACGAAAGGAATGGGGCGGTGGCGAGGTCTGGTTCGACGGCAAACTTATCCGCAAGGACGGAATTTTCCTTCCGAAGGAATTGCAGCACTTGAACCCGGCGCACTTGAAATAAGCCGGTTCGAAGACGGCGGGAGCGGAAACGATCCCGGGCCATGAACCTTTTGATGCGGTCTTTTGATTTTTTACCCGGGCACACTCAATAGCGCGGAACGTCATGGTCAATTTCATCTGACCATGCAGTGATGCCTCCCTTGACGCTCTTCACATACTTGAATCCCTGTTGGCGCAGAAATCCTAGCGCCTTCATGGAACGCACTCCGGCTTTGCAATGCAGATAATATTGCACGTTGGGGTCGAGTTCGGTGAAACGTTCGTTCAATTGACTCAGTGGCAGCAATGGTACTCCGTCCACTTTGGCGATCTCATATTCATCTGGCTCACGCACGTCGATGACCTTGATGCCGAGACTAGGATCATCCAGTGCCTTCTTCATGTCCTGAACGGTGACCTCGTCGGGATTCTCTGCCGGTTCAAGTTCAGGCACGATGCCGCAGAACTGTTCGTAATCAATCAATTCCGTGATTGTGGGGTGGTCTCCGCAGACCGGGCATTGTGGATCGCGGCGCAACTTCAATTCGCGGAACTTCATTTCCAGTGCGTTGAACAAAAGCAACCGACCGACCAGCAAGTTTCCCTTCCCAAGAGCGAGTTTTAAAATTTCGGTGGCTTGGATGCAGCCGATGATCCCGGGCACGCCAAGATGAGGCGCGAAGACGCTCGCCTGTCCTTCGAAGCGGAAAATCGAGCCGTACACGTTTGGTTTTTTCAAAATCACGCAGGCATCGTTCGTGAGATAACGCGTCGGGAAATTGTCCGTGCCGTCCACCACGATGTCGTAAGGCCGTATGAGATCGAGCGCGTTTTCAGACGAGATGCGCATGTTGTGGATCACGACTTCGCAATTCGGATTGATCCCGTGGATGGTTTCCTTCGCCGACTCCGCTTTGGAGCGGCCCACGTCCGCGTCTGTATGGAGGATCTGCCGTTGGAGGTTGGAATAATCCACGGTATCGAAATCCACAATTCCGAGCCTGCCGATACCGGCGGCGGCGAGGTACATCGCGATCGGCGAGCCCAGCCCGCCCGCGCCGATGCACAGGACACTTGTGGCTTTGATGCGTTTTTGGCCAGCCAAACCGACCTCGGGCAAAATCAAATGCCGTGAGTACCGACGGATTTCGTCATTGTTCAATTGCATATTCAAAGGGAAAGTATAGTAATGCAGGGGCGGTGGAAATCAAGCGGCACGATTTGAATTCAGTCGGGAAACTAGGTGAGGCCACAATCCTGCCTTGAAACTTTGCTTCTGGATTTGTAACGCCAGTAAAGCATGCTCAACCAGAGTAATTCTTGCCTGAAAACGCGTAAGAATTCTCACACGATGAACTGCAGTCACCCGACCAAGGCAAATTGATTTTGCTCGAAGAGATTTCGTTGGCTGGCCAATTCACAATTTAGCCTCTGGTTTGAACCTTGTTGATTATTTCCCCGCATCCAATGGGTTCCATGTTCTCATTACCTGGATGATAAGAATGAGCGCGCGCTCAATAGTCATCAGCAGACCATGACTCCAAGTCATTTGGTTAGAACGACAATTTATTTTCGTTGGTTCTTGATAAATGAATATTAAACTGCGTTCAAATGAGTTTGCCGAGTCCCAAATTTGCCGCCGCATACCTCCAAAAAAGGTCTTTGTTGCGTCCGACGCTCGCCATTGTCCTCGGAAGCGGATTTCATCACGCGTTGGTTGAATTTCGCGTCGACCAAAAGATTTCCTACGCAAAAATCCCCGGGTTTCCCAAGCCCATGGTCAACGGCCACTCAGGAGAGCTATATTTCGGGGATTTGGGCAAAACGCCGGTCCTGGTCTTAAGCGGGCGCACCCATTTTTATGAAGGTCATTCGATGGAGCGTGTGGCCTTCGCCACTCGCTCGCTCGCGGCGTTTGGCATAAAAGACCTTTTGCTGACCAATGCGGCAGGCGGCATCAATAAGAACTTCCGTCCCGGCGATTTCATGGTCTTGACCGACCACATTAATTTCATGGGAGCGAATCCCTTGCGCGGTCCGGTTATGCCCGGCTGCCCGCGCTTCGTGGATTTGACTCAAACTTACGACAAAGAATTGCGCGGACTTCTGCTCCGGGCGGGGAAAATTTCCAAGCTGATATTGCAGCGCGGTGTTTATCTGGCCTTAAGCGGACCGAGTTACGAAACACCGGCGGAAATCCGCGCTTTTGCTTTGCTTGGTGCGGACGCCGTGGGAATGAGTACGGTGCCGGAGGCGATTGTGGCGCGGCAATGCGGCTTGCGCGTCGCCGGGATTTCGTGCATCACGAATCTGGCGGCGGGGTTGAGCCCGCAAAAGTTGTCCCACGCGGAGGTGTTGGCGGCCGCTGAAAGTGTGAAAAAATCTGGTGCGGCGTTGATCAAGAACTTCGTTCGCCTCTATGGAAAAATTTGATCGGGCCACAGAATCTTTGGAGGCGCCATCCAGAGGAGATATGCGTCCAAGTACCAACGATTGTTAATCTCGGTTGAAAATCAAAGCGGTGAAAATGAAAATTGATTCTAAGAAATTGGTCAGGGCTGCGTCAGCAGCGCGCGAATATTCGGTGTCCCCGTATTCCAGATTCAAGGTGGGTGCGGCGATGCTTGCCAAGTCCGGCCATATCGTCGTCGGCGCCAACGTGGAAAGCGCGAGTTACGGTCTGACCTGTTGTGCAGAACGGATCGCCTTGTTCAAGGCATTGACCGAAGGACACACCTCCTTTTTTGCGGTGGCGGTGGTCGCGCGCTGCGGTGGCGGGCCGATGCCGTGCGGTGCCTGCCGTCAACTGCTGCGTGAATACGCGCCGGACGCGAAGGTTTTTGTTGCCGACAGCGACGATTTGCCAATGATCAGGGAATTTACGGTGCGGGACTTGCTGCCATCCGCTTTCGTCATCCCTCCTTGAATATTAGAAAAAGGATTGTAGTTTTCGCATTCTATTTCACCGGATGAAATCTGAGCTGTCATTTGATTTGGAGTTTGCGGCGTGGCCGGCATTGCTCGTGGACGCGGAAGGAACGGTGCTGCTCGCCAACGCGGCGGCAAAACATGTTTTTGGCGAGGCGTTGAGGGGTGACCGCGCGCAACTGACGTCCCTATGGTCATCAGAAAACAGCGGCACTGCAGTCGATTTTTTGGCACTCTGGCGCGAATCACAGCCGGTAGTGACAATCTTGAAATTCCGGGTGGCTTCCGGCAAATCAGCCCCTTTTCCGACCGCAATCTGCCGGGCTGGCGACCCTGAAAGAAAATGGGTTACCTTGCAGTTGATCTCCGGGGTTGGCGTCCCGCTGGGGGCGGGATCCCCGGCGGATCACGACACGGCATTGAAGCAAAAGCTCGACTGCATGTTGCAACTCGCGCAAACGGTGTCGCTGGATTTCAATAATGCACTCACCGGCGTGCTGGCCCACACTTCACTGTTGTTGGGTAAGGCGGAACCGGGGCATCCATGGCGGCTCTCGTTGACCGAAATTGAAAAATCGACCGCCCGTGCTGCGGAAATCGTGACAGAGCTTGCGCAGTTCAGCCGGAATGAAAAGGAATCGCGCCGCGCGCCGATGGGAAATCTTAATGCGGTCGTCACCCGGTGTGTGGATTTTTTTCGCAATGCCAGCGGCGGACGATTCACCTGGAATTTCATGTTGGAGCGTTATCTGTTTGAAGCGCGCTTTGAAGAGGCCAAAGTGCAGCAGGCCGTCTCGAAGATTTTGGAGAATGCGGTGGATGCTTTCGACCCCGGCAGCTCCGGCGCGATCACAATCCAGACGCGCAACGTTGAGTTGACCCAACCGACGCAGGACCGCAACGTGCGGCTCGCGGCGGGTGCTTATGTAAGCGTGGAAGTTTCCGATGCCGGTGCGGGGATTGAGCCGGAGGTGATGGCGCGTATTTTTGAACCGTTCTTTACCACAAAACGGCCACCCCATCGCGGACTTGGGCTGGCGCTGGTTTATGGCATCATCACCAATTATGGCGGCGGCGTGGCAATATCCAGCCACCTAGGCAAAGGTACTTCCGCGCGCATCTATCTGCCGGCCGAAACCACCCGAATCCAGGAACCAATGGCCACCAACGAGGCACTGCTGGGGTCGGGCACGGTGCTGGTGGTGGATGACGAAAGCCTGATGTTAACAATGGCCGAGACGATTTTATCCGATTTCGGTTACACGGTCCTGACAGCAAATAGTGGCCTCGCCGCCTTAAACCTTTTGTCGCGCGCGGACGTAAAAGTTGATTTGATCATCACGGATTTGGTGATGCCAGCTATGGGCGGTCGCGAATTGATGGATCGCATCCGGCGCCTCGGGCTCAACCTGCCTATCCTTTGCACCAGCGGTTATGTGTTGTCCGAGGACAAACAGGCCGCAGCTGCTTATCTGCGAAAACCTTTCACCAGCACGGAATTGCTCCAAAAAGTAAAATCTGTAATGTCCTCGAACGACGGTAGTTGACGTCCCCGCCCTGTCCGTTTAATTTAACTTATGCAAATTGACAGCCTAAAGGTGTTTTGCGATCTGGCTGAAACGGAAAGTTTTACCAAAGCCGCACAAATTAACAACGTAACTCAATCCGCCGTTAGCCAGCAAATTAGTGCTCTGGAACGGACATTCAAGTCACTGCTCATCGAACGCAGTAAGAAGAAATTCCGCCTGACCCGCGAAGGTCAGGTGCTCTACGACTACAGCAAGCAAATCATCCAAACTTATGAATCTTTACACAGCCGCTTACAAGAGTTGAAGGACATCATTTCCGGCACAATTCGCCTGGCGACCATTTACTCCATCGGCTTGCATGATTTGCCTCCGTATATCAAGCGGTTCATGAAGAGCTATCCGACGGTGAACATTCACGTCGAGTACCGTCGCGCCAATCAGGTTTATGAGGATGTTCTGAGCAATGTCGTGGATCTCGGCCTGGTCGCTTATCCCGTCAAAGATTCAAAACTGGAAATCATTCCGTTGCGCAAGGAACCGCTCGTGTTGATTGCTCACCCGCAGCATGCATTTTCGAAGCAAAAGAGCATCAAGCTCAAAGCCCTCGCCGGGCAGAAAGTCATCAGCTTCGAGCCGGACATACCGACCCGTAAGGCGCTGGATAAAATTCTCAAGGAACACGACGTCGAAGTGAATCACGTCATGGAATTCGACAATGTCGAGACCGTGAAACGCGCCGTCGAAATTGACGCTGGCATTTCCATCGTGCCGCAGGGTACGGTCACCCAGGAAATCGCAAAGCAAACTCTGACCGCGGTCCAGATCGAGGACGGCGAATTCTATCGTCCGCTTGCTGCGATTTATAAGAAGAACAAGGTTCTTTCGCCGGCAATGAAACAGTTTCTGGCGATTCTCAAGGAAACGTTGTAAGCGGAAATTCAAATTCTCAGGCTTTGCTTCTGGAGAATTTGAATTATCTTGCCGCATGGATTCGATGACCGAGGACTTGCAAAAGCGCATCCAGGCCGCGCTTGCGAACCCGCAGAACATGGGCGAACTGGCCGATGCCGACACTGTTGGCACGGTCGGTAACGCCGATTGCGGTGAAATGCTTCGCCTCTGGGTGAAGTTCAAGGAGCAGAACGGCAGGAAAGTCATTGACCGGGCGACCTTTCAGTCGTTCGGTTGCGAAACGGCGATTGCCGTTGCCAGCCTGGCGACGGAACTGATCCGCGGCAAGACCGCCGAGGAGGCGCTTTCGCTTAAGACCAGCGAGCTCGCCGGCGAACTTGGTCCGCTGCCACCGATGAAAATTCATTGCGCTCAACTCGTCGAGGGTGCGCTGCGTTCCGCGCTCGAACCGCAGCCAGCCTTGGCAAAAGTTGAAAATTCCTCTGCCCCGGTTGCTGGATCAAGTCTGCTCGATAGCTTTTCCAAGCCAAAGGACGGAGTGAAGCTGACGTTTTTGGACGACGTCAAATAAGGCGTTTTCTCAAAGCCCCAGGCACCACCCCCAAAGTCGATTCTCCGCTATATACTTGAAGATTGGTGCTTGAAAGTTCGCTGGATGTTGAAGCATGGAATTGGGCGCTTCAAATCGTTTTCTTACCGCAATTTTTTCAACGCCGATAGGGCGGCATCGCTCTCAGCGGCTTTTTTCGTTTTACCGCGACCACGGGCAAGCTCCACGCCGTCGTGTAGCACTGCGCATTCAAAATCACGGTCGTGATCCGCACCACTGGCAGAGATTAGCTGGTACTCCGGCGCGCGTGGCGAATTCGATTGCAGAAGTTCCTGCAATTCGCCCTTCGGATTCTCAATGCCGGAGGACCCGGCCAGCAGTTTGAAATCGGAGGCGAACTCGCGTAGAATGAATTCGCGCGCGTCTTCGAAACCATGGTCCAGAAAAATTGCGCCCAGCAAAGCTTCAAACGCGTCGGCCAGAATGGAGGCGCGGTCACGTCCGCCGGTATTTTCTTCACCCCGACTCAAAATCAATTGCGTACCCAGTTCGAGTGTTCGGGCGTGTGTCGCCAGCGATTGGCTATTCACCAGTTTCGCACGCGACTTTGAGAGTGAACCCTCGTCAGCATCGGGAAACTTCTCATAAAGTTCACGGGAAAGAACCAAGCCCAGCACGGAATCGCCGAGGAACTCCAGTCGTTGATTGTGCCGCAGGGCAGTGTTGATCTCGTGCGCCTTCGACGGGTGTGTGAGCGCCAGTCGCAGGAGGTTTTCGTCGTGGAACCGGCAGCCAAGTCGTTCTTGAAATGCGGCGAGTTCAGACACGGTGTTTAGTTCGCGGCCGCGGGTTCCAGCGGCACTGGTGCGGGTTCATTCCCGGCGCCGGCTTTTTCCTTTGTCGGAACGGCTGGGTTCAGACCGTGTTCGAGGAGATTCGCTACATCCTGTTGCACCTGTGCGAGTTGGTCGAGATGTAGATCTGGATCGGTAATGGTAAAAATGTCGCCGGTTTTGGGATGTTCATAAACAAAGATGCGTTGGCCGTCGCGCTTAATCTGTTCTTTTACCTTCAATAGTCGTTTGCGTTCGAGCATCACGGCGAGAATGTATGCGGCGGGCGCGTGCTGCGGCTCGTTTTGTTCGATGAGCTTGCGCAACAATGTTTCCGCCGTTTCCTTTTGAATGGCATCCACCACGGGCGGTGGTACTTCAAATATCCCCTGCCAGTGCGAGATAAAACCTTCTTGGCTGGCTGCCGCTCCGGCAGACTGTTTTTGCCAGCACAGTTCACAAATGTCAGAACGCCGCAATGCAGGCGCTTCGTCAAAGAGGATGGTGTGGTACGGTTGCTTGTTTGCAAATGGCTGATGGCACGCTTCGCACGCGTGCGCACGGGACTGGATATTCCATTCGTTCATGGGCAGGTAAATTTAACCATGAAACATCGCGATTGAACACGAAGAAAATTTCAGCGGCGGCTCCGGTAGAGCGCCACGAGCGCCGCGCCAATGGCTTGCGACAAATCACCCAGCACCGCCGGAACCATCTTGATCGTCTCGCGCTGCGCCGGCCAGAGATACGGCGTGGCCGTTTCACGGATTATACGCAGGTAACGGTCGCGGAATCCAGCCGTAGTTGCTTCGTAATCCATCAAGCCGCCCCCGATCACCACGATGCCGGGATCCAAGGTCATTGCCACGTCGGCTACGAGGAGGCCCATCACCCGCGCCTGGAAATCAAAGATTTCCACGGCGAGCGGATCGCCTTCTTGCGCGCGGGTGCGCAGCGACAATACTTTTTGCTTTGGCGGCAGAGTGGATTTCGCGAGGTCGTGATCAGGGTACTTGTGGATTATTTCCTCCAGCAAGTGAGGCAGGCCGGAAATGGTGGTGTACGCCTCGTAACATCCCCACGTCCGTCCGCAGCCGCAAGGGAATGGCCGGATGCCGTCCAGCAAATGCAAGGGCGCAGGGGCGTGGCCGGTTTCCAATCCCGCGAGCGTGTCTCCGTCCAGTGACAAACCGTCGGCACCAATAAAGGCACATCCCAAACCGGAACCAGGCATGAACATGAGTACCGAGACTTTCGTTTCGCCGCGCGCCAGCCGCGCTTCGGCTACGCCGCCGTAATTGCCGTCATTACCCATCGTCAGCGGCAACGACCGGCCCGTTTGGGCAGCCAGCGCCATACTGTAATCCTTTTGGACCTCCCAACCTTCAAAATTAGGCGGTAGATTGGGTGTGCGGTCCATGACGCCGTAACGCTTGTAGGGTCCTGGAATCGCCAGCCCAACGCCTTGCACCTGCGACCAGTCAAGGTGGTTTTGCGCAAGAAATTCGGTGATGGCACCCACCCAGCCGCGGATGACTGCGTCGCGCCCGTTCTGCGCGTTGGTCGGGCGCTGGAGCAGTTTAGTGGTGATCGCCTCGCCATTTTCCCAAACAGCCGCAATCTTGGTGGTGGTGGCGCCACTGTCCGTACCGATGAAAATTTTCTCACTCATGAATTAGAAAGTAATGCGCGTTAAATTGCGGATAATGCGCGCAAAGGCAAGAATTAAGTCTCTTCCGAATTAAAAAGTCTACCCCAATGCTTTCCAACACTCCGGGAGCGCGTTGACTACGATCGTAGTTTCATGAGCCCCGCGACGGTTCGCTCGGGCGAACCTGGACATTGCCACTCCCGTCTCTAAAACTTGATTTTCACGACACTAGTATTTCAGTGTCAAATTCGTTTAACCTTACCAGGCGTGACTCCGCATGAAACATTTTCAAATCTGCTCCGCAGCTCGGGCCCGGTGCTCTCCCTCGCGCCGATGCAGGACGTGACGACGCTCCAATTCATGCGCGTTTGCGCCCGTTACGGTGGGCCGGATGTCTTCTGGACGGAATTCTTCAGGGTTCATGGCGATTCGCAGCCTGAAAAATGGATCCTCGATTCCATCACGAAAAACCCGACCGGCATACCCGTCGTCGCCCAATTGATCGGTAACGACATTCCCTCGCTGGTCCGCACCGCAAAGGAACTGCAAAAATTTCCCATCGCCGCGATTGACCTGAACCTCGGGTGTCCCGCGCCGATCATTTATCGCAAATGTGCTGGCGGCGGATTGCTTCGCGAACCGGTCCGCATCGACGCCATTTTGGGTGCGTTGCGTGAGGCGGTGTCGATCCCGTTTACCGTCAAAACCCGCATCGGCTTTGAATCGCCCGCCGAGTTCGACTCGTTACTGCCGGTTTATGCCAGGCATAATATTAACCTGCTTACCGTCCACGCCCGCACGGTCAAGCAGATGTATCGTCCTGGTGTGCGATATGATTTGATCGCCCTAGCCGCCAGGGAATTGCGCTGTCCTGTTTTTGCCAACGGAGATGTCTTCAGTTCGGTGCAGGCAAAGGGGATTCTGGCCGACACCGGTGTGCATGGTTTGATGATCGGGCGTGGTGCCATCCGCAATCCCTGGCTGTTTGATCAAATCCGGTCGGAATTCCGAAACGAACCCATCACCTGGCCGACCGGACGCCATGTTTTAAGTTATATCCATGAATTGTGGGACAATGAGATTTCACCGGGTGTTCGTGAGTTGTCGCAGGTCCAGCGGATGAAAAAGTTTACTAACTTCATTGGTGAAGGCATAAGCGAAAGATTTCTGCATGATATTCGCCGGGTCGATACGGCTGCGGATTTCTGGCGCGTTTGTGAAGAATCGCTGGACCACGACGAACCCATGCGGCTGGAGCCGGCGGAATTGACGTCAACTAATTCCGCTTAGAAGATTTCGCGCGAATTTCACTTCGCCTCCGTTCGGAACTTGCTCGTTTTCGTCATTTTTCCCAGGTCGCCTTCGTAAAACTGTGTTCGGTAGGCTTCGGTTTCCAACAAGTGCTGGTCGGATTTTTGCCGGCCGCGCTGTAAAATGAATTTCAATTCTTCCAGGTTATCCGACCACCGGAAACCGTTAAAAAATTCGACGCCGGCGAATTGAGTTTTGTAAAGTGCGCGGTCTGAATAACATGTGCCGAGGTAAAGATGTTTGACGCCGCGTCCGGCGAACAGTTCCGCCGCCGAGGTCATCATGAACATGCCCAGGTTGCGGTTGAAGTAACTCAGGTCGTAAAACGCATAATAATAATACGCGAGAGTACTGCCCTCAACATATAGTGTCACGACACCGGTCTCTTGGCCAGTTTTTGAATCCGTGAAAACCAGGAGGTGCGAAATAATCGGGGTACTGAAAAGGGAGTCAAGACGCTCGTAGCTCATCACGTCCGGGCCGAATTTTTTGTCCGCATACCTTTTGAAAAACTCGCGGCGGGCGGGCGTGTAATCAAATTTTTCACGCGGGACGAGTTCCACGTTAATCCCTTCGCCCTTACGAAGGATGCGACGGTTTTCGGAAGATAATTCAAATTTCTCCAGGGCCACCCGGATTTGCCGGCATAGGTAGAAACGGTCGAGTTGTCTTGACGAGGGTAAAAAACCGGCCTGAAAAATGTCCGCCGGCGTTTCGCCAGCCTCCGGCACCGCCCAAACGGCATAGGAAAACTGGTAATGCGCGTAATCAGCCGTTTGTTCGGAAAACAGTAATTTCATTTTTCAGCCACCAATGTGCGACAACCGGTGGGGCTCATGCTGGCGAGGTCTCCCGGTGTGTCAATTCGTGGTTGTTTGAATCCCCATTGACATTCTTTCTTCGCAGGCGGAGCCGCCAGCTCGTCAGCACATCGTATGTCACCGAGTTCTTCAGCTTCGCGATGTCGCGCACTGTGATTTCTTGGCCGCCCTGGCGGCCCATGATCACGGTTTCGTCCCACATTTTCGCTTGCGGAATATCCGTGATGTCCACCATTAGCGCGTCCATGGCGATGCCCCCCACCAACGGTGCGAGCCGTCCATGGACGAGCGCACCGCCTTCATTGCGCACGCGCGGGAAACCGTCGCCATACCCGATGGGCAGGATGGCTATGCGCCGTTCTGTCTTCGCGGTGTAGCGCATACCATAGCCGACAACTTCGCCAGGCTTAAGTTTCTGGATCGCTGCGATGCGGGCCTTCACGGACATCACGGGTTCGATACCCTCAATCCGCCGGCAAACTTGCGAGGGGAAAATGCCATACATCAGGATGCCCGTCCGCACCATGTCCAGATGCGCGTGGGGCAAATCCAGGAATCCGCCGCTGTTGCACACGTGGCGCAGCTTTAAGGAAATATGCTTCTCTTCCAGTGCGCTCAGCACTTCCTTGAACCGTGCAAACTGGAGGTTCGCGAAGGTTTTGTCTGCTTCGTCAGACTGCGAAAAGTGTGTCATCACGCCTTCCAGAATCAGGGATTTTTCCGCGGCAACGTGTTCGATGAGCGGCAATGCCTCGTCCCAGCGCACACCGTAACGGCTCATGCCGGTATGGATTTTGACGTGCACCGGCACCCGCTTGTCCATTCTCGCCGCGATTTTGGCCAAGGCACGGATATTGTGCGGTTCGTTGACACAAATCGTCAGGTCGTGCGCCGCGCACCATTCGAGTTCGGCTTCCTGCCGTTCGCCGAGCAGCAGTAAAGGCGCAGTAATACCCCCATCGCGCAATGTCATCGCCTCTTCGAGTGTGCTCAAGCCGAAGCCCCAGGCGCCTTCTTCTACGGCGACACGTGCCACCTCGAGCGAGCCGTGTCCGTAAGCCTCGTCTTTCACAACCGCGAGCAATTTCACGCCGGAAGGCAGGTCGCGGCGGATGAGCTGCAGGTTGCGACGGAACTTGCCGAGGTCAATCTCCATCCAGGCCGGCCGCAGTGGAAAATTTTGGGAGTCAAACTTCATTTTAAATAATTGCAAATGTTTAACCGCGAAACATTTGAAACACACCACATGTATAAATCATATTACCTTTCACCGAAATTACTGTATTTCAGAGTAACGGATTACGTTGTTCCCGGCGGCCATAAACTTCGGCCGACATCCGTGCGGAAATAGCTGCCCACAACCCGGATTTTGTGGACGTTAGCGTATGCTCTGTCAATCGCGGCGTTCAATGTTGGCGCGAGGGCGATCACATCCGCTATGCGGTGGCCGGTGGCGATCAGATTTCCGTCCGCGCCGCATGCAACTTCATTCCATGAGACCTCACAATCAAATTTGCCATTCACTTCCAGAGGCAGCTGCGGTCCGCGCACTTGCGTAAACGGATATCCGTAGCCCGCAAGTGTCAGGGAGCAGCCGAAATCCAGTTCCCTCTTGAATTCTAATTTCAATTTCTCATTGCGCGCTGTTTGCCGGACGACTTCCGCCGGTGTTTTTAACATCCGTAAAATCATCGGGCCGGAGGTGACGCCAATGCGGATGTTATACTCGATTACATGCCACTTGCCGCCGCGTTTGACGGCGGTCACTTGCAGTGGGCCGTTGAATTTTGCCTCTCGCAGCCAGGGTTTTAGTGGGTGGATCAGCTCGCGGGCGAGGCCGTACCGGTCCTGTTCATCTCGTTCCACTAACCCGCCCAGCGGCGCGCCGGCGACGATCCCCATGTTGCCGTTGAAGGCATATTTGTATTCCTGGTTCGTTACGAGCGAATGGATTTCGCCGCCGCTGACCAGCACAATGTGGCCCGCCTCGGCGCGGCCCAGATATTCTTGCAAAAAAATACCTTCGGCATAATTCACCAGTCTCAGCCAGGCACGCGTGTCGGCCAGGGATTCACAGAGAATCGTATGTATGGGGCTGGTGGGCGAGCACAGCGGATTTTTGATGACGAACGGTTGCGGATGGCGGGCGAGGACTTTTTCCGCCTCGATGCGGTTTGAAGCGACGAATGATTTTGGAAATGGAATCTTGAACCGGGTACACAGTTCGCGGGCGAAATCGCGTTCACGTTCAATTCGCATGGCCTCGCCGGTCGGTGAAAAAATCCCGGAGCCTGACGCAATCAAGTCTTTGGCCCATGACTGCTGGGCCCAATCAATGGATTGCGGGATGACGACCCCGATTTTTTTTTGGCGAATCAATTCCACCGGGCTCGGAAAATTTGCGTGTGAAAAGGTTTCGCCGACGAGTGTTGGAGGAAAATGACCATAATCCCGGGTGAGATACGTCGAAACACTTGCGCCCGCGTCCGTTAGCGCCGTGCCAATGCTGTGTGCGAAGGAACCGACGCCAAGAATCATCACGGATGGTCTCGAACTTCGGCCGGCTGACGATTTTTTTGGCATGTATTGTTGCCCCGATTGTTCCGCAAATTTCGCCGCGGCGCAACGTCGCGCTCGCGAATAATTTTCATTTCACGTTGCCGCCTTTTTCTCCGGTTTGTATCGTTCGCGGAATGTCGTTGCCGGAAATTAAAAATTCCCCGCTCAATTCTCCCGTTACCTCGGCTTGGGGCGTGGGCGACGAACGCGCCCAACTGCTTGCCCGGCTCAAGATTTTTACCATTGAGGATTTATTGCTTCACCAGCCGCGCCGGTATGAGGACCGAAGGAAATTCCTGGCGATCCGCGACTTGAAATTAAAGGAAGCGGCCACCATCCGCGGAAAAATTATCGCTGCGGGATTCAAGCGCTTTCGCAAGGGCTCACGGGCAATGTTTGAATGTGTTCTGGATGACGGCTCGGGCTTATTACACTGCCGCTGGTGGCAGGCGCAGCCGTGGATGGAAGACTGGTACGCGGTCGGCCGGGAATTTTTGGTTTTTGGCAAACCGGATTCGCTCAGGCCACCCAACGTTGACCACCCTGAAACCGAATTGGTCGAGTCTGGCGACGATGAATTCATCCATGTCTCCCGGATAGTGCCGATTCATCCGCTGACCGATGGCTTGACGGCGAGGGTGATGCGCACGCTGATCTGGCGTACCTTGGAAAGGGTTGAACATCAAATTGCGGAACCGGCCATCCGACCGGATCTGAAGATTTTTCCGGCGCGGGCGAGTGCGGTCCGCATGATTCATTTTCCGCAGGAAATGGCGGATACGCAAATCGCTAGGCAGCGCCTGGCCCTGGACGAATATGTGGCCTTGCAATTTCAGATCCAGTCGCGCCGGAAAAAATTCGAGGCTAATGCCAAGGCCCTGGCCTGCGGCGGCGATAACCTCCTGATGAAACCTTTTCTCGCGCAACTCGGCTTCAAATTGACCGGGGCGCAGACCAAAGTTCTCCGCGAAATCCGTGCGGATCTGGGCGGTGCCCACCCGATGCGCAGGCTGTTGCAAGGCGACGTGGGTTCCGGCAAAACCGTCGTTGCCGGCTGCGCCGCTTTGATGGCTCTGGAAAGCGGGTATAACGCCGCCCTGATGGTGCCGACGGAAATCCTGGCCGAGCAGCATTTTCGGAATTTTTCAAAATGGTTTGAGCCGCTCGGAATCAGCGTGCATTTGCAAACGGGGAGCCAAAAGAGTGATGGATGGCGATTGGGTGATCAAAGCGGAGCAGCTCCATCCTTTCTTATCGGCACGCACGCCTTGCTCAACGCCGGCTTGGTCGTGCCAAAGCTGGGCCTGGTGATTATCGACGAACAGCACAAATTTGGCGTGGCGCAACGTGAGACGCTGGTCCGCAAAGGCAATTATCCACATCTGCTGGTGCTGACTGCAACGCCGATACCGCGCACGCTCGGCTTGACATTATACGGCGACCTCGACGTCTCGGTGATTGATCAATTGCCCGGTGGGCGCGGCGGGATAAAGACTTTTGTCCGTACGACGGACAAACTGCCGAAGGTCTTCGATTTCATTCGCGAGAAGATTTCCGGTGGACGGCAGGTTTACATCGTATATCCGCGCGTCGAAGTTGCGGATACGGACAAGGACATAAAAGCCGTCACCAAAGAATATGAAAACGTTCAGCGCTTGCTGGCTCCTTTCAAAGCCGGTTTAATTCATGGGCGAATAAGGCCAGCGGAGAAAGAAAAGACCATGTCCGCCTTTCGCGCGAACCAAATCCAGGTCTTGGTGGCCACGTCGTTGATCGAAGTCGGGGTGGATGTGCCGAACGCTACAGTGATGCTGGTTGAGAACGCAGAACATTTCGGGCTCGCGCAGTTGCATCAATTGCGCGGGCGCATCGGTCGCGGCGCGCATGAGAGTTTTTGCATCCTGATCTCCAGCGCAAAAAATGCGGACGCGCAGGCCCGGTTGACAATCATGGAAGACACCGGCGATGGTTTTAAAATTGCGGAGGCCGATTTAAAGCTGCGCGGGCCTGGCGAATTGCTGGGCCAGCAGCAAAGTGGTCTGCCCGATTTGCGATTCGGCAATCTGGCGGAGGATTTGAATTTGATCCGTCAGGCGCGCGATCTGGTGGCCGGAAGTTTTATCCGTGATCAGTAATGGTTTCAAGGCCTCGCCGTCGCTCGCCGGTTGACGACTCGCGAGTAAATTTGTTCCGCTTGGATTTGTCCGTCGCGGTGTCGGATCACTGGCTCACAGGGTCAAATATTTAAGCACCTGCACTTCGCGTTTGAATATCAGTTCGATCGTGTTTTGATCAAAGTGCACGGCCACAGGGCAGCGATCCTGTTCGTGGTCCCACAACACGCGGCCGTTTTCGGGATCAATGCGAACCATGCGCAGGTATGGCGGTTTTTGCAAATCAACCGTTGAATCGTTTAACACTTCCTCGTCAGTCGGATTCGGATCGTAAGATTGGACCGCATAAATAAATTTCCCAGACAGGTAGGAAACAAAGCCGCCCGGCGTGGTGCGCCACAAAATTTTCCCTGTCGCCGGTTCAATCTTCACGAGAACGGCAGCGGTGGATTTTGTGATGTCGATTTGACGGGAATACTTGATGTCATCCGGATTACCGGTTGTGGTGTTGACATACAAATTGTCTTGGCCGTCGAAAAACAGGCCAACTATGCCGACGGATGGCAAACGCCAGCGGGCGTTACCGGTCGTCAGGTCAAACGCGCTCAAGACAGCCTGGTCGAAAACAAAGAGCAGACCCTTATGTTCAACGCACGGGCCATCGCCATAGGGTGATTTCTCGAGACCGCTGGCCGGCGAAACATTATAAGTCAGCGTGGCGTCCCAGAGCTTTTTGTTCGATTTGTCCAGTACGATGATTGTTTTGCCGGCGGCAACGACATTGACGGTCTTCAAAACAACCAATTCCGGCGGTCCGACAACTTCTCCGGTCCAATCGGCGATGTCTGGCGAATTGGGGATATGGACTGTCACTTGATAGCGGCTGTCGTCCTCGGAAACTTGGTCTCCGCCATTATTGCGCTGCATTTCATTGAGCGTTTCATTGGCTACGTCAGCCGTCTGCGAGATGGTCAGGTTGGGTTTATCCAGTACTGATTTCTTGGATGCCGCCCGCATGGCCTCGCGGGTCACGATGTTTTGCTGGAGCATTTTCACCTCAAACTGTACCAGACCGTTTTCGTCCCCCAACAACGTGATATTTTCCGTTCCCTCCGGCGTTGAGACGGCCTTGTGAGTCCGCTGGTGCGCGGCGCCATCGCTATCGCGCAAGGCGGCTTCAAGCTGTTGTTCGTGTGAAGCGTTGGCAAGCAGTGCGGGCAGGGCGATGCGGGCGGGCAAATTCAAATTTTGAGCCTGTTGCGCCACCTTGTTCGGATCAAGTGGTTTGCCACCAGTGGAGAAAAGTCCGCCGCCCTCGGAATCGTCGAAGGTGACGGCCAATCCCGAAAGCATGGTTTCTCGCAGCACCTTTCCAGTATCCCAATCGTAATGCGTCAATTTATCCGGACCGGCAACCCAAATATTCTGGCCGGTGACTCGCAGGGTCAGCGCGTTCTGCAGCGCGATTTTGGCTTCGCGCTCCTCCGCCCCCGGAGGCGGCACGTGGACGTATTCATCGCCGCTGGCATTCTGGTTGGCGCGCGCCCGCTCTTCCTCCTCCTGTCTAACAACGGCCGCAATCTGGTCTGGCGTCACCAACTCCTGCGACCAGATTTCTTTCCCAGTTTTCAGATTGTAACGCGCCAGCGTGCCGCCGTGGAGGAAGACAATTTGATCTGCGCCCACTAATTGGGCACTACCGGCGTACGCCCGGTCGTCATCGGCAAAACGCACGGAAAAATAAGTGCGCGGTACAGAGCCGAACCAGGCGTACCAAACCCAAAGACCGAGAGCCAAAACCAGCACCGCAACAATGGAGCCGAAAATCGATCCGGTCTTGCGCCAAAATCGTTTTTCCACAGCAAAACGTTGTCCGGCATATTCGGGTGCCGCGATGCCCTGCAACTCGGCCTTGTTTTTGCAGAGCGGCGAGCAAAAGTACCCGAACACCTCCATGCACAGCGGACAAATCGGCTTTCCGCAATTGGCGCAGATTTCCGTCGCGAGTTCACGGGGATGTTTAGGGCAATGTTTCGAAACGTAATCCGCGGGTCGTGCCATTTCTGATGGAGGCGGTTCCGCAGGTCTTTCCGCGTGCGAAATTTTGAGGCGCGCCGGTGCTGGTTTGGACGGTGGTTCGGGCGTGTCTGGCGGCGGGGGGGCAGCTGGCAGGTTCTGTTCCGCAAGCTCCTGCCGGACGAGTTGGTTGACGAACTCGGATGAATCCAAACCGCATTGGGGGCAAACAAATGTGACCGGTTTGCTCAACATTTCGGGCTTGAGATCGAAGGCGTATTTCGCTCCGCATGTGCACTGAATTTTCATGGTGCTACGGTTTGGGATTCAATAGCACGACGCCCGGCGGAACGACCAGCGAAAACGTAAGTTGCGCATCGCTGGGTTGCACGCTACCGTCGCTGAAAAGGAAATTACCGCCAAATTTATGGTGGTTGTTGCCAGGCGATTTTCCATCCGGTGAAAAAACGAATTCTCCTGCCCTCTTTGATTCCGTGTTCACCTGCCGGTCAGACATCAGGATCATTGGGGCTGTGCCTGGCGCTGCGTCGAGTCGCTGCCCCATGTAATAGGCGTAACTGATTTTGTTCCTGGTCAGTGGCTCGCCGGAAGGGAGCTCCGCATCGCGCCCCCCCGGACAGACGAAAATGGAAGTGTCCGTCGTGTATTTTGGCACAAGTTCGTTGAGAGGTACTTCGGATGTCTGGGCGTTCGTGGCTTGCGGAAGGGCGCCTTTGTAGTCATTCGCGTAAATTTGCAGCGCGAGGTAAATTTTTTGAAGGTTGTCTGCACAGAGTTGCTTCTGGGTCCGCTGATGTTTGCCGGAGGCGAAGCCATACATCATAGCTGAAAGGATGGCAATCAAGGCCAGCGTAACGAGCAGCTCGATGAGCGAAAAGCCCCCCGCAGTGGTTCGACCGGCCAATCTCATTCCAGCGTTGTAGCCCAATCCGGCAGCGGGAGCAAAATTTTTCGCTGGCAAAACGGTCGCCGGCAAAAGAGAATCTCCTTTCGTTTTTCCAATTCATGAACGAACAAATCATCATCCTCGATTTCGGCTCGCAATACACGCAGGTCATTGCGCGGCGCGTCCGCGAATGCAGCGTCTATTCCATCATCCTGCGTTATGACACGAGCGCCGCCGAAATCGCCAGACTCAAGCCCAGCGGGATCATTTTGTCAGGCGGTCCGTCCAGCGTTTATGCCAAGGACGCGCCCCTCCCGGATAAAAACATCTTCCAGCTCGGCGTCCCCGTGCTGGGCATCTGTTACGGTGTGCAACTGTTCGCCCACTTTCAGGGCGGCCGCGTCGAGAAAGGCCTCAAACGTGAATATGGCAAAGGCACGCTCACGGTGAAAGACGGCTCATGCCTGCTTTTCTCGAAATTGCCGAAGTCGCTTCAGGTCTGGAATTCGCACGGTGACAAACTCACGAAAATTCCGGACGGTTTCAAACCAGTCGCTGTCACGGAGAATTCCGAATACGCGGCGATTGAAAACCGCGGCAAAAAGTTCTTCGGCCTGCAATTTCATCCTGAGGTCGTCCATACGCCGCGAGGCAGGGAAATCATTACTAACTTTGTCCACGGCGTCTGCGGCTGCGGCCGCAACTGGACCATGCGCAATTATGTCGACCAAGCCATCAAGGAAATTCGCCGGCAGGTAGGCAAGGAAAAGGTGATCCTCGGTTTGAGCGGTGGGGTGGATTCCAGCGTCGCGGCCGCATTGCTGCACAAGGCCATCGGCGACCAATTGACCTGCATCTTCGTCAATAACGGTTTGCTGCGCGCGCGCGAAGCGGACGTCGTCCGGCAGGTTTTTGGCAAACATTTCCGCATTAAGTTGCAGTACGAAAATGTGGCCAGACAATTCCTTTCCAAATTGAAAGGCGTCACCGATCCGGAAAAAAAGCGCAAAATCATCGGCAGGACGTTTATCGAGGTTTTCCAGGCCGCAACCCGGCGCGCGGGCAAGGCCAAGTTTCTGGCGCAGGGGACCCTTTATCCCGATGTCATTGAGTCCGTGCCGATTGCCGGCAATCCGGCCGCGCTGATCAAAAGCCATCATAACGTCGGCGGTTTGCCGAAAAACATGAAGTTCGCCCTGGTCGAACCCTTGAAAAATTTATTCAAGGATGAAGTCAGGCAGCTCGGACTGGAGCTCGGTTTGCCGAAGGAAATCGTTCATCGTCAGCCATTCCCCGGCCCGGGTCTGGCCGTGCGCATTCTCGGCGAAGTCACGCCGTCTCGCTGCGAGATCTTGCGGAACGCGGATGCTATCGTCGTCGAAGAAATGAAATCGTCCGGCCTGTACTACAAGATCTGGCAGAGTTTTGCCGTGTTGCTGCCTGTGCGTAGCGTGGGTGTGATGGGCGATGAACGCACTTACGATTATACTATTGCCATCCGTGCCGTGGAATCGCAGGACGGCATGACGGCGGATTGGGTGAAGCTGCCTTACGATTTGCTGGAGAAACTCGCGAGCCGTATCATCAACGAGGTAAAAGGCGTTAACCGCTGCGTCCTTGACATCACCAGCAAACCGCCGGGAACAATCGAGTGGGAGTGATCAATACCTACTCCCCGATAATTTTCACTAGTACCCGCTTGCGGCGGTTACCGTCAAATTCGCCATAGAAAATCTGTTCCCACGGGCCAAAATCCAGTTTCCCTTTTGTGATCGCCACGACGACCTCGCGCCCCATGATTTGTCGCTTCAAATGCGCGTCGGCATTGTCTTCGCCGGTAAGGTTGTGGTGGTAATTCTTGATGGGTGCGTGCGGCGCCAGTTTTTCGAGCCAGACTGCATAATCGTGGAGCAGGCCATCCTCGGCATCATTGATGAACACGCTGGCGGTGATGTGCATGGCGTTGACAAGGCAGAGTCCCTCTTGCACGCCGCTTTGACGGACCAATGCGGCGACGGTTTCCGTGATATTCACAAATCCCCGGCGCCCCGGTACCTCAAACCAAAGTTGTTCAGTCAATGATTTCACACCGGTGATTTAGCCACAAGCGGGCCGTGCTGCAAGCGCAACGCCATCGCTCGTTTGGGTTCTGACGAAACTCAGTTACGGCGATAAATCGAAATAACTGGCGGTGACGCATTGGTGCGGCTGGACAATCGTTGATCCCAGAAAAATTGGGATGGCTGATCCTTGACCGTATCCACCACACCAGCCAGTTGGTAATGTTGCTTTGCGTAATTGTCCCACCAGCCGTTTATCCGATCCAGTGCTTGTTGCGTTTGCCCGGGCGCAATGACTGAGCACCACGACGACAACTGGTTAAAGTAAACAACGTACCGTGGTCGGGCGGTTTCGATTTCGTGGAAGAACTCCTCGCGCATGGTTGCAGCCAGCGGCTGCGGTTCGGTGAGGGGAT
>JBEKMT010000074.1:0-22987 GCA_050008355.1 Verrucomicrobiota bacterium
GCATTACACGTGTTGGGCACGCGAAAGCAGCCCGCAGATTCGCGTTGACAAAACAGCCATCAACCGCGACCCCGGATCCGGCACTAGCTTCGCTCCAATAGTCAAGAAGGTTGCTCCGAGCGTCGTCAATATTTTTTCCACGCGCTTCATCAGGGAACGCCCCCGATATAATCCGTTCTTTAACGACCCCATCTTCCGTCAGTTCTTCGGCGATCCTGAAGGTGGCGATAATCGCGAACATATGCGCAAGGAAGAGAGCCTCGGCTCCGGCGTTATCGTTTCTCCCGATGGCTATATCCTGACAGCCAATCACGTCGTGGCTGACGCCGACGAAGTCAAAGTATCCATCGGCGACGACAAGAAAGAATACCCGGCAAAAATCATCGGGAAAGACGCGGCTACCGACGTGGCGGTCCTCAAAATCGGAGCGAACAATCTTCCCGCCATCACGCTTGCAGACAGCGACCAGCTCGAAGTCGGCGACGTCGTCCTGGCGATCGGCGATCCTTTTGGTGTCGGCCAAACCGTAACCAAGGGAATCGTGAGTGCCTTGGGCCGCAGTTTCGAGGACGATGACCAGAACCAGCCGCATATTCAAAACTTCATTCAGACGGATGCGGCGATCAATCCGGGCAACTCCGGCGGCGCGTTGGTCGACGCCGAGGGCCGTTTGGTCGGTATCAATACTGCCATTATTAGCCCGAGTGGAGGTAATAACGGCATCGGTTTCGCCGTGCCTGTCAACATGGCGCGGACAGTTCTGGAACGCCTGCTTGTCGGTGGCAAGGTGATACGCGGTTATCTTGGCGTGTTGCCGGAGGATTTGAATCCCGGGCTCGCGCAGCAATTCGGCCTGTCCGATCAAAACGGCGCGCTGGTCGGCTACGTTCTTCCGGGCTCCCCTGCGGATAAGGCGGGCATCCTCTCCGGCGACGTTATTGTGTCTCTGAATGACCGGCAGATTACCGGTGCGGACAACTTGAAAGCCGTAGTTTCTCAACTTGACCCCGGATCGAAGGCTAGTTTGGGCATAATCCGGGATGGTGTCGCGCGAACCGTGGTAGTGCCGTTGGGCACCTCGTCTGAATCTGGCGGTGCTCCAGATGACCAAAATGATTCCAACATCGGCTCATCCAAGACGGATGCGCTGGACGGCGTGACGGTCGCTGATTTGGATACCCGAGTCCGCAGTCAGCTACGGTTGCCGGATAATATTCACGGGGCCATTGTTACTGAGGTGGACAGTGATTCAAACTCCGCCGACGCCGGGTTGCAGCCAAACGACGTCATCGTCGAAATCAACCATCATGCAGTCAATGATTCGGACGACGCTGTTCGCTTGTGCAAGGCGGCAAAAGGCGACCAGATCCTGGTCAAAATTTGGCGACACTTCGGCAACGCCGGGGGCACAGAGTATCTGAGCGTGGACAACACCAAGCGTCCCCAATAACAATCCTCCAGAAGCCGTTCGGGAAGGAGCCGTCCGGGATTTTCTCAGGCGGCTTTCCTGCCCGTTGTTTGGAATTTCCTTGCTTGGGCTCTGCGTGTCCGGGTCTAGTGGCCCAATTACCTGATGAAGTTACAGCGCCCAGGCTCAAATAGACGTTCTGGCTCGTTCAATTTTTCCTGGATGCAGCTTTGACAAATAGCCGCTTGCGGGCAAATTCATTGGCAAAGACCCTCGGGGTGCCGCGCACTGCAAGTGACGCGGACATCAAAAAATCTTTCCGCAAGCTTGCACGGGAGTTTCATCCCGACGTTGCGAAGGACAAGAAAAAGGCCGAGGAGAAATTCAAGGAAATCAACGAAGCCTACGAAGTGCTGGGGGACCCTGCAAAGCGCAAGAAATACGATGAGTTGGGCCCAAATTGGAAATCGGGCGCGGAGTTTCGTCCGCCTCCAGGGCACGGCGGATTTGGCGGCGGACAGGCCTTTCGTGGTGGCCACGCCACCGCTGAGGACTTCGAATTTGGCGGCACAGGCTTCAGCAGCTTTTTCGAGCAACTGTTCGGTTCGCGCGTGCGTGGTGGTGGCGGAGGTTTTGGCCGGCGCGGCAACTATTCCGAGGAGGAATCGCCCGAGCGGGGCAATGACATCGAGGGCGATATCATGGTCTCCCTGGAGGAGGCTGCGCGTGGTTCCGTGCGCACGGTTACCATCCGCCACGCCGACCGCGACGAATCGCACCAAGTGCGCATCCCCGCAGGGGTTTCTCAAGGGCAGAAGCTGCGGTTGGCCGGTCGCGGAGAACATGGTAGCGGCGGCGGCGCAAATGGAGACCTTTATTTGAATGTGCGGTTCGCCAGGCATCCTGATTTCGACGTGGATGGCCATGAGTTGGTTTACGAATTGGAGCTTGCCCCGTGGGAAGCGGCACTCGGGGCGGAAATCACCGTCCCCACCCTGGACGGACGCGTGAATATCAAAATACCCGCCGGCACCTCCAGTGGCCAAAAGTTGCGTGTGCGCGGGCGCGGACTGCCCCAGCGCGGCGGTGCACACGGCGATCTGTTTGTGGTGACAAAGATCGTATTTCCTCCGAAAGCATCCGAGGCGCAGAGAGGATTGTGGGAACAACTGGCGAAGGAATCTAAGTTCAATCCACGTGAATGATGCTTGCGCACGAGTGGAGCTGTGTTGATTGACCGATGCAGATGGGACGGCCGCATGCCGTTTCCCCCTTGAGATGAAAACCATCCCTATCACTGGCGTTTCGCGCGGGCTTGGCCGCGCGTTGACCGCTGAATTCATCCGCCTCGGGCATGTCATCCTCGGCTGTGGCCGTTCAGAACAGGAAATGGCCTCACTCCAGAAGCAATTTGCCGCACCCAACGATTTTGCGGTGGTGAACGTTGCGGACGATGACCGAGTTTCCGCGTGGGCAAAACGAATCCTGGCGACTCATGGTGCGCCCGACCTTTTGCTAAACAATGCCGCGCTCATCAACCACAACGCGCCGCTGTGGGAGGTGCCCGCGCGCGAGTTTTCCGACGTGATTGACGTGAACATCAAAGGCGTAGCTAATGTAATTCGCCATTTTGCTCCGGCGATGATCGCTCGTCGTAGCGGCGTCATCGTGAACTTTAGTTCCGGCTGGGGCCGCTCGGCGGATGCGGAAGTTGCGCCTTATTGCGCAACGAAGTGGGCCATTGAAGGACTCACGCGCTCGCTCGCCCAGGAATTGCCGGCCGGCATGGCTGCCGTGCCGCTTAACCCTGGCATCATTGACACGGACATGCTCCGCAGTTGTTTCGCCGGGGGCGCCGCGGGTTATCCCGCGCCAGTCCAATGGGCTAAAAGCGCCGCGCCATTCCTCTTGAAAATCAGTTCCGGCGACAACGGAAAATCTTTGACGACGTCGAATTGAGTTTGAGGGCGCAGCGGAATTTTACCGTGACTTGACCGGGCTGAACTCTAGCTTTAGCTTGTATCGATGTCGAAAGCGAAGAAGAAACGAAAGAGCATGATGTTGGGTGTGGGATTGGATTCCGACGGTCACAAACGTCTCACTACCGGCGATAATTTCGCGCTTGTCGGCGGGACCCAGGAAACCCACGATCAGATGACCGAGAAGGCCATCAAAATCAACGAAAAGCTTAAGGCCCGCGGCAAACGACTCGAAACCGTCAGCCACGAGGAGTTCGATGAGATCGCGCACGAAGTCGGCCTCAATAAGTTCGACCCCAAAAAGTCCTGAGAAGTGCTGCACGCGTCCGCCGGACATGTGGTAAGATTCTTCAACCATGACGACGGCGAATAAAGTCACCATCGTACGAATCCTGCTAATTCCATTTTTCGTCGTCGAATTGATTTACTACATACGGACCGGCAACGAGTTTTGCCGGGTGGCTGCCATCGCCTCTTTTTTTATTGTGTCAGTGCTGGACGGGGTGGATGGTTACATCGCCCGGCATTATCATCAGATCAGCGAACTAGGCAAAGTCCTTGATCCTCTGGCGGACAAGTTGTTGTTGGTATCCGCCATTGTCACCTTGAGCGTCGATCGCGGCATATATCTCGGAGAGATCCCCCTTTGGCTTACGGGTACCATCATCGGACGCGACCTGCTGATTTTGGTGGGCCTGATCGTCATCCATTACACCGTGGGCAAGGTGCTCGTGCGACCCCGGTTCATCGGCAAAATCGCCACGGTGCTGCAAATGGCGGTGGTTATCTTTATTTTGCTGGAATGGGACTTCGGGCGCGGTGAATTGGTTTTAAGATATCTGACGCTTGCCGCGGCGATTTTCACCGGTGTTTCCGGGCTGCTCTACACCTGGGACGGCATGAAACAGCTCGGCTCGCATCCTGCCAGCTTGCCCACTAAACCCAAACCCGAGAATAACCAAAAATAAGTGTGGCAGTCTCATCCCCAAATCCCGGAGCGCGGTTCTGCGGAGACGCCGCAACGTGCGAGGTTAACGATGTTTTCAGTCATATTTATGAGCCCCACGCCGCTGAAATTCAGCGGCCTATTCAACCCTTCTGCTTGGAAACTCCAAACAAACGCGGATTGTTTTTGCATTTTTCCGCATACCTGTTTATTCGTGGTTGTAAATTATGGCAAAGGAAATTGAACTGAAGTTAAAGGAAGGCGATGTGGCTCCAAAATTTTCTGTGGCGACAAGTGGTGGCGGAAAAATTTCGCTCGCCGATTTCAAAGGCCAAAACGTAATACTTTATTTTTACCCCAAGGACGATTCGCCGGGTTGCACCAAGGAAGCCTGCGCGTTCCGCGATAATTTCGCCGAATTTAAAAAGAAAGGTGCAGTGGTGCTGGGAGTCAGCCCTGATTCCATCAAGTCGCACGACAAATTCGCCGATAAATTCAAGCTGCCCTTTACGTTGTTATCCGATGAAGACAAAAAGATTGTGGAAGCTTACGGCGTGTGGGGCGAGAAAACCTTCATGGGCCGGAATTACCTGGGCGTTTACCGCGTTACATTTTTGATCGGGCCAGATGGAAAGATCAAGAAGATCTGGCCGAATGTGAAACCGGATGAACACGTGGAAGAGGTATTGGCAGCCCTGTGAACCGCGGTGATACTCCGACACCAAGATGATCGCGGTCAAGCCAATGGTCCCTCACCGCGGCGGGTTCCCGGGGCTCACGGGCCCCACTCCTGGTCGGCCAAAGAAATTTGACAGGCACCAGTCAAACCACCAATATTTCCGACTGTAAATTTTTAAACAACGAAACCTTAAACCAAATATTATGCCAATACCTGTCGGCTCCAAAGCCCCTGATTTTACACTGAAATCCAAAACCGCTTCCGGCGTCGCTGACGTGAAGCTAAGTGCCAATTTCGGCCAGAAAAACACCGTGCTGCTGTTTTTCCCACTTGCCTTTACCAGCGTTTGCACCACGGAAATGTGCGACCAAACCGCCGGCATCGGCGAGTACGAGCAACTCGGCGCGAACGTCATTGCGGTAAGCGTGGACAGTCCTTTCGCACAGGAAGCCTGGGCAAAACAGAACAACATCAAGCTCACGCTCGCCAGCGATTTGAACAAGGAAGTCACGAAAAAATATGACGTCGTGTTTCCGATGCTCGCCGGAGTGGGGGACACTGCCGCGCGCGCCGCGTTCGTGATCGACAAAAGCGGTATCGTGCAATACAGCGAGCAAACCCCGACCCCCAAAGACCTGCCGAATTTCCAGGCGATCAAGTCGACCCTGGCGAAGTTGAAATAACTTTCAACCGCATTTCTTCAAGGCGCGTGAACAACGCGCCTTTTTTTTTCCAAGCCATCTCCTGGAGAGCGGGAGGAAAGTCCGATTTGCCTTGCCAAAGCATCACGCTCTGGCTTTGCTGGCAGGGAAAGCTTTCACTCCCAGGACCGCGTCTAATTCATGTCCCGCCATCAAGTTGGACTTGAGGCAAAATGATCTGGAAGAGAAGTCAATATGCGCGTTCAATTTCACAAATTCACCAACCTGCCGATGAGACGGCAATGTCTGCGCGTCGCATCAATGTTTACTGCCGTGATTCTGCTGTCGACCCTCATTTTCTCGAAAGTTTCCGGGGTGGAAACGAATCCTGCGACACCTTTTGTCCTTGGCGCTGACATCTCGGCGCTGGATGTACCCGGTCGTGGTGGCCGAGGCCGCCTCCGCTTTTATCAGGAAAATGGCCGTACCAACGACGAAATGACCATCTTGATGAACCACGGCTGGAAGGTCTTTCGTCTGCGCGTATTTGTTGCTCCGGTAAGAGATGCCCCCGACAACTCGCTGGTAAACACGATCCCGCTGGCGAAACGAATCAAGGCCGCGGGTGCAACACTCCTGTTGGATATTCACCTGTCAGATACCTGGGCGGATCCGCAACATCAGGACATTCCTGTCGCCTGGAGAGGGCTGGATTTTGACAGCCTCGAGAAGGAGGTCGAATCCTACACCCATGACACCATCAAACAACTGAAAGACGCCGGCGCGATGCCGGATTGGGTCCAGGTCGGCAATGAAATAACTTTCGGAACTTTGTGGCCGTTGGCACAGGTGCGGTTTCCCGGTTTCCACCCAAATGACCCATCGGAATCCTACGACGACGTGAAGCAATGGGACCACCTTGATCGCATTCTGAAAGCCGGGATCCGCGGAGTGAAATCCGCCGCTGGAGACACTCCGCCGCGTATCGCCATCCACATTGACCGGGGCGCAAACTGGCAGGTGACCAAATGGTTCTTCGATCATCTGGATGATGCCCACGTCGAATACGACATCATTGCCGAGAGCTTTTACCCTCCCTGGGGGCATGGAACATTGGATCAACTACGGGAAAATATGTACCAATGCGCCCGTCGTTACGGCAAGGACTTCGCCGTCGTCGAAACAGGCTACGGCCGTTCCATGGTTCAAACAAATGAAGACATGCTGTGGCCGCAAACACCCGAAGGGCGGCTGCAATACATGGTCGACGTGGTCAACACCGTAAGGCAGTCACCACACGGGATAAGCGTGATGTATTGGGCGCCGGAAAGGGACATCTGGAATAGCGACGGAAGTCCCGGCCCGGCTGTCTCCGTGCTGGATTACTTGACTGCTCTCACTCATCCTCCTGCCAGCCATGCTCCGTCTCACACCTCGATTCAAACACCTGCTGACCAATAGAACGCCAACCCTGCATGAAAACAAAACACAACCACGGCTTAAACAGTTTGACCCTTCTTTGCCATATCGGATTGATCTCTATCTGTTGTTCGCTCCTGCAATTTTCCGCCCGCGCGCTGGACAACGGTCTGGCGCTGTCTCCGCCCATGGGCTGGAATAGTTGGAACAAGTTTCAGTGTGATGTTGATGAACAGATAGTACGCGCGATGGCCGATGCCATGGCTACTAACGGCATGAAGGACGCCGGCTACCAATTCATCAATATTGACGATTGCTGGCAGGGGCAGCGTGACGCGCAAGGATTTATTCAGCCCGACCCGGTAAAATTTCCTTCGGGCATCAAGGCCCTCGCCGACTACATCCACTCAAAAGGCCTAAAGTTTGGGATTTATTCGGACGCCGGCGCCAAGACCTGCGGCGGTCGTCCGGCGAGCCGCGGCCATGAATATCAGGATGCGTTGACTTATGCGCAATGGGGCGTTGACTATTTGAAATATGATTGGTGTGGCTGCGAAGATTTGAATGCCGCTGGTGCCTATGCAACGATGCGTGATGCGCTCCGCGCCACCGGTCGGCCCATCGTCTTCAGCATCTGCGAGTGGGGTCAGAACAAACCCTGGCTATGGGCTGCAGACATCGGCAATTCCTGGCGCACCACCACCGACATTACTCCTTGCTTCGACTGCGTCATGGATCATACCAACTGGCAACAATGGGGTGTGCTGCGGATTGTGGATGCGCAGAAGCCCCTGCGCCAATATGCTGGCCCCGGCCACTGGAACGATCCCGACATGCTGGAGGTTGGCAATGGCATGAGCGTGAATGAGGACCGGGCCCATTTTTCCATGTGGTGTATGCTCGCCGCGCCGCTTATTTCAGGCAACGATTTGCAGAATATGTCGCCGGAAGTTTTGGCCATCCTCACGAATAAAGAGGTCATCGCGGTCAACCAGGACGATCTGGGTGTCGAGAGCTTTGTTTATTCCACCAACGATGACGTGGAGATCTGGTTCAAGCCATTGAGCGATGGCGATTGGGCCATGTGCGCGCTCAACCGGGATAAGGAACCCAGGACGATTTCTTTCGACTGGAAAAATGAAAAGGTTTCCGATGCTCTTTCCCGGCGTGATGCCCACTTCGACACCACGACCTATTCACTGCGAAATCTCTGGTCGAAACGGGACGCGGGTGACACCTCGCAGATTCTCAATTCGAATATTCCCGGCCACGATGTCTTGATGCTTCGGCTCAAAAGAAACTAAGCGCCTCAACCCATAAAATAATCGCGCTGCTTCCTGACACGACTTCATCTCGCCGGTACCAGCGGCCGAAGTGGCGTCGGATGCACGTTAAACACCAGGCCGGCCGGGGCAGGATCCAAATTTCCCAACGGATTGGCAGAATTCTCAAGAGTCATCCACCAGCCAAAGTCCATTAACAACCTTTCGCGCGGCGGAAGGGTCTCGTCGGCGACGACATTCGCAGCGAACCAAAAAACCGCCACAAAGATTAACGGGATGGATTTCATGAATGAGATGGTTTTTGCAGGTGTCTCCCGGGAGTGAAAGCTTCTTAACCGTGCAATGGCATCGTTCCCTTTGGATTTCCTAAATTACCTGCATGGGTCCCCATAGATGATACCGCGGCCGCCCGTTCCGAAATAAACACGTCCATAAATGCGCGGATCCCCGGTGATGTGCGAAATCCAGCCGTATTGGTGCTCCGCGTCGTTAATCCGCACCCAGTTCTCGCCGGCATTGTCGGAGCGATATACTCCGTGTTCGCCGCTGATTTCTCCTATCAAGTATAGCGCCGGATATGTTTTGCCACCCGCCGCTTTGCCAAAACCAAGCGCATCGGCGCTGTGGACTGTTTCCAATTTGGCAAAACTCACCCCGCCGTTGGTGGAATGAAAAAGCCCGGCATCGCGGCATGCGAGCCAAATATCACCTTCCATGCCGGGCGCAATCGAAAGGCTTCCACTGCCAAAGCCACGCTGGGTCGGCAGGGCTGCATCGGTTTGAAGAAAATTCGCTCCGCCGTTCGTGCTGACCAATACTTTTCCAGTCTCTGGATCGTACGCATAAAAGCGTGCGGCATCCACCGGGTCCGCGAGAACGCGAACGTCCTGTCCGAGTCCGGCGCACAAATCCCACGTTTTGCCATTGTTCCTGGAATAATTTGGCGCGGCCCGGCGCGGTGTCCAAACAATCGTCCCTCCGTCTGCAGAAATGGCTACTTTGCCGCCGGAACTTTCCGCTGGATCCTTTTCCAGCAGCGTCCAGGTTCTTCCACTGTCCACGGAGACGGCCGCATGCGTTGCGTTACTTCCTCCGGATCCGACGCGAACGATGACCCCGGGATTGTGTTCCGCGAAGGCCAGGTCTTCTGTCGTAGAAAAACGGGGGCCGGAAAAATCTCCTTCCGCAGGCGAGATTGCCAAGTCCTCGTGTCGAAATCCGTCAATGTCGCCCAGGCCGCTTAACAAATGCGGGCCGACCGGCGGACTGATCAAGGCAAGTGGTACGGTTTCTTCGAGCCCTTCATCACCGAAACTCCATTGCGTCGGCTTTCCCAAATCGGCGTCGGTCAGGTTGGTGCAGTTCCAAATTCCGTAGCCGGTCGTGAACAACACGTGATTCGAATCAAACGGATCAATCTGGATTGTCCCCAGCCAATGCGGCGTGCGTTTTTGTGTATAAGGCGCGCTTGAACAATCCCACCGGGCGTTCGCCAGCAACCTGGTCCAAGTCGTTCCGCCATTGGTGCTGCGAAAGATTTCATCATGCGGCCGCCAGTGCGCGAACGTCGTGGCCACAATGTTCGCCGGGTTGATTGTGTCTACACTGATCGCGCCATAGCCAAAAGTTTGACCCTCATCCGGCGATTTCAGCGGCGTTATGTCTGTCCACAAGTGATGTGTCGGAGCATATTTCCATACGGCGCCATCTGTCATCGCGTTCGGGCCCGCTTCTTTGCCATAGCTCAAATACAAAATGCCGTCGCTGGCGAGCACGACATGATTCGGGCGTAAACCTGTCGGCTGATTGGGCACCGCCGACCACTGATTCCCGCCGTCGGTGCTGCAAAAAAGATTTGTCCCCGTCGTGGAAACCGCAGCATAAACCATCGCGTTGTCAAACAGCACACAAATGATGCCTACCGGCCGGTTCCCGAAGCGGCGGCGGCCGTTTGACGCCGGATTTTCCGGCGCGATATCTGGAAAGCCCCTGACGTGGTTCCAAGTCACGCCGTAGTCCTGACTTTTCCAAAGGCCGTCACGCCGCGAGCCGAAGAACAAAGTCTTGTTGTCGCTGGGATCTACGGCCAGTCGCTCGCCATTGAAGCGACCGGTTTCGTTGCCGCCCATTTTGAACGGCACCTCCGTGTGTTGCCATGTCCGGCCCTGGTCGTCTGACCGGAAAATCGCCGCTTTGCTGTTTTCGTAAATGCCGGCTGCCAGATATACGCGGTTAGTGTCGAGCGGGTCAACGGCGAGGCTTTCGATGCCTGTGAAATCCAGGTCACTAAACGAATCAGTGATCGGAATCCAAGTTTGTTTCGATCCGTCCCAGCGATAGGCCCCGCCGACGTCAGTGCGCGCATAGATCAAATCCCTGACCTGAGGGTGTATGACGATTCCCGTCACAAATCCGCCGCCTCCAATGACAACATTGCGCCATTGATAAGGCTGGGACAAAATGGATCCTGCTGCCGAGACGTCGAGCAACGAGCCGCATAGAAAGGCCATCGTAACGATTCTTTTCATCCCGAAATTTAATTGTCGCGAATCGTCCATGCCACCTTGCCTGCAAGGGGATCGTTGTCCAATGTAAATTTGCCGTCTTGTTTGGCGAGCGACAATTCGTGCAGCTCCGTGTCGCCGGGCAGGAAGACCGTGCCGGTGGCCGTAGCGGCATCCTTGGCGAAGACTCGCAAGTCCAGTTTCGACCAATCCATCTGCGAGGTGGACTGTGCCAGTGCAATTTCCGGAATGACCGTCCCGTCGCGCACCAGGATGATTCCGGGTATGGTCCCCGCCTCAATCTTCTGCCAGCCGCCTGAATAACTCTTTCCGCTTTGATAATCAATCCAGTTGCCCGGCGGCAGATACACATTCCGGCCGGTGTCGTTTTCATGCATTAGCGGGGCCACCAGCATACTTGAACCATACAGATATTCGTCCTCCACCAGCCACGAGCCCGGGTCTTCCGGATATTCCACAAACAGTGCGCGCACCATCGGCAGGCCGTGATCGGAACACTCCTTCGCCTGCGCATAAACGTAGGGCATGAGTCGGTATTTCATCCCGTCAATTGTGCGAAACTCATCCATGAATGCCGCGCCGTAATTCCACGGTTCCTTCGGTGCCTCGCCATGGCAGCGGCTGTGCGAACTCAGCATCCCGAATGTCAGCCAGCGGGCGAATAAATCCTTGTCCATGCTCGCCACGGAATTGGCTGTGAATCCGCCGACATCGTGGCTCCAGAATGAAAATCCCGAAAGACCGAAAGACAAGCCCCCGCGCAATTCGGCCGCCATGCCGTCATCGGTGCTCTCCGCGTCACCACCCCAGTGCAAAGGGTAACGCTGGCTGCCTGCCCACGCGCTGCGCGCCCAGATGATGTTTTCGCCGGTCACTTTTTTCGTGATATCAGCCACCGCTTGGTTGTAACGCAACGGATACAGGTTATGCTCATAGAATCCGGTCCGGCCGTCCGCATAAAGGCCATATTCGGGCGCGGCTTCGCCAAAATCCACCTTGATCACACTGACGCCCATTTTCAACAAGCCCGCCAGTTTGGCCTGGTACCAGTCCACCGTTCTTGGATTGGAAAAATCCAGCACCGCGTCTTCGTAGGGCAAATTGCCCTTGCCATCGCGCACGACCAGGTTTTGCTCCACCAGTTCGGGGAACAGTTTGTTCTTCGGCACAAAATAAGGCAGTTGCCAGCAGGAGACATGAAATCCCTGGTCCTTCAAATCCGAAAGCATCTTCTGCGGTGTCGGAAAGCGGGTGGGGGAAAACTCATAGTCACACTGCCAGTCCGTCTCAAACCAGCCGGTGTCCAGGTGCAGCACGTCGCACGGAATGTTGTTTTCGCGCAATTGCGCGGCAATATCCGTGACTTGTTGTTCGCTGTTATAAGTGCAACGGCTCATCCACAGGCCGAAGGACCACAACGGCGGCAGCGGCGACTTGCCGGTGAGCTTGGTATACTCGTCCAAAATGTCTTTTGGGTTGCCCAGAAAGACGAACAGGTCCAGCTCATCGTCCCCGACCATCAATGAGTTGACACCACTGAAGGCGTTGCCAAAATCGCAGGTGATGGGCGTGCTGGTGTGAATGAACATTCCATAGCCGCGACTGCTCAGGAAGAAGGGAATCGGCTTATACAGGCCCTGGTTTTCGATGCCGTTGGCATCGTCGGTCCAGAGCACGATTTTTTGCCCGCGCTTGTCCAGGCTGGTGAAGGATTCGCCGCAGCCGAAGATTTTCTCCCCGGGCGAGAGTGTGAAGGCCGCGTTCATGCTGCGGGAATAATCCACGGCCCGGCGCACAAAGGAGAAAGGCAGCACCGGCGTGAACGAGGATTGATTGTCGTCGGCGTGATCGGTTTTGGTGAGCAGCTTGCCTGTGGCATCGCGGATTTCGAGGTGAAATGGATTTTCCAGGATGGTGAGGGAACCGAACTGGCTGGCATAGCGGTACCCGCCGGGAATCCTGGAGTATTGCCAGGAATTGTCATGAGGAACCGGCCCGGCGAGCATGAGCTCGGGCAGGGGAGGATGGACTTGCGGCCCGCTGGTCATGCGAATGCGCAGCGTACGCGGCGACACAAAATCGATGGAAAACGGCAGGTCCGGGTTGGCGGCATATTCATTTTCGGGGAATTCATTTGGCTTGGCCGGTGCGACGATGGCAAGATCGTTGTTGAAGGCGTGGCGCACGGAATACTGCGCCCGTTGCCAGATGATCTGGCCCGTATGCGTCGCCGGATCAAAGTCTGAGAGTTGATCGGCCAGATAGTAGAAATTGGAAAAATCGCGGAAATCACTGCTGACATCCACCGGATCATTCAACAACGGCAATTGCGGGTTGGCGTTGGCCAATTGAAAGGCCAAGCATAGGAGCGCGCCCGCCTGTACAGATTTGCATAGATTCTTAAACATATGGATCATTTTACGCATTGCGGTTTGGTGGCACGGGAACAATAAAGCCTTTTTTCTCGCAACTGTCGTGTAATCAAAATACGCGTCGCATCCTATTTGAAATATCCTTGCGTTTTTTCCGGCACGGTCAACAGAATCAGTTGATGCCCCGACGAATCATCCACAGGAGAGCTTTTTGCAAAAGCCTTTTGGTGATGCTCCTGTTCTTCGCCGGCGCTTGTTTTGGGTTGGCGACCGTGACGCCGAATTATCTGGCCCGGACGTGGCAGGTCGAGAACGGACTCCCGCAAAACAAGGTCACGGCGGTGACGCAGACGCATGATGGTTATTTGTGGCTCGGCACATATGGCGGGCTCGCGCGTTTCGACGGTGTTCAGTTCAAGGTTTTTGACGACAACAACACACCGGAATTATATGGCAGCCGCGTGACCAGTTTATTTGAAGCGGTGGACGGTACGCTTTGGATAGGGGACGAAAGCGGCCGGGTAACCCGATATAATGACGGTCAGTTCAAGGCGGTGGAGGTTCATCCAAACTGGAATGGCGGCAAGATTTACGACATCGCCTCCGATGAATCCGGAGACATTTGGCTGCTTAACGAATCCGGCCAACTCGCCCGTGTGAGAGACGGACTGGTGCTGTCTCCCGAAGCCGGCACGGCGGCCAAGCTTGTCGACCTGGCACGTTCGGCCAGTGGAAAGATCTGGGTCGCCCGCGACGGACGGGTCTCGGCGCTCGAACATGGGCAGTTACATCCGCTTGACTTGAACGGAGCCGCAGCAACGAATACATACGTAATGGGTATCGGCGCCAGCCGGGATGGCGGACTTTGGATAGTCGCCGATAGTCGAATTAGAAAATGGAAGGATGGGCGATGGACCGAAGATTTAGGGCCCACCCCTTGGGAAGCATCGCCGCTCACACGATGGATCGAAACTCAGAAGGGCGTTCTGGCTGCCGGAACTGCGGACCGTGGTCTCTTTCTTCTTTTCCCGGGCCAACGTGAAATGCCGCTTCATTTCGATCACGCCGGCGGCTTCCCTTCCGACTGGGTTATCTCCTTGTGGGAAGACCGCGAGGGGAATTTATGGAGCGGCACTGGCGCCGGTCTGGTCGTGGTCAGGCCCGGCAACGTGGAAACAATTTCTCCACCGGACCAATGGAAAGGCCGCGCGGTTTTGTCAGTGTGCGCGGGTCAAAACGACGCGCTTTGGATTGGAACTGAAGGCGCGGGGTTATATCGCTTTCAAGATGGCGCGTGGACAAATTTCGACGCCGCCCAGGGAATTCGCAACCCCTACGTTTGGTCGCTCGCCGGGGACAACGAGGGAAGATTGTGGGCTGGCACGTGGGGTGGCGGACTGTTTGTGCTGAACGGCGATTCGTTTGGATTTGCGCCGGGCATGTCGGACATCACGCCACCAATGCCCGCCTTGTTGTTCACGCACGACGAGCTTTGGGTTGGCACCACCGAGGGCTTGCTGCGTTATAAGAATCAACAGGCAACCTGGTTCAGACAAGACAGCGGGCAATCTTTGGGGGACGTGCGCGCCATTGCCAAAGACAAACAGGGATCGGTTTGGGTTGGCATGGCGGGAAACGGCCTGGCGTGTTTGCAAAATCGGGTTGTCCGGCAATTTAAGAAGTCCGATGGCTTGTCGAGTGATTTCATCGAGTGCCTGCATTTCAGCGACGACGGAGCTCTTTGGATCGGGACTTTTGGCAGCGGGCTGGATCGCTTCAAGGATGGGCATTTTTCTGTGATCAGTCGCGACCAGGGTTTGCCCAACAGTGCGATTGGCGATATCGAAGAGGACGGGCGCGGATATTTTTGGATCAGTTCCTATGGCGGAATTATTCGTGTGAGCGAGTCGGAATTAAATGAATGTGCTGACGGCAGTATCAAGGAAGTGCATTGCCTGAGTTATGGCATCAACGACGGTCTGCCGACCCTGGAATGTTCCGAAGGGTTGCAACCGGCGGGCTGCAAAACGGCTGACGGCCGTCTTTGGTTTCCGACTGCCAAAGGACTAGTGTCCATCCAACCAGCGAATGTGAAGATTAATCCGTTGCCGCCGCCCGTGGTCATCGAGGAAATGCGGGTGGATAACCAGCCATTCGCCGTTGGGGCATCAGGTCTGGCTCTTTTCAAAGTCCCACCGGGCCGGCACCGCTTCGATTTTCAATACACCGGCCTGAGTTTTGTCGCGCCTGAGAAAGTGCGGTTCAAATGCCGCCTTAACGGATTCGAAAATGAATGGGTGGATGCGGGAAGCACGCGCCTGGCCAGCTACAATTACATTTCACCCGGCAACTATTCTTTTCAAGTCATTGCCTGCAACAACGACGGCGTTTGGAATAATGCCGGGGCGAGCGTCGCCTTCGTCGTGCTGCCCTTTTTTTGGCAGACGTTGTGGTTCCGCAGCCTAGCTGTGATCACCCTGGTGGCTGTAAGCGGCGGCCTGGTCTGGCTGGACACCCGGCGGCGAATGCGCCGCAAACTCGAACGGATCGAGCGTCAGCGCGACATCGAGCACGAACGCGCGCGCATTGCGCAGGACATTCACGACGATCTGGGGGCCCAACTCACCCGGATATCCATGCTGAGTGAATCCGCCCGCGTTGAATTGGACGGTTCGGCCCAAACCGCGCGCGAACTGAAACAAATTTACGATACTGCTCACGAGTTGACGCGCTCAATGGACGAAATTGTGTGGGCGGTGAATCCCAAACACGACACGCTGGAGAGTTTGACCAGTTATCTGGAGAGATTTGCGCAAGATTTGTTGGCCACTGCAGGAATCCGTTGCCGGTTGGACATGCCGGACCAGTTTCCCGATTGGCGCTTGACCGCCGAAGTCCGCCATAATGTGTTTCTTGCATTCAAAGCGGCCCTTCACAATGTTGTCAGGCATGCCCGGGCGACCGAGGTCCGTATCGTTCTCACTCTGGAACAGCCTTCGTTCAATCTATCCATCGCCGACAATGGCTGCGGCTTCACACGCGGCGATGCGGGGAAACTCACTGACTGCGCTGACCGTTTTTCCTCCGGCAACGGATTGGATAACATGTGCCGCCGATTGCGTGAAATCGGCGGAGGTTGCGAAATCCAAACCGCCCCGGGGCAGGGGACGAAGGTAATATTCAAGGTGCAACTCAAACCGGACGCCCTGTGATTACCCCCGTGTGGCGGGCTTGTATACTTGGCAAACGCATTGGACGGCTTGTCCAAACGCATTGCATCGCTTGCGTTGTTGAAAATGTCAGGCAACCCCTGCGTCGCCCGGTTCTTAAAAAGCCAAGAAAGCGGGATAAAATCAGTCCTGCAAAATGGCCAAAATGAACTTTATAAACACTGGAGCATTCAGACATTCTGCGTTGGTCAAGTATACAAGACCCCCCGTGTGGTGTAGTGATTATTGACTACAGTCGTCATGCCCTGTGTTCGTGATAAATTGTGTGATGCCATGCATAACCAGATCCCTGTTCCAAGCGTCGTGTCTTGTTAACTAAGTTTGTGACCGTGAGATAAAAGAATAATCCACATGAACATTGTTGTTTCCGTAGTTGAAGACGACGCCACGGCGCGGGGGATGTTGGGGAATTGGATCCGCCGGGCGCCGGGCTTTCGCTGCGCAGGTGTCCACGGCAGCGGCGAGGCCGCGCTGGCCACGCTGCCGGTGGAGAAACCGACGGTCGTGCTCATGGACATCAATCTGCCCGGTATCACAGGCATCGAATGTGTGCGTCGACTCAAACCGCTGCTGCTGGACACCCAATTTGTGATGCTGACCGTCTATGAAGATGCGGACCATATTTTCAACGCCCTGCTCGCGGGCGCAAGTGGTTATCTGTTGAAACGAATGTCCCGCGAAGACTTGCTGGCTGCGCTGAAGGACGTTCATGCGGGCGGTTCGCCCATGAGCAGCAACATCGCCCGTAAAGTGGTTCAATCTTTTCAGCGGATTGGCCTGCAACAGAAAAACGAGGAGGACCTCTCGCCGCGTGAGCGTGATGTTTTAGGCTTGCTTGCGCGCGGTTATCTTTACAAGGAAATTGCCGATTCGCTTCAAATCAGTGTGCTAACGGTCAATAGTTACATTCGACGCATTTACGAAAAACTTCATGTGCGCTCACGCGCACAGGCGGTGGCCAAGTACACGCATGTGCCCGGCGCAACCGGCATGCACTAATCGGTTTTGTTCCGGCCGTGCGCCTGACGTTAATTTTGACTACAAGGACATTCTTGCATTGATTGGCGAGGATCGGTTTAACTTACCCCATGAACAACCCGGACTTACCTTCCAGTTATTGGATTGCTGTGGCCATGGCCCAAACAGCTTCAACTGGAATCCAGGCCGGCTAATTGTGCTGGTTTAACCCTGATAGAGCAAACGGTGAATAACCCAATCCTTTGAGTTTCATAAGAGTATTGGCCTTTGTAACTCGGTTGGCCGGGCTGACTACCTCGGAGGTGTCACACATTGCGATCATATATGCCGGCCTGGACGAAATAACCTGTGGTAATAATCAACTAAATCACTATGAAGAAGATAAGTCTTGCTTGTTTAACGTCAGCCCTGTTCCTGGGAATGATTGCCGCAGCGCGGGCCCAGACGCAGGTTGATTCGTGGGAGAACTCCATGGAGGGATGGACTATTTCCGAACCCGGCATTTGGTCCACGACGGGATTTAGCACCACCACCGGCGTCACCTCGGGTACCTATAGTTGGAATTTAACCGCAGCCACCGGCCCCGATTACGGAGTCGCGTTGACTGGGCCATCCTCCACCAATCTCACGGTTCTTCTGGGCGACGCTGCGTCAATAAGTATCGATGTTTTGACGCCCGTCAGCGGGAGTTTTGATTATTATCAGCAATGGGACGTGCAGGTCAACCAGCCAGGCGGTGCCGGCACCATAAGCCTTGATGGCTATACTTACGACCAGAGCCCAGCCATCGGTGGGCCGGAATCGACCTTGACCTGGACCGTTCCGGCGTCAGTCCGGCAGGCTCTCGCCGGGCACCCTGGTCTCCCGGTTTATTTGACCTTTTCCATTGGCGGAGGTGGTGCCGGGACGATGTACGTCGACAATCTCCGGATTTATCCCCTGGGGTTGATTAATTCATGGGAAAACTCCCAGGAAGGTTGGACAATCGTAAGTTCTAATATCTGGTCGAGCGATGGGTTTAGCACAAACACTGGAGTGACTGCCGGATTCTATAGTTGGGAATTGACCGCTGCCAACGGCCCCAACTACAACACCGCACTGGCGGGCCCTTCCTCCACCAATTTGACTACTTTGTTGGCCAATGCTGCATCCGTTAGCATCGACGTGGATGTTCCGACCGCTGGCAGCTTTGGTTACTATCTGCAGTGGGACCTGTCCGTCAATCAGCCAGGTGGTTTGGGCTCCGTGTCCGTGGACAATGGCCAATATACTCAGGCCGCAAACATCGGCGGCGAAGCGACGTTGACTTTTGCCATTCCCCAGTCAATCCGGACGGCTTTGTTAAATAATCCTACTTTGCCCAGTTACCTCAGTTACGCCATTGGCGGTGGCAATACCACCGGAGCCATGACCATTTATTTGGACAATCTGCGAGCCACCCTTTTACCGCCCACTGCCGCCTCGCTTTATGTTCGTGAACTATGGGATGACTTGGCCAACCAGGAAATACCGGCCGAGGCACCGGTCACAAACAATACCTCTTCGGTTGGCTTCGCCGCGACGCCGTGGGTGGTCAACCCGGCGGAGACGAATAACTGCGAGTTGATGGCCTTTCGCCCCGGATTCAATAGTGAAGGCTCGATCCTCATGGGATTGCCGGGAACACTCGACGGGAGCTATGGCTGCATGGTTCAGCAGAACTCCGGCTTCAATTTTGTCGGTGGTGGCAACTCGTTCTGGACTGACGGCGATTTCATGACCCGGGAGCTCTCCCCTGCCAACTTCATCAATTTCCAGGCTACTGGCGAATATTGGTTCACGATGACCATCGGAAACTCGACCTCGTCTCTCGATGCTCAGTACGTTACCTTTCCGGCATCTGGTGCGGGCGGTATCGGCTTTGCTGATGGCACCACCACCAACTCCGACTATGTGGCGGTCGGCGTGACCGGCCTGAATGTATACTTCGGCCCGACCAACGCGACGTACCCGTTTGGCGAAACCAATGCCAGCAAGGCCCTTTATATCTCCCAGGGCACCCTGGGTCAGCCCGGGAACAGCAATTCGACCGTGTATAACCCGCTCACGGATCCGAATGCGAACCCGGTTGACGCTCCACCCAATTACGCTCCGCCCTACAACTCGGAATATACCCAGACCAATTTCACCGGTGGCCCTTATCATATCAATGTGTTTGGCACGAATACCGTGGGCAGCGTGATGGGGGATGGTATTGTCGTGCTTGGACACCTCAAGACTTTTGGCAACGGCACCGCCACTTTGGACGCCAAATATTACACCACCACGGGCGGAAACCCTTGGAATTACAATTTGGATACGAACGGTGCCAATATAACGTGGGATTGCAGCTATTCCTTCAACTTTGGCGGGACGCTCACCAGCATGCTGTTGTTTCAGAACGGCCAATTTCCGTTCTATGTTTATGGTTTCCGCGCCAGCACCAACTTCAGCGACGTTGTGGGCCTCGACCGCGGGCGCATTGCCGTGGCTCCCTTGACCAACACCTATGTCGGATATGCCATCAACATGACCAATTTGGCGGTCGAAGCCAGTTCCTACTCCTTTTCCTCTCCGCCCGCTGGTTACGGTACGTTGAATTATCAATGGTATCAGAATGGCTTCCCCATTGCCGGGGCGACCTCACAGTATCTCAACATCGCCAGCGCTTCTCTCACCGATCCGAGTATGCCGGCCGGCACTGATGCTGGTGTCTACACGAGCGTGGCCATGGATCCCAGTGGTACGTGGCAACCGGTCACCAACTCGGTGGCAATCTCCGTCACCCAATTGAACCCGCCGGCGTTGGCGGATGTTCAGATGCTCCACAACCAAAACACCTTTCTGGTCACTTTCGATGAGCCAAATCTCACCGGCGCCGATGAGACTAACCATTATGTCTTTAGCGACGGGGTGGTTGCTACTGGTGTCATCGTTGAAAACACCGCTACCTCAACCGAATCCCAGATTACCACGACTGCGCTGCCTCTGGGCACGAAGGTAACCTTAACCATCAGCGGTCTAACCAATGTGGTGGGCGAAACACTTGGTTCCACAAATCAGTCGTTCTGGACCGATCTTGTCCAGAAGGGTGCCGCCAATTGGGATGCCTGGCAATGCCCTGCGGGTGAGGTAGACAGCGCCTATTACAACACGTTCGTCCCCGCCACACCGTCGCCACTGATCCTTCAATCCATGGCGCTGACCAGCTGGGATGGGCCTTCCAGTGGCGTGACCATTCTCGGTCTCGACGGTTACGTCGGTGACGATTTCGGCGACAAACTCTACGGCTGGTTCATTCCGCCGGTCACGACCAACTATGTCTTTTATATCAGTTGCGACGATGGCGGGAGGCTTTCCTTGAGCACCAATAGCTCCCCGACCAATCTGTTCGTCATCGCTTGCGACGGAGACTGGAGCGGTGGTGACCAGTGGACGAATATATCAGACACTTATCCGTCCACTCCCCATCGTGGAGATGGCACCGCAACTGGCGTTGGGCCCACAGGCTACGTTTGGGATAACTCAGTCGCGGCTGAATCTCCCGCGACCGCCTGCGATCAAAACCGGTCCGATGAGTTCATCGTTGCTTACTGGGATAGTTCCGGAATAACGAACGCCATCGGTGAACCCGCAGGCGCGACGGACCAGCTAAATTGGGCGAGCGCGGATGCACCCGTGGCAAATAATATCCCGCCTGGAATGACCAACTTTTGGCCGACAGTCGACGCCAATGGCCAGGCTCTCATCAAGCTGGAAGCCGGTCAGATGTATTATCTGCAGCTCGAACATAATCAGAATGGCGGAGGTTACGACGAAAGCGTCACCTATAAATTCGCGACTGAGCCGGATCCGCATTCGCCATCCAGCAGTATTTTGACGGGCTCGAACATCGCCGGCACGGTGCCGTTCTCGCCAACCGTATCCATCGCGGCAACCGGCAATGGACCGGTGATCACTTATACGGGTGTCCTGCTCGCCGGGACCAATATTTCCGGGATAACGAATGTGGTGGCGCAGTCGTCGGCCAGCACAGCCATCTCCCTGGGTGGCCCGTCGCAGTACAGTCCGCCTAACACCGGAACGAGTATGTTTTATAAGACAAGCAGATAATCTTTTGGGGATGCCGTTCTGATTGCGTCCGGGGAACTTTTCCCCGGGCGCTGTCATGGTAGAACCTTATCCCGGATAATAAATAGTTTATCAATTAATTCTAAATGAACACAGGTTGTAGATCAGCTGCGCGTGCCCGATTCGAAACTTGGACCGGGGGAAGCATCAAGCGCCCGGGTTTCACTTTGATTGAGCTGTTGGTCGTGATCGCCATTATCGCCATTCTTGCCGCGATGCTGCTCCCGGCGCTTTCCCGGGCGAAAGCGCGGGCCCAGGAAACCGTGTGCTTGAGCAATCTTAAACAACTCCAGCTCGGGTGGATTATATATTCCGGCGATAACAACGACCGGATAGCACAGAACATCGCCAGCGATTCGGGCATGCTTACCGATAATCCGCTACAGGCATCCGCGCAAGCCTCCGGCCCTGATGCGAGTTGGGTTCTGGGTGATGTCAGCACCGGTCCGGCATGGACCAATGACCTTCTGATCACGCACGGCCTGATTTATCCCTATGTAAATTCGGTGAACGTTTACAAATGTCCGACCGCGCAGAATCCGCTCGCTCCCACCGTTTCGCGCAATCGCAGTTATTCGATGAACGGCTGGATGGATGGAATCGCCGCCTGGAACAGCCTGTGTGTCGATTTCACCAAGACAACTCAGGTTGTCCTGCCCTTGTCGTCAACCATGGCGCTGGTGTTCATTGAGGAGAATCCCGCTTCGATCAATGACGGTTACTGGATACAGAATCCGGCCGACCCCGCTTTATGGATTGATTCTCCCGCGCATTATCATAACAACGCCGGAAGCATGTCGTTCGTCGATGGTCACGCCGAATCAAGAAAATGGTCCGACGCAAACGTTCTTGCCGATAAATTTGGCGGGCAAAACGGCTTCGCCCCGAATCCCATTACGTGCCCCGACCTGCCCTGGGTGCAGCAACGCTGTACCTTATTGCATGCCCGCTGAAAGACCGCTCCCGGCAGGCCGTCGCACAACGTCGGGCCAGTGACGAGTTGATGGCTTGCGGGCTGAATTTGGGTTCGTTTTTCCCTTTGCATGTTGTTCTGGAATAAAATTATTTAAAGCCCGGCCCGATGTTTGGCATCAAGTCCCGCCACACGGTGTTGGCGGATGCGTGTCGTTCGATTCCCATTGTGGGCTTCTGGAGCGCCCCGGCATGGTTTTGGATGTTTGTGGTTTGAATACCCAGGGCGTTTGACCTGGGCTAGGTTTAGGTCGCCCCGTTTGGGCTGCGAAAAGGGTGTCCACCACGTCTCCGGTCTTTACAGTTTGGCGGATTGAGAGAGACCATTTGGGTTCGTTTTTTCGTTTGCAGTACGAGGGACAGGTCCTCGGCCGAAAAGGCGATCTAAGGCACGCTGTAGTTCGAT
>JBEKMT010000075.1:0-23944 GCA_050008355.1 Verrucomicrobiota bacterium
GGGTAATGGGTATGCACCTGTTTACTTATCCCCTGTTTCTGGGCTGGCTCTGGCTGGCCTACACGGTGCAGCCGGTGGTCGCAGCGGCGGTGGGGGAAGGCTTCATCGTGTTACTGGAGGGCGCGTTGATCTATCTCATATGCCGGCATCTTTCCTCGCGCAAATCGCAATTGGCCGTGCCGTCGCTGTCCCGCAGCTTGGTGGCCTCGTTGGCCGGGAACTTCTGTTCCGCCGCGATGTTCCCGCTGCTGATGCTCCTGAACGCTCCGGCCAAATTCGCCGCTTCGTAACCGCGGGCTGAGTGACGTAGCACCTCCAAGACATTCAATTCCTGAAATCCATGTCCATCCGCGTCAATCTGTGTTCAAGTTGTTATAACCCCCATGAATAAAGGGTTTCTTGAGGCGATGGACGGCCACTGTCAGCGGAAAAGTCAGACCGGCGGCGGGTTGAAGCACTACTTGCCAAAACTGGCTAAAATTCGCTGAAACTTTGCCACCACTGGCGTTCATAAACGCCGCCGGATACGGACTGCTTTCCTGTTCAGACAAACTGACATAAAAACGAAATTCAATCTATTCCGGCGCAACGGCGTATTTTACACCGAGGACACCACCACCGGCAAGCAAACCAGTCTCCGCACTAAGGACAAAACCGAAGCCCGCAGCCTGTTAAACGCCAAGAATGAGGCGCAACGTCAGCCCACCCTAAACCTGCATCTTGCCCGCGCCTATCTGATCGCGAGCGACCCGACGTTTGTTGAACGCACATGGCAGACGGTCATCGAGCAGTTGCAATCACGCGGCAAGGAGCCGTGGAACTAAACAAATCCCCTCAATGGTTAGCGATCATTCCAGTGATTTCATACGGGGTTGGTGCGGCTGTTCAAGCAGTGGTCGGTATAATTATCATTGCAAAAAGCCAGACGGTTGCTGGTTGGCTTTTTAAGAATGACGATGCGTAATTCGCGGAAGGCCAACCATTCCCCCGGAGCCATCCGCCGTTGTTCTCGCCGGGCCGGCTACGCGGTCAATGCCGGCAGGTCGGCGGCGGCTCGGGTCAGGGTTGTTGGGCCTCGTTGCGCTATGACAATGATCGAAGTTCATGTCAATGAAGACCACTCAGAGCTTGAGCGACTCGTCAGAAATGCTTATTCGTCTATCGGCTATCCTCAGACGCTGCCGAGCTTTCGATTTGGCCCGGTCATCATTTTGCAGGGCCGCATGTTTCAGCAGGCGGAGATTTCCATCGAATGCGAAGACCTGATTTTCCGCTTTTCGTCCATGGAGGCAAACCGGACTCGAGTTCAGACGGGTTCTATGCTAGTGGAGAGTTGTATTACCACGCCTGACGCAGATGTGGACGAGAGTATTTGGTCAGGCCATTTTATTGTTCAGATTATGATCACGATGCCTAACTATTTTCTGCAGCCGCCCGCCATCAACGGAGTGAGTTCCGCTTCGCGGTCAACGTCTCAAGTCGGCGTTGGCTCATTGCATGAGCGTCAGGCGTCGCTACACACTCCCTGAAAGCCGCATTTATGCCCGAGCAGCCCATCATTGCCTTCGTCACTGCCGCTGAGTTTCGCCAATGGCTCACACATCATCATTCCAACCACCCTGGCATTTGGCTGAAGATTGCCAAAAAAGCAAGTGGCATTCCCACGGTGACTTATGCAGAAGCACTGGACGAGGCGCTCTGTTTTGGCTGGATCGATGGCCAGAAGAAAACTTGCGATAAAACGGCCTTTCTGCAGAAGTTTACCAAGCGAGGCAAGCGCAGCGTCTGGTCCAAGATCAACGCCGGCCATGTGGCACGGCTTGAAAAACAAGGCCGAATGAAGCCCGCCGGGCTCGCTGCCGTCGCTGCGGCCAAAGCCGATGGCCGCTGGGAAGCCGCCTACCACAGCTTCAGCACCGCCGAGATGCCGGGGGATTTTCTCGCCGCTCTGGAGCGAGAGCCTGATGCCAAGAAATTTTTCATTACCCTAAACAAGACCCAACGCTATGGTTTCTTCTTCCGCATTACCACTGCCAAAAAACCTGAAACCCGCCGCCAGCGGGTCGCAGACTTTGTGGCGATGTTGAAGCGCGGTGAAAAGCTGCATTGAAATTATTATGCGCCGCCTCTTCCCGGCAACCGCAACGCTTAAGCATGCACTGGAGCCATCGCCGATAGCATCAGTCCATCCGTTTTCGCCATCCGTTTTCGCGGTTGACATCATTTATCCGGCGTGGCTCACTTCATTGGCGTTAGCCGTAACACGCACACTTCGAAGTATGGCCACTCAAAAACTCGCGGACGGCACGGTTCATAAGTTGCCTTCAGATCTTCGAAAGGCCATCCAGTTGGATGCCACAGCCAAGAACCTTTGGTCCGACATTACTCCGCTGGCTCGTAACGAATGGATCTGTTGGGTCACCTCGGCCAAGCAAGCAGCCACCAGAAAGCGCCGGATCGAGGTTGGAATTGATAAGATGCGCGGAGGCATGCGCCGGCCGTGCTGTTGGCCCGGATGCCCACACCGCTAAACTCTGGCGCTTGCGCTCTCAAACCAAATGACCCAAACACGTAGTCCTGCGCCACATCGATGGTGAGCTTGAGGATGCCGGCGTGACCTCCGAGGCGGTCGTAGAGGGATTGTGCCGCGCGCATTGATTCAAAACCGGAGAAGGTCAATGCTTCGATTCCTTCGGGCCGACGGATTCGGCGGCTGGCACATCACCTTCACCGAGCTTGCGTTTGAACAGTTCCAGCGCCATGGCGTAGGATTGCATGGCGAGGGCGGGATCGTAGCGCGGGCCTTCGTCGCGGAGGAAGGCGTGCTGGCCGTTGAATTCGTGCCAGGTAAAATTGGTGCCAGCATCGGCCAGGGCGTTGTACACGATTGCCCGGCCCTCGCGCGGAACGTGCGGGTCTTGGCGGCCCCAAATCATTAAAATCTCACCTTTTAACTCTTTGATGCGGTCCAGCGAGTTGTCGCACATCCCCTTCGCGAGGCTGCGCTTGTGAATGTCCGTTGCGTAAAAGCACGTCGCGGCGAGCACCTCGGGATTCATCGCGGCGCGAAATGAAAGGTGGCCGCCGATGCAGATACCGATGGAGCCGAGTTTGCCGGTGCAGGCGACATGCGCTTTCAGACCGGCCAACGCGGCGCGGGCGTCGTCATCGTAGCTGGCGAGCTCCTTGGTGGTTTTAAGTTCGTTGCCTTTGTCGGCGCCGGCTTGGTCGTAAGCGAGCACGGTGCCGGCGGGGAGAAATTCATGGTAGATTTCCGGCACGGCCACGACGAAACCGTGACCAGCGAGCAAGGCTGCCGTTCGCCGGATCGGCCCAGTAACCTGAAAAATTTCCGAGAACAGGACCAGGCCGGGATATTTTCCCGGGGCCGCCGGACGGAAGATATACGTCCGCATCGGACCCTTTGAGGTCGGCAGGTCGAGGTATTCGTTATCTTTGATGGTCATAGCGTTTCTAATTTAGCAGACACTTTACTTGTCACCAACTCAACTTAGCGGCCTGGCTTAACACCCTGTAATTCCAAGTTTTGAAATTAGCGGGCTCGCGCTGGTTGCTTCGCACTTGGGTTGAGCATTCTTCAGTTTTGCGGTTGGGACTTTTGGTGTAAAGAAAGGAACCATGAATACCAGCAAATCTGGACGTCGGTATGACAAGCAGTTTAAACTGGAGGCCGTGGCCTTGGTTCAAGGCTGGCGAGAAATCATTGAAGGGTTTTGTCATATCAGGTCTCACTGCTATCATTTCCATGCCTTTCTGCTCCCAGAGCGTAGTACTTGCGAAAGCTTGAGTCTCCGCGCCGAAAGAATCGACGAAAATCGTTTTTTGAGGCAAAAAATGTGTTTTCCGACATTGATTACGAAACACTTGCGCAATTTTGACTTCGAGATTAAAGTCGCGTCGATAAATGAATCGGCAGAGGCTCAATCAGGCGCAGTATCATTGATTATGAACGCCTTACAACTTATGAATTGGCCCCAAAGTGGCTTCAATATCCTATAACCGGCAGTCGTTAATTAACAGTATATGGATATGACCTCCTCACAAAAGACGTGCAGACACCGGGGCAGGCTCACCGGAGTAGCCGCCGGGTGGATAGATCAGGTTGTCCTGAACCGCAGGTCCAGCTTGGCTCGGCTCTGGAACCATTAGGCATCATTCACACAGAAAAGCATAAACAGATTATGGGGGCACATCCTTACTACTACTTTGTCGAATACCAACCCGACATCGAAGCTGCACTGCAAGACTTGCGGCAGCGTGAGTTTGAAGCGGGGCGTTACAATCCGGCGCAGCCTTTCCCCCGATTTCCGATTCGCCCTGATTCACCGTCGCCCGGTGCAAAGCATGAGTCCATTTATGAGGCGATTGAAGACGCAGCCGAAGATGGCACGCGTTCCATTTTGGACATTGAGAATGTTTCCGACTGGCCGGATTTTGGCGTTGCGTCTCCCGTTTCCGAAGAAGAGCTTGAGCATTATTTCGGCACCAAACAGCCCACAAAAGAATTGGTTTCGCAGAAGTTGAAATTTTTGAATTCTGTCAAGCGAGGTCATTGTGTTTATATCACCATTTTCGAGTCTGGCAAGCCGAGCGAGTTATTCTTTGGAGGATATTCATTTGATTAGTGAGCACCAGCCAGAGTGCAAGAGACAACCGCTAGATTCTGAATGAGTATGAGATACCACAAAAGCGAGAATGGCGGGCTATGCTTTATCGGGTCGTGAAAGACGGTGCATTTCGTCTTGTCTTTGATGACTTTTCGGTTGAGCGCCAGAATGACCACATGCTTGGCAATAGAGTGGCCAAGGTTGGGGAAGGGAACTTAAAGCGTTTCTTCGACGGAAAGATGTATCGAGAATTTGAATTGGTGACGGCACGATGACACCTAGCCATCGGACTGCAATGGTCTGGCTGGGTAAACTTGTGCTGCTTACACAGGGGGCAACGCGATGGCTTTCCCATGAATTATGAATCAGCCGTTGCCAGACAACTCGCTCAGTGGACACTCGTGCGTTGCCTTTCTGCGCGGGTAATCGCTATCAGACGGCGACCGGGTACTTGATCGGTGGATGCGGGTCGTAATCAACGATCTCAAAGTCCTCGAATTGATATTCCAAGATGGAGGCCGGTTTGCGTTTAATGATCAATTTTGGAAGGGGACGCGGTTCGCGCGACAATTGCTCCCTGACCCCATCGAATTGGTTGACGTAAATGTGGCAATCGCCTCCGGTCCAAATGAAATCGCCCGGCTCCAGGTCACATTGTTGGGCCACCATATGGGTCAACAGTGAATACTGGGCGATATTGAAAACCAAACCAACCGGAGAATCAGCGCTCCTCTGGTACAGCTGACATGACAGTCTGCCATCGGCCACATAAAATTGAAATAGAGTGTGACACGAAGCCAGGGCAGCACGTCCTGCCTTGACGTTCGCTTGAGGGCTCAACCGCTCATCCGGAAGCACTGCCGGATTCCAAGCGCTCACGATGTGCCGTCGAGAATTCGGGTTCGTACGGATTTGCTCGATGACCTGGGTGATCTGGTCAATGTGCTGGCTATCTGGTGCCCGCCAGGCCCGCCACTGCGCTCCATATACGGGCCCTAAATCTCCCTTTTCATCAGCCCAGGAATCCCAGATGTGAACCTTGTGGTCCGTAAGATATTTGATGTTGGTATCGCCTGCCAGAAACCACAACAGTTCGTAAATGACCCCTTTGAAAAACACTTTGCGAGTAGTCACCAGTGGAAACCCCTTTGAAAGGTCAAATCGCAACTGCGCTCCAAACATACTTTTGGTTCCGGTTCCGGTGCGATCCCCGCGAACGGATCCATTATCAAGGATGTTCTTGAGCAGATCTAAAAATTGTTTCATGTGGGCTAATTACAGCAAAAGTTGGAAGCACCATCAAAGCAAAGTTGGGTGAAATCACCGGCAGGGCGGCTTCCGCCGCCTTCCGGCAACGCGGGGAAATCAGGCTCAAAGAGCGATGCTAGCGGCATCACGTCGCCAACTGGCACAGAACTCCTCGGCCATTACATTACTACACCGAAACTCGCCTGCAACGCCCGCACATGTCACGACGGTTCTGGGGCATGATACACACTCATGCCCACAAAAAATGTCGGAGTTGCAAAACCGCAAAATTAGTCAAGCGGCCCGCAATCGCGTTTGCTAGTTTAGCTTTTAAATGAGCGGCGCACAGCCAAAGCACAAGACAACGTGGAATGATTATACGGAGCGCATTCTGCGGGTATTGATGCATATCCAGGAACATCTGGACGAGGCATTGGATTTGGAGGAGTTGGCGCAGGTGGCGTGCTTTTCGAGCTTTCACTTTCATCGCATCTTCGCGGCGATGACCGGTGAGACGATTGCGGACCATGTGCGGCGACTGCGGTTGGAGCGGGCGGCCATGGAACTGAGGTCGGGCGCGAAGCAGGTGATCCAGGTGGCGCTGGACGCCGGTTACGAGGCTCACGAGGCGTTCACCCGTGCGTTCAAGTCGGCCTACGGAGTTTCGCCGGCGGAGTTTCGCCGCCTGACAGGGCCCATCGCCATTCGCTCCGCGCCTTCCGGTGTCCATTTTCGGCCGGGAGTTCCTTTGACCACCTTCAACACAAACCACACCACCACAAGAGCCATGAAAGTCATTACGAGGAAAATCAAGCCGAAACGCGTTGCCTATTTGCGGCACGTCGGGCCATACGAAAATGTCAAACAAACTTGGTATGACCTCATCGCGCGCCTGTCGGCGGATAAGCAAATTCGCAGGCGTTCAATGTTCATCGGCATCGGGCACGATAATCCATCGGTGACGCCGGCCTCGGAGCTTCGGTACGATGCCTGCATCACGGTGGATGAAGAATATGAGCCAAAGAATCCGGTTCAGTTGCAGATCATCGTCGGGGGCGAATACGCCGTGGCGAAAAATTGCCCGGTCGGGAAAATCAAGGACGCTTTTCTTCATCTGTACGGCAAATGGCTCAGGCGGAGTTCCCGGGAGTTGCGGCCCGCGCCGAGCTTCATGGTGTTTGTGGGCGCCCGGGACGCCATTGCGCGCAGGAAACAGCGGGTGGATATTTATATGCCGTTGCAGCCGCAGCGGCCCCTGAGTAAAGCAGGGCAGATAAACATCGAAGTGACCACGTTGGAACCGCAGCGGGTCGCGTATATGCGGCATGTGGGGCCGTATGAAGAGGCGCATCGAGTATGGCTGGATTTTACGGCGCGGCTGAAGAAGGACGGGCTGCCCCGCAAGAATTCATTGTACATCGGCGTGCCCATGGATAATCCAAAGGACACGCCGCCGGAGAAATTGCGTTATGACACCTGCGTGACGGTGGATGAGAAGTACGTGCCCATGAGGCCGGTGCGGGTGCGAACGATCGCGGGCGGAGATTATGTGGTGGCAAGGAATTGTCCGGTCTGGGCGCTCGCCAGCGGCTATAAGAAATTGTTCCAATCGTGGCTGCCCAAGAGCGGCCGCCAAGTGCGCAAGGCCCAGTCATTTTTGGTGGCCGTAAATGGTTCAGAGGGGTTGCCGCCCGCATTTGGGTTCAGGGATATCTATGTGCCATTGGAAGTGTCGAAGTGAAAAGACGCACTCTCAGACGACTGCCAGTTAAAATTAACGCCCGCACTGGAAAAACCTGGCGAGTTAAACCAAATCGCGTTTAATTTTCCCAACGATTTTCAAATTTCCTTTTGATTTGAATCGGTGCAACCGACCGTGTCTATCCGCGGCTGAATGAAATCGGCTCGCCTCTTCCGTCGTTTGTTGCCAGACTATTTGTCTAATGCGAATTCTCGCCCTGGACCACGGAACCAAGCGCATCGGCGTCGCCGTGAGCGATGAAACCAAAACCATCGCGCAGCCTCTGGAATATATCCTCGCCGATCCTCCGGCGGATTTTCGGGAACGGCTGGAAAAAATCCTCCTCGAAAAGGAGATTGATCTCATCCTAATCGGGATGCCACGAAACATGGACGGCAGTTACGGCCCGGCGGCCCAAAAAGTGCAAGCCTTCGTTGGCGATTTGAAGGCGGTCACCACGCTACCGATCAAGTTGTGGGACGAACGTTTGACCTCCGCCATGGCCAACCGCGCTTTGATCCAGGGCCACGTTCGCCGCGACCAGCGCAAAGAGAAAGTGGACAAAATGGCTGCTGCCATTTTATTGCAAAGCTATCTGGACGCAATCTGACCGCTGATGCAAGGTTGAAAATTTCTCCCGTGGAAAAACTTAAATTCAAACTGGTCATCGCTTACGACGGCACCGCTTATCAGGGTTGGCAGGTGCAGAAGATCGGCACCGGCGTGCAGGAAAAAATCGAGGCCGCCTTTGCCAAAATGTTTCCAGGAGTGAAGCGCATTCATAGCTCCAGCCGCACGGATACCGGTGTCCATGCGCTCGGGATGGTCGCGCACGTGGAGATCCCGGCAGCGGAATTCAGGATGCCCGACGCCCGGCTCGCCCTCGCCCTCAATGCTTTTTTGCCGGACGACATCCGCGTCCTGACGGCAGTGCGCGCACCGGAGAATTTTCACGCCCGCTTTGACGCCACCGGCAAACAATATCGTTACTTTGTCTGGAATCATCCAGCGATGAACCCGCTGTTGCAAAATCGCGCCTGGCACTTTCCAGTGAAACTGGATCTGGCCAAAATGTGCGCTGCGGCGGGATTGTTCGTTGGTAAACACGATTTTCGCTGTTTTGCCGGCACGCGCAGTTACGAGATGGAATCCAATGTGCGGACGCTCACCCGTTGCGACATCAAAAAATCCGGCGCGCAACTGACGTTTATCATCGAGGGCGACGGATTCCTCTACAAAATGTGCCGCGGCATCGTCGGCACGCTGGTGCAGGTTGGCCAGGGAAAAATCCCGCTGGCGAAAGTGGCCGATATTCTCGCCAGCCGCGACCGCCGCGTGGCCGGCATGACCGCGCCCGCACACGGGCTGGTGCTGTGGAAGGTTTTTTATTCATCGTCGAGACGTGGAGCGGTGGCAAAAAAACTGGATGGGAAAAACCTTCACCGGCACCGCGCCACCGCCGATTGATTTTTTATGCAAGTCGTCCTGCTGGAACCGGAAATTCCGCCGAACACAGGCAATGTGGCGCGGTTGTGCGCGGCCACGAAGTCCGTGTTGCATTTGATCGAACCGTTTGGCTTCAAGCTCGACGATTCGCAACTGAAACGCGCCGGCATGGACTACTGGCAGCAGGTTGAATGGCACCGCTGGAAAAACTGGGTTGAATTTGAATCCGCTCAGGCAACCCGTACCGCTCGCTTCTGGTTCGTTGAATCCGGCGGACCGAAAATCTACAGCGAAGTCAAATTTGCGGAGCACGACTTTTTGATTTTTGGCCGCGAAACCGCGGGTTTGCCGAAACAACTATTGACCATGCACCCTGAAAACTGGCTGCGAATCCCGATGTTCAACGCCGAGTCGCGATCGCTCAACCTGTCAAACTGCGTCGCGCTGGTCTTGTTCGAGGCACTGCGTCAGCAAAAATTTTCTGGTGAGATTCATTGAGAGTCGTCCCCTTCATTTAACGATTGAACAAAACATCGGGTAACCGCTAGTATCTCGTTGTCGGGCGCTTGGCGCAGTGGCTAGCGCATCTCGCTTACACCGAGTAGGTCGGGGGTTCGAGTCCCTCAGCGCCCACCATTTCCATCCTCATTTGAACATTGCCGCCGGAGTTGTGCCTGCGGCTTTCCCTCGTTGCCTCTTCTTCGCTTGTTAGGTTCTGGATTGCTACTTTGCCATGGATTCCGACACGCAATCCCAGGACAGATCAACATTAACCCAGGGCGCTGTTAATGGCGGCGAGCAGGCGTTCCGAAGAGAGCGGTTTAGCCATAAAACAATGGGCGCCGAGATGTTCGCCAATGCGTTCGCAGAGTTCAACCGACAGCCGGGTGGTATGGGAGGTGGTGATGAATTTGACACTGAAGGGTCTCTTTCGCAATTCGGTCAATGATTCAAATCCTTTCAAGCCCAGTTCGACGACGACCAGATCCAGCGGCGCGCGACGGTGCAAATCAATGGCTTGCTTGCCGGTGACGGCATGACTGACCCTGTGGCCCTGTTCGGTCAGAACCAAGCCGGCCAGGGACCACAACTCAAGATCGTCGCTGGCAATCAAAATGTGTTTGGAATGGGAAGTGGTCATACGGGTTCGGAAGATGACAGGTCGGCACTGGTTGAGTTTGAATGTGAACGGTTGAGCGCCTCGGCCAGGATGGCGCGGAGCGCCATCAGGTTTTCCTTGGAGATCAGCGCGGCAGCCCCGACCGTACGGGCGAGCTGTTGGAAATGCGGCTCATTGTGACTTGTGAGAATGACAACCCGTGCAGACGGACATTCCAGTCGGAACGCATCGGCACATTGAAATCCATTTTGTCCTGGCATTTGCAAATCCATGGTGACCCAGTCGGGGCGGAATTCGGTCGCGCGGCGCAGCGCTTCACTGCCGGAAGCGCATTCGCATACCGCCAGGCCGGGCAGATTCAGAATATTACGAATCATTTCCCGGGCGCCCGCATGGTCGTCGACAATCATGAGTTTCATACTTCAGCCATGAATCTGCACCAGGCACTGCATTTACGTAATTGTTGAGCCCACATATTTTGAAGTAGGTAGGCCTCGCTATTTTTCTAGGTACAACTACTTAGGCGGAAATTAAGAATTCCGAAAAAACAAGGACTGATGGGACACGGAAGCTGATTGGGAAATCTAAATCGAAGAGCGGTTTTCGAGGGCGAATTGCAGGAGGCTGTGGCTGCCGGTCAGGCCGAGTTTGGAACAGATGTTGGCCCGGTGCGCCTCGACGGTGCGCGGGCTGATGAATAATTCCGCGCCGATCTCGCGGCTGGTTTTTTTCTCGGCGACCAGTTTGAGGATTCGCCGCTCTGCCTTCGTCAGGTCGTCTAGGCCGGGTTTTTTGGCGGCCAGGGTCTCCGCGCGATTGCGGCGGCGGACGAGATAGCCGGAGATCGTGGAACTCAAATAATGTTCACCTTCGGCCACCGCGACAATTGCCTTCAAAATCTGCTCGACGGCATCGTCCTTGAGCACGAACCCCATCGCGCCAATATCCAGGGCGCGGTTGCAGGTTTCCTCGTCCTTGTGCATGGTGAGCATGATGACACGGGTGGGAAGGCTTTTCGCTTGAAGTTCGCGCAGGATGTCGAAGCCGGATAAACCAGGAAGGTTTACGTCGAGCACGGCTACGCCCGGCTTTTTTTCGAGCATCATTTGCAAGGCAGCCTTGCCATCACCGTAGTCGCCGATGAGCTCGAAACGCTGGTCGGCAGTGATGACCTGGCGCAGCCCGCTGCGGAACAGCGGATGGTCGTCGACAATCAAGACTGTGATGCGCCCGGACATGGACTTTTTGACTGATCCACTCTTGTTTTAACGGGGTTCGGCGGAAATGGGAATCGTTATTTCGATGCGAGTGCCCTGCCCGGGTTGGGAATGCAGGTTGATTGTCCCGCCGCACATGTTCACCCGCTCGTTGATGTTTTTGAGGCCCATGCCTTTGGAGCCAGCCTGACGGCCATCGATTCCGAAACCGCAGCCGTCGTCCTCAATTTTCAAAATGACTTCGTGCAGGTCGCGCTCGAGGGTGATCCGGGCGCTTTGGGCACGGGAATGCTTGAGGATATTGTTGAGGCTTTCCTGAACGATCCGATAAATATTGTTGGCGGCTTCCCGCGGAAAGAGGTCGTCCACCAGATCGAATTTCCCCTTGATCGCCATGGAGCTGGATTCATCCGTGTTTTGAACCAGGGCCCGCAGGGCAGAGGTGAGGCCGAGAAGGTCAAGCTGCTGGGGATGCAAATCATGGGCAATGTGCCGGGTCTCCTGAATCGCCCGGCTGGCGAGCTGGCTGATGGATTCAAATTGTTGCCGCACCTCCGCGGGCAGCTCTTTCCTCGACTCACCCAATTGGGCGTGGTTTTTGATGATCAACAGATTTTGTCCGAGACTGTCGTGGAGTTCAGAAGCGATGCGCGTCCGTTCCACTTCCTGGGAGGCGAGCAGTTGGAAGGTATACTCCGCCCGAGACTGTTGTTCCCGGGCAATGGCCTGCTGGCGTTCAGATTCGCTCCGGTGTTTGACGATGCACACGGTCGCGGTATGGGTGGCCATCGCGATGAGGCGTTGATGCCATTCATTCGGAAGTCCCGGCTGGCGATCGTAAACGGCCAGGGTGCCCAGCAGATTGTGCTGTTCATCAAAGACCGGGGTTGACCAGCAGGCGTGCAAGCCATGCGGCAGAGCGAGGTCTTTATAATTTGCCCAGAGGGGATCGGTGGCGATATCCGCCACGAGGACCGGCTCGCGCCGGAACGCCGCGGTGCCGCACGAACCTGCCTGGGGACCGATGGGCAAGCCGTCAACGGCGCGGACCAATTCCGAAGGCAGCGACGGGGCGGCGCCATGCCGGATATGGATGCCATCTGGATCCATCAATAAAATGGAACAGAGGATATCCGGCGATTGTCCCTCCATAAGGCGGAGCAACTGCTCCAGGGTTTCGGTCATGGATTTGCCGCCGGCGATCATTTCCAGCACTTGCATCTGTCCGCTGGTAAGCGATTCCGCCCGCTTTCGTTGAGTCAAATCCACATCCATGCAGACAAAACGGGATTCACCGGATTGAATCTGGATTTTGAAAAGCGTCGAGAGGATGACGCCGGTTTTGCCGTCCCGGCTGCGGAAGGGAAATTCGACTGGCCCTACCGGTTTGCCGGACTGTTCGATTCTATGAATGGCCCGGAGAAATTCCGCGCCCTGCTCTTGGGTGAAAATCAAATCCGCCAGTGTCCGGCCCAACGCCAGCGCCGCCGGCCAGCCGTACATGATTTCCGAAGCCTTGTTCCAAAATGTCACGCGCCCCTCGTGGTCGAACCACTGCACGGCGACATCCGGGGTGTTCTCGATGGTAGCGCGAAGGCTCTCCTCGCTCGCCTGCAGCGCCATTTCGGTGCGGCGTTGCGCCGTCATATCATGGATCACAATGATCACATGAGGCTCGCCCTTGATCTCGATCAATTCGGCACTGATCAGACGGTGAAACAATTCGCCCGAGCGGCGCCGTCCTATGCCGGCCCACCCGCGGATATGACCATCGCGATCGAGCCGCCGGACAAATTCCTCGCGATCTTTCGGATGCTGCCACATGCCCAGCTCGAGAGAGGTGCGGCCAATGATTTCGGCGCGGGTGTAGCCGTAGATGAGAGGAAAACTGTCGTTGATGTCGACAATCCTCCCGGTCTTTAATTCGGAAATGGAGACGGCATCCGGGTTGGAATGAAAGGCCTTGGAAAATTTTTCCTCGGATTCGCGCAAGGACTCCTCCGCCTGCTTCTGCTCTGTGATGTCATGGGAGACGCGCAGGCTGCAAGTGCGCCCATCCAGCTCAATAACGTCGGCGCTGTGCAGCATGGTGAGGTGCTCGCCTTTCCGGTTGCGGGCCTGGATCACCAGGTTGCGAACAGAGCCACTTGATTCAAGTTGCGCCTGCGCCTTGTCCCTGAGAGCGGGATCCACCAGCAGCCCCAAATCGACCGCCGAGCGACCGATTACCTCCTCCCGCTTGAAACCGAAGACCTTTTCGTGCGCGTCATTGACCTCGAGATAACAGTGCGTGGTGAGGTCCACAATGGACATCACGTCCGGGCTCGTGCGGAAGGCCTTGAAAAACTTCTCCTCGGATTTACGCATCTTTTCGAGAGAGCGGGCGGATTCGCCGAGGAGAATGGCCGGAATCAACGTGAGCAGATTGGCCATGATGAGGACGAATTGGATGGGAAAGAAATATCCGACCGACCCAACCGGTACTGCCGTGGGGACGACGGGATGTTGCGCGAGGAAAAAGGCCGCGGCAAGCGTGATGGCCAGATTGACGGCGCTGGCTCCGCGACGGTAAAACCGCAGCCCGGCCCACAGCGAGAGCAGAACCATCCAGCCGCCAGCGGCAAAACCACCGCCCGGACGCCCGCAAAGCAAATAAAATAATAAAATAAAAAGGGCAAACAGCAAAAAAACCATCTCCACGTTTCGCTCGGGTGATTGAACTTCATCGGGTGATCGAGTTGATTTTGAACACCACGTCAGCACAAAAGGCGTGAACACCAGGATCGCCATGGCGCTTCCGGCCCACCAGGCTGTCGACGACTGCACGATGGCCATGGTTGAGGCATAATGAGACTGCGCGGCCGCTATGACCAATGCGCCGGGGATGGGACCGAGCACAGCGCCCAATCCCAGTAGACCGAAGAATTCCTGGAGCGTCGCCAGGGTGGGACATTCGGCTATAAAACACCTCACCAGCCATGCCCCGACCACCGCCTGGAGTACGTAGGCAACATAAAAGAAAAAGATGATGGCTCCGGATATGGGGGTATGAAGCCAATGAAAAATGAAAACGGCGGGAAGCGCCGCCGCCAACAACCACGGCCAGTCCCTTGTCCGGTTCAACAGCAAAACAGCGACGGACAAACCGGCGGGCAACCAGAACGTGAGCTGCAGAGAACTATTTGAAGATAGAAAACGGCTGACCTCGGCGCAGAAAAGGAAAGCCAGACTGAAAAATACCGCCTTCTGCCAGAGCGCAAGCGAAGTTGGTTTGCGGTCACCCGATGCCATGAGACCCATTGAACAATTCGAAATGGAAACAAGCAACTTTTTTCAAAATTTCGGAGTTCACCGCTCAGAAGTCAGCTATGCCATGCCGGGAGTCTGGAAAAACCATCAAATTTCAAAGTGGATCCATGCATTATTGCCCGCGTCAACCGTTGCCGAAAAGGGGGCTTGCCGCCGCAATTGTGCAGTTTGGGATTTTCCTTGAATTGGTTTGATTTGCCTTTGAATAAGTGGGTTATGCGACGGCGGACTTTCAAACTGCCAATGTACGGTATTGGCCGGGGAATTGTCCGTGGGAATCTCCACTAAAATGAATGGTATTGAGCATTCGGACACTTTATGCCCAAGACAGCACATAGGCGACGACACGAATCACGACGTGTCAACCGATTACCTCCAAAGCCCGTCTTCAATGCTATGGCATCTGCAGTGCAAGCTTGAACTGCCTCGTCTAATTTATTTAGCTTTTTGAGTTTGAAATCTCGCATTGCTGCTTTGGGGTGGTGGACTCTTTTATTGTAAAATTGTAAAAAGGTTCCACAAGCCGCGATTGGATGTCATGAATGGTCTGCAAACCAAACTTCTCTGTTTGATTTGCTGAGTTACCGCTGAAGTTATACTGACGATGCAATAAAATGAGCGATATCCCTAACCGTGACGTTGCGGTCTTTTCGGAAGCCCTGCAATTGCCTCCCGGCGAACGCGCGGCATTTTTGGAGATTGCTTGCGGCAGCGACCACAAGCTACGTCAAGTAGTCGAGGCCCTCCTGGCGGGTTATGAACTGGTGGGTGATTTCTTGGAACAATCTCCGCATAAGAATCCGTTTGAAACAAAACCAGGGTTGGCAACCAATGAGAAGGCCGGCGATCGCATTGGCCGTTACAGATTATTGCAACAGATCGGCGAGGGAGGGTGCAGTGTCGTATTCATGGCCGAGCAGGAGGATCCGGCACGCCGGCGAGTCGCTTTGAAAATCATCAAGCCTGGCATGGACACCAAAAGTGTTATCGCCCGGTTTGAAGCCAAGCGACAGGCGATCGCGATGATGGACCATCCCAACATCGCCAAGATACTGGACGCCGGGGTAACGGAATCCGGCCGTCCGTTTTTTGTCATGGAACTGGTTCGCGGCGTCAGGATCACCGATTACTGTGGCACACATTCGCTGAAGACCGAAGAGCGCCTGAAACTGTTTCTGCAGGTTAGTCAGGCGATTCAGCATGCGCATCAAAAGGGGATTATTCATCGAGATATCAAGCCATCCAACATTCTGGTGACGATAACGATGGAAGGAGCCGCACTGCCGGTAATCATTGATTTTGGAGCCGCGAAGGCCGCGACGAACCAGCAGTTGACGGACGAGACGCTATTCACGGCCTTCGAAATGATCACTGGCTCTCCGGACTACATGAGCCCGGAACAAATGGAGTTGGCCAATTTCGACGTGGACACCCGTAGTGACATTTACAGTCTTGGTGTGTTGCTTTATGAACTGTTGACCGGTTCGACGCCCTTTGACACGCGGGCATTGCTAACGGCCGGGTTTGACGAGATTCGCCGGGTGATCCGCGAACGGGAGCCCAGCCGGCCTTCGACGCGGTTAAGCAAGATGTCCCAAGAGGAATTATCGGCCATCGCTCGATCTCATAAGTCAAAGCCACGTGCTTTGATTCATGCCATTTGCGGAGACTTGGATTCGATAACGATGAAGGCATTGGAAAAGGATCGCCGTCGCCGCTATCAAACGGCCTGCGTCATGGCCTTGGACATCGAATGCTTTCTGGCCAGCGAGCCCATTGTTGCACGTCCAGCCAGCACCGTTTACCGGGTGCAAAAGCTCATGCGCCGGAATAAGTTCGCCTTCGCCGCCAGCTCAGCCATCGCAATGTTCCTCCTCCTCGGCGTTACGGCCTGCTTGTGGCAGACGACGCGGGCTAACCGGGAGACCCGTCGGGCCGTGGTGTCGGAGCAGCAAGCCACGGCCAAAGCCGCCGCTGAATGGTTAGCGCGAGAAGAATCCGAATCGATCTTGAAGTTCATGAACGAGGTGTTTCAGAGCCCCGACCCGACTCGGGACGGGCGCACGATCACGGTGGCAGAATCATTGGACCGGGCCGCAGCGAGGCTGGAGACCGATTTGGCGGACCAGCCCGATCGCCGGGCCGCCCTGCAGGAAAAAATCGCCTCCACCTATGCCGCTCTGGGCTTGCCCCGCCAGGCCATCCCGTTGCAGGAAGCAGTCCGCGATTACTTCCTGAAAACCAGAGGATTGGAGGAAGGAAACACGTTGGCTGATATGGCTGAGCTGGCGAATTCCTATTTTGCCGTCGGTCGCCTGGACGAAGCATTCATCCTGCAGCAAGAGGTGCTGAAACTCAGGCGAAAGGTGAATGGTTCCGAAAATTCCGACACACTCGCAGCGCTGGGCGAGTTGGCCAATACTTGCTTCACAACCGGTCGCCGGACCCAAGCGCTCAAGCTGCGGGAGGAAGTGCTGGCGCTTAGCCGAAAAATGAAAGTCGACCAAGAAGACCCCGCCACGCTGGCGGCGATGGACAACTGCGCGTTGTCCTACGCCTCTGCCAGCAGAGTGGATCTCCTCGGAGAAATCAAGCTGCGGGAGGAGGTGCTGAGGCTTAGCGGAAAGGCGGACGCCGCCGAAAACCTCGTCACGATGGTGGAAATGAGCGACCAGGCCAAGTCGTACTTTGCCGCCGGACGCGGGAACGAAGCAATCAAGCTCCAGGAAAAGGTTTTGAAACTCAGGCAAACGGTCGATGGTCCGGACCACCCGGATACCCTCATGGCGATGGACGACTTGGCAAATGAATACTTCGCTGTTGGCCGCAAGGACGATTCACTCAAGCTACAGGAGGAGGTTCTGGCCCTGCGACGAAAGGTAAACGGTCCAAACCATCCCGATACGCTGATGGAAATGAACAATGTTATCGGTATCTATTTCGTCACCGGCCGTTACGACGAAGCAATCAGGCTGGGTGAAGAACTATTGGCCATCGAACGTAAAGGGCTTGATCCGGAGCACCCCGACCCGATGTACCGGGTTGCGCTGGGCATACTGGCGAATTCATATGCCGACGTCGGTCGCAAGGACGAGGCGCGCAAGCTGCGTGAGGAGTCATTGACATTCGATGTTAAGATGCGCGAGGAGACACTCGCCCACTCCTCCGGCCAGCATACCAACTCCGCGGCGCTAGCCATTAACTATGCCGACCTTGGTTACGCTTTGCATGAGCTGGGAAACTTTGACGAGGCGATAAATGACTGGCAGGAGGCACGGCGGATCGACCCGGCCGGGACTCAGGAAGTTGCCTATTGGTTGGGCAAGTCGCTGGTGGATCGCCAGCGTTATGCTGAGGCCCTGCCCATTCTCCGTGCCACTCAGAAATCCTTTCCCGACGGAGACCGTCGACAGGAAACGGCGAGACGGCTCGCTTTGGTGGAAGCCCTCGAGGTTGGCCATGACTCGAAGCTCGGCGCTTCCGATCGCGTTTTGGCCGCACTTCGCAAAATGGTCACCGCTAATCCCCTTGATTCGGACCAGGCCAAGCAGCTCGCCACAGTCTATCTTTGGCTGGGCCAGACGAACGAGCACCTGGCCGTTTGCCGGGAGTTCCTTGATTTGGCCGCGGACTCTCAGGATCCCGCCACCCACGAGCGCGCCGCCAAAGCTTATCTTGCTCAGGATCATCCCGACCAGTTGACGCTGAAGCTAGCCGTGGCCTCTGCCCGGTTGGCCATGAAGATGGTGGCAACTAACGACGTCAATCGGCCTTGGTTCCTTGTCACCGCCGCTATGGCCGCAGTGCGGGATGGAAAACCGGCCGAAGCTGAATCGTTGTTGGATGAAGTGCTCAGGGCCCCAGGTGACGATCCGAACCTTGACACACTGGCCCTCGCCTACCGCACTCTGGCACGGGCCCGTCTGGGCCGGACTGAGGAGGCCCGGGCCGACCTCGCTGAACTGGAGAAGCAGCAACCCATATTACCCGTGCCCCCGGCGCCTTCAGCTATCCTCTTGGAACCTGACTTTTTGGCAGTCAGCCTGGCCCACGAGGAAGCCAAAGCGCTCCTGGAACATCGCTGAGGGTCCGGGAAATAAGTCTGAAGTCTGGCTCCACCCCCGAAGCCAGCTGCATGAAGCCGCCAAAACCATGCATCCCTGGCCGTTACTCGATAAAACCTTTGAAAATACAGATTCAGGGCGTCTAATATAAACTGGTATCAAGTAGCCGGTTGTGGTACTTTCGTTCCTTGCGCGTTATCCGCGTTGGCGTATGAGTGACGCCACCCTATTATTAATCGCAGTGGAGCAGGGAGATCCCACGGCGGCCGAAAAGCTGCTCGATCTCCTGTACACTGAATTGCGCCGGCTCGCGACGAGCAGGATGGCGAAAGAATCGCCCGACCATACCCTGCAACCGACTGCCCTGGTTCACGAGGCATGGTTGCGGTTGGTGGGCACTCAAACTCCTAAATTTGAAAACCGGGCCCATTTTTTTGCCGCCGCCGCCGAGGCGATGCGCCGGATTCTGATTGACCGGGCGCGCCGCAAGCTCGCCGTGCGCCACGGGGGAGACCTCACACGGGTCGAATTCGACGAACAGGAATTGCCAGCTCCAGACGCCGACAGGCAATTATTGGCTGTTCATGAAGCCCTCGATAGCTTGGCAAAAGAGCATCCGGTTCAAGCCGAGGTCGTCAAATTGCGTTATTTCGTAGGCATGACGAATGAGGAAACCGCGCAGGCCTTGAATATTTCTGTCGCGACGGTGAAAAATTACTGGACGTTCGCACGTATCTGGATTTTCAACGAGATCAAAAACTCCTAGCGGAATCGCTCACTGTTCCGTGCCGGAATCTGGCGCTTTGACCAACCAGACGCACCCGCACCATGCTGCGGAAAAATGATGAGCATGGAAATTGAGCCAATAAAACTCCGGTGGAGAAACTGTCTAAAGTGGGATTTTTTCGCGGTTCTTGAACCAGCCTGGTGTGTTTGCCTTCCGGTTGGCTCGTCGTATAAGCACCTCCCGTATTCCGGGCATGGAATAAATCGTTGAAGGTTTATCGCAGATTTTTTGTTCGTCGGCTGGTAAAAGCCTCCATCGGTCTCATCTTGGCAATTCAACCTTACAGTTTTTCTGTCCGGCTTGCTTCATTGTTGGAACACCATCTGAATCTCAAAAATCAGAATGTGTCGACGCGTCGATGTTGTGCAAAGCATATTATGTTTTGCGTTACGTGGATATTCGGCGACATCGGAACCATGAATAACCACAATTCCTGTTATGGGTTGAGGTTAGGTTTTGGATCAAAAGGATATAAAATTTTGATTGGAGACCGACGCTCCCGCTTCAATTTTCTTGGTTCACGCCTCTTTCCAAAGATAGCTGCGATAAACAGTCGGCGACTGACCCAAAGTACGCTTGAACATGCGATTAAATTGCGACAATGATTGGAAACCGGCTTCGTACGCGATTTCACTTACGTGAAGATTCGGGTTGAGCAAAAGGTTTCTCGCACGTTCTGTGCGCACGCGCATGACATAATGACTAAAATTGATACCCGTGGCCTGCTTGAACACTTTGCAAAAATAAAATTTGCTCATATTGACCGATTTGGCCACCTGCCCAAGCGAAAGTCTTTCGTTCTGATGTTCCGCGATGAATTTCGTGGCGCATGTAATAACCTTCGGCTCAACGTTCGCGGTTTGCACGGCGATTTGGTTGCTCTTCATGGAGAGGTGATCGGCGAAAATTGACAACAAGCCCGAGAGGGACTCCATTTTTTCCTCCGAAACCACCGGGGTGTTAAAAAAAGTCTCCCGGGCTTTTTTTGCATCCAGATCAATACCCATTTCTTGCGCTTTCCTAACGGCGCGGTGGAAGGTTGCCTCATTTGGTTTCTGGAACATGCTTTGACCGGTTTGCAAAAAGCCTATGGTTTCAGAACCAAGCTTGATGGGAACAGCCATTTCACATAATCCGTAGGCACAAGTCATGCAACGCGGCCGATCCTGCGCTGAATTGGCAAGTTGCACCTGTACTTCCAGACAAACGCCACAAGTGCGACTCTTCCCAGCCATCATCACACACCAGGAATTTTCCTTCGGTTTGCCGTGAAAGGGAAGTTTCCAACTTTCCATCGGGCGAATTGCTATTGGCAGGTTGGTGACTTTGGAATATGCCCGCTCGTATTCCTGGAACATCTTCGACTTTCCCAAGGTCTCTATGCTCTCACTCCGTTGACTTGTGTTCATGGCTAAAGCCCTTTCGATTTATCCGCTCATTTGTGAATGATTAGTTCATATCCGTGACGTTCTTTGCCAGCAAATCATGTGGCTCGGTAAAATCCTCGACCTATCGGTGCCGGTCGTACAATCCGGGAGCGAGGGATCCAGATGACCTGGGAAATTAAATTTCATCCAGACGATTTCTGATGGCTTGCGCAAGCTCGAATGTCTGGAACGGCTTGGCGAGAAAGTTGACGCCTTTGTTTAAGGGGAAATCCTTTTCAAATAGTTCAGTGCTGTAGCCGCTCATGTATATCACTTTCAGTTTGGGATTTTCCTTGAGGAGGCGTTGGGCTAAATCTTTTCCGGTCATTCTGTCAGGCATTACCATGTCGGTCAGCAACAAGCGAATATCGGCATGGCTCTCTTTCCAGACTTCCAACGCCCGGATGCCAGTGGGCGCTTCAATAATCCGGTAGCCCAGTTTTGAAATGGTTCTTCGAACTAAAACACGTACGGACGGGTCGTCTTCCACTAACAAGATTGTCTCAGTGCCGCTGAGCCTGGTGGTCACGGATGGGGGTACGGATTTTGTGTCTGCGCTTTTCCCCAGCCTGGGGAAATAAATTCGGAATGTCGTCCCTTGATCGACTTTACTGAGCACATCAATCCAGCCGTTATGTTGTTCAACGATGCCAAAGACGGTGGCCAGGCCAAGTCCGGTGCCTTTGCCAACATCTTTAGTGGTGAAGAACGGTTCGAATATCTTGGGCAGGACTTCCGGTGGAATGCCGCAGCCACTGTCGTTTACGCTCAAGCATACGAATGAGCCGGCGCGGGCCGGTGTGAATTGCGCCCCTTTAACGTCATCGAAATCCACCCTGGAAGTTTCGATGATCAGCTGTCCACCATTGGGCATGGCGTCACGGGCGTTGACTGCAAGATTTAACAGAATTTGATCCATCATGCTTTCGTCGGCATTAATCAACGCCGGTTGCGAGGCAAGCTTGAGTTGCATCTGGATATTTTCACCAAGTACGCGGATCAACATTTTTGCCGTGTTGGCCACGGATTGGCTCAAATCCAGGTCTCGCGGTTGGAATACTTCCCGCCGGCTGAACATGAGCAACTGTCGAGTGAGCGCGGCGGCGCGTTTAACCGTCCCTCCGATCTCGTTGGCAAGGCTCGTTTGCTCGTCGGTCACGCCGACGCTCATTTTCACCAATTCAGACTGCATTTGAATGACCGCCAGGATGTTGTTGAAATCATGCGGCACGCCGCCTGCCAACTGGCCGATCGCCTCCAGCTTTTGGGACTGCCGGAATTGGGCCTCCAAATTCCGCCGTTCGGTGATGTCGCTGGCGATACCAGCCAGTCGAATCAACCGGCCGGTTTTATCCCGTACTTGGAAGCCGCGATCATGTATCCAGCGGATGGCCCCGTCAGGACGACTGATTTGGTACTCCATGCTCACTCTGGATTCGTTTTCCATGAGAGTTTTGAAAGTTGCTAACACGCGGTCACGTTCCTTCGGAATAATTGCATTAACCCATTGATGCGGGTCTGCGTACAGGCTTTCCAGGGAACGCCCCCAGATCACTTTGTACCCCGCGCTGACGTAATGCATTTTTCCGAGGTCGGGCGAGGTCATCCAGAAGACATCGGTAATATTATCTGCCAGCTGGCAGAACTTTTCCTCGCTCTCCCGCAGTTTCTGAGCAGCACCCTGTTCGTCTTCGAGCACGCTTAAAAGCGCCTGGCGCGACTTTTCTGCCACTTCCAGATTCCGGTCGCCTTCCTCCTTGGCGCTTGCCAATTGGCCCAGTTGCTGCCGCAGCAACTGCTCGGCCTGCTGGCGTTTCTCACTTTCCTCCGCCAATGCACGGCCTTGCCGTCGCAATTCCAGTTGCGTTACGACTTGTCGACTCAAGGCTCTCAACGCGGAGAGTTGTTCCGCGGTCAGCTTGCGCGGCGCCCGGTCCATCACGCATAATGCGCCCAGCGCGTGTCCTTCGGGCGTGACCAGGGGTGCCCCGGCGTAGAACCGAATATGGGGATCAGTTGTGACCAGCGGGCTGTCCACGAACCGCGGGTCCTTCTCGGCATCGCGCACTTCCAGTATTTCGTCTTGATTCAAAATCGTGTGTGCGCAAAAGGCAATGTCGCGCGAGGTTTCCGCTGTGCTCATTCCAATCTTGGACTTGAACCACTGACGGTTTTCGTCAACGAGTGAAACCAATGCAATCGGTGTCTGGCAGATTTGAGCTGCGAGCAAAGTAAGATCATCAAATGACTGCTCGGGTAGCGTATCGAGCACGTCGAAATGGCGCAGGGCGTGGAGTCGCTGCGCTTCGTCAGGTAGTGGCAGTGCTTTCATGGGGTGGTGGTTCCGCATAGCGTGGAGGCTGCTTCAGTTGGGCGAGTAGCTCGTTGACTTCGCGTTTCAGTTCAAGAATTCGTCCTTCGCGTCCTAGCATGGCTTCGTGCCAGCGCTGTAACTCACGCAATTGATTTCGGATTTTCTCCTCGGTCCTCTTGCGTTCAGCGCGCAAATGACCTTTTTCCAGGGCTTGCTTCACGGCCGGTCCCAGGCGCGCTATCCGATCCTTGAGCAGATAATCTGTCGCGCCCTGTTTCATGGCTTCTACGGCGACATCCTCGCCCACTGTTCCCGAAATGAGAATAAATGGAATGTCCAATCCGCTTTCCTGCAGGAGTCTTGCCGCGTGCAGTCCGTTGAATTGCGGCATTGAATAATCGGACAGGATTATGTCCGGCGCACTTTCTAATTCGGCCAAAAAATCCGATATTGTCTCCACCCGCTTCCACTTCGGGGCAAATCCGGCGCGACGTAACCCATGCACCAGCAAGTCCTCATCGTCTTGCGAATCCTCGACAATCAGGACATTAATAGCGGTGCTCATACTGTTTGTGATTACGATTTGGGTAGGATCATGCCTTTGGCGGTGTTCACATTAATTTCAACCAGGCCGGGGTATGCA
>JBEKMT010000076.1:0-20888 GCA_050008355.1 Verrucomicrobiota bacterium
GCCTGCGCGCGCAATGGCAGCCGGACCACTGGCAGATTCAAACCGGCTACAGTTACAACAATTATTTTTCAGATTCCACTGCGTTTGATTACCTGAACAATGCCTCGGATTATTTTTTTGCGCGCGGCGCCTGGCTTTTCGCCGGGGATGCAGCCCTGGGATTGGAAACCAGCGTGAGCGTCACGGACTACAGCCACCAAACCGGGAGCGACAGCACCAGTTATAGCGTGGGCCCTTACCTCGAATGGCAGGTGACCCGGTTTATCCACCTCAGCATCCACGGTGGCCCCACCTTTTATGTGTTCGCCGACGCTCCGGCGGGCCAGTCCGCCAGCAATGTTGGCTCCTACTATGTCAATCTCGACCTGTCCCACCAATGGACCCCGTTCCTCTCCGATGACTTGTCTGTGCAAAGAAGCATCAGCTTGGGTTACAATCAGGGGGCGGCTTATACGGAACAATTGAGCGCCAACTATTTCCTCCGCTGGGCCGCCAAACCCTGGCTCAACTTTTCGCTCGGCCTCAATTATCAGGTCGGCCAGCAACCCTACGAATATCTCGTGAACCTGGGAGTTTTTGAAGCCGAGTTCGACACGACGGAGAATTTCAACCGCTATGGCATCAGCTCCAGTGTTTCTTATCAGCTTACCCGGAAAATCAGCGCCAACTTGGGTTATTCCCACTGGACTCGTGGCTCAAACATCTCCGGCAACAATTATGGCGACGACAATATCAATCTCCAATTCCAATACTCCTTTTAATGGCCAACTCAACTATGGAGAAAACTAAAAGGCAATCTCATGCAATTAATTAAACAATTCATCAGGCGATGTCTGGCTCAATTGTTTCAATTTGGCAAATTTGCTAGCCCAAACTGTCTGTCTTTTCTAGCACCCTATATATCGCGCAATTTAGTGCGGGTGACGGTGTGTTATGATCGGTGGTGACGATTTTTAATGTAACTTATGAAAATAAAAACTATTTTGATGATGGGTTGGAATTCACAATGCCAGCTGTTAATGGCAAACCGGTCGGCGTGGTGGCATTATCTGAGATTAACCAGCTTTTTGGCTGTATTCTCGGCGGGATGCTTTTTTTTGGCAGGCTGTCAAAATTCCTATGATGCCTATGATACCGCGATGGCTTCCTCGTCAGCCTATTACCATGCCGGCAATCCAGATTACTCAACCAATTGCTTGCAGCAGGGTGATGTCATCAGCATCACATTCCGCTATTCAACCAACTTCAATAGCATTCAACGGATCGGTCTCGACGGGAACCTTAATCTGGACGTCGCCGGCCAGGTAAGAGCGGTTGACAAGACTGTCCTGCAATTGCAGGACGAATTGACCGCGCTCTACCAGTCGCAGGCAAAAGACGATCCCATTACTATCAAGCTTGTCACCCCAGAAGCTGCTGTTTATGTCGTTGGGGAAGTCACTCGCCCAGGCAAGATTCCGATGGAACGTCCCATGACCGCCCTTGAAGCCATCATGGAAGCCGGCGGATACGACCCACAGCAAGCCAACCTGGCGAGCGTTTCTGTATTGCGGGTCGAAAAAGGGCGGCAGCGAACCTATAGGATTAATGTGAAACATGTGATCGACGGTAAAGACGACACAGTTTTTTATCTTAAACCCTTCGATATCGTGCGCGTCCCTGCCAAGGTCTTTAATTATTAATCAAGCGGCCAACATGCTTTTTATAGAAGTGAGATCATAATTATTGGGTTCCGATAATTTTACGATGTAGTTCAATTGAAAACAATATATCCAACTGAAGTCGCCAATCATGCCGGTTGGTTTTGTGTGCGCACCAAGCCCCGGCATGAGCACATTGCCGCCGCGGGCCTGCGCCGCAATCTAGCACTTGAGGTGTGCCTGCCGCGCGTTCGTTTTAATCGACCGACCCGACATGGCCAGTCCTTGGTCACCGAGGCACTCTTTCCGAATTACCTCTTTGCCCGTTTCGATCAGGCCATGTATTTGCGACGGGTTCAAGCAGCACCCGGAGTGACGGGCATCGTACACTTTGGCCACCATTGGCCGACAATTTCCGATGGCATCATTGCTGAACTGCGGGCAGCAATGGGCAACGAGGAATTGCGGATGATTACCAATGAATTTAATCCCGGCGACGTGGTTGAAATCGCCACCGGCGTCTTTCACGGCTTGCAGGCTGTAGTAACGCGCATTATGCCCGGCAAACAACGCGTGGCTGTGTTATTGGATTTTTTGGGGCGCCAGACGACTATTGAATTGGCTGGCGCGCAGCTAGTTCCGACGGCCTAGCTCTGGATCGTCTTGGCGGCACGCCTAAGGGAAAATTCCCTGCTTTTATTTAAAATCATTGCCCTTAAATTCTGCTTATCTTCCACATTCCCAGAATGCAAATAATTGTTGACAAAGTCCATCAGTAGTCTAATATACGACAAGAATAGTCGCATTTGAATGCGCAGTCGGTTATTGAGAATAGTAATTGGAAATGGATAGAGTTTTGGTTTAATCAACCAAAATGCCGATATTAATCTCAAATCAATGTGAGCCGACGAATTGTTATTGTTTTGCGTCCCGACTGGCAGCGATGATCCGGGCCGTATTACTAAGCAAGTGAATGCGTGCCAAAAACGGTCCGGTAGGAAAATCGCTCGCGATACTTTGATGGATTATGGCGGGCATCGTTAACGCGGTTTTCGCAGATAGGGCACCGTAACCAGCAATATCAATTGTATGGTTTACGTGATCACTTTAAATTTGCCAACCTTTTCCAAAGGAGGCGCAACTCATGGAAAATTAGCGAAGACTTACCGGTCTACCGGATATTCATCGACGGAGAATCAGATATATGCGCATGGAATATCACGAATTAAGCCGCAGCCGGATAAATAGCAAATCAGCCGGCGCCAGGGTTACCACGGTTAAAGCGGTACAATCCATAAGATCAAAGACCTCATTGCTCACAAAATCTGGTGATGTAAATCAATCCGCGTTTGCGATCTCAACACCTTCTCTCTTGCCGGCAAGTTCCCCTGCCAGAGCAATCACTGGTCTGACCAAAATGATTCAGAACGCTAGAAAGGGCGGAAAGTTGAAACACAATCTCGAAAGGCGTATTGACGCAATTCAAGCCATTACCATCTTGATACTAAATGCGAAAACCGAAGAAGTGGACAACTTGCTCAGCTTTGATTCGAAAACCGATGACGGCAAGATCAAGTCGTTCGGACGGGGCGTTGCGAATCTGCTGCGCTCGCAGGCGGCCGAAGAAATCGATCTGGAACAACTTACCTATCATGAGTTGCATTTGGATGTTCCTCGGCACAAAATCACCGTCAAAAATAATCCCGTCACTTTGACTTCCAAGGAATTCAAATTATTGGCTTTACTGGCACAAAGGCGGGGTCGCGTTCAGTCCCGCGAAAGACTTCTCAGGGATGCCTGGGAATACGAGTATGAAGTGGATACTCGCACCGTGGATACCCACATACGCCGCTTGCGACAAAAACTTGGCTCGGCAGGGAAGTATATCGAAACAGTACATGGCTTCGGTTACTGCTTTCCTGAAAATTAATGCAACAGGTATTATTCTCACTAATGCGCAAATCAAGTCGGGTATCCAATCAGAGAGTGGAATTGCTGCGCATTTTATGCCCCAACATAGTTTCTAATCGCGGAAAATTGAACAACTATTCTCACACTTTCTCGTAAAGGAACACCTGACATCGACAGAGAATGATTAACTGGATGTTTGTATTGCAAGTCGGCGAGCATTTTTGAGTAAGGTATGGCATCTGGGGTATCTCGTAATCCAAGCAGGCTGTCTTGAAAACCTCCACTTGTTCGCTCGAATCGGGTTTTGCCGACTCCTTGGTAAAGACTTGCACCATCTGGCGATTGAGATTCAGCGATGCGCGATCAAATTTGTCAAACCTTTGCCGGACAAATTGGTGCAATGGCCATCGATGTCGCCTGGATTAAGAACATTGAAACTGAGGATAAGATTGCGCTAGTTAGCCACATTTGCATTTGATTCAACTGAGCTTTCGTCAGTTTCGATAAAGCGAACTTTCTGCGCCATTGCCGTGGAATGAGTATCACGTAAATGCCCATAAACCTTCATCGCCAAAGCACCGCCGTCCCTGTGACCAAGCCAGCGACTGACAGTGGGAATATCCACGCCTGATTCTATACAACGGGTAGCAAAGAGATGTCGCAAGTCATGATGTGTAAAGCGGGCAATGCCTAATTTCGTGCAAGCCGTATTAATAGCCCCTTGGCATTCGTGAACCAACATGACCGGTTTGCTTACAAATTCCGCCTCATCCCGCTCCTTTTGCAACCGTTGCAATAGTCGGCGCATGTCAGGAATCATAGGCACCCGGCGAATTTCCCAGTTTTTCGTCCCGGTAGCAGGATCTCCCAAAACCGTGATCTCACCCTTTTCAAAATCGCAATCCCGGCCGTTAACCCGCGCCGCCTCACCTTTTCTGCATCCGCTGTATGCTAGAAATTCCACCAAGTCAGCACAACGCTCTGCCCAACCACCGTTTCCATTTCTGATTGTCATTATCAATTCGGCAAATTGCTTCTGGCTTGGAAGCTGCAAAAGTTTCTGCCGGATTTTCTTCCGCTTGATGTGAATAGAGGGATTGTCATAGCGAGCGCCAGCTTCAACCGCGATATCCAAAACCAGCCGAAGCGTTCCGATGGTATTGTTAAATGCCGATGGACTGGCTTTTTTTCCAAATTCAGCCGCCCAAGTCAAACAATCGGCTTTAGAAATTTGAGCGATATCAGTCTGATTGAGGTCGGGCCAAGACTTTAAAAGGGCTGTGATTCGTTCCTCTCGATAGCTTTTGCTGCGGTCTTTCAGGGAGAGATCGCCTTTCAGTCGTATGCGATACGTTTGCAAGGCATCCGCAAAGGTCATTTTCCCCCGCGCAACTGCCATCTGAGCGGAAGCACGCTGGCGCTCTTCCTTGTGAAAATCTCCCAAACGCAGTTTGGCGACGCTAATCCTATCGGTTTTGAGTGTCTTCCAAATCAGCTTGCCGCGAACACGGATTCGCGCATAATAGTTGCTTGATTGAACGTGACGGACTAGGTTCGCCACGGGCGTTTTTTGCCAGCGCAGTTCTGTATTATCTGATGAATTGGTCTTCATGCACATAGTATAGAACAGCAGTATAGAAAACGCAAGTCGCAGAATGTGCAAACCAGCATTTAACGCTTTAGAATCAATGTAACGGAAGGGTGGCTGAGTGGTTAAAGGCATCTGACTCGAAATCAGAAGTACGGGTAACCGTACCGTGGGTTCGAATCCCACCCCTTCCGCCATAGCCGTTTCCTCGGCAATTCGAGGATTTCCGGTTCAAAAAAGGGGGAAAATCGGTCAACTTTCAGTGAAAGTGTCAGTAACGCCGCCGAGCGCGGAGAGATTTTTTAGTATTCCCGCACTATCCGGCCAGACATCCGAAACTGTCCTTTAACCGGTTTCAATTCTTGTCCGTAAAATGAAAGGCACGAATGCAAAACCGGTTCACCATCTTCCGACGCGGGAGCGTCTATTACTGTGAAGACCGCGCCACGGGACAATTAAAAAGTTTGCAGATCATAAGTAATTTGCACGCGCAATAAAAACGGGGTTGCTTGATGGGCGGGTCGCTCTTTATTTTTTGTCGCTTCTAGAAGGTCTTTCAACATCTGACCCGTTGTTTGGTAACGTTGCGAGATGTCAGGTTGGCATGCTTTTAATATAATGGCGTCGAGACGAAGCAAATCTTCGTGGCTGCCCCTTCCCATCAGGGTGGTTGATATTTCCGGAAAACAAACAGGGTCTTTCCCACTGCTAATAACATACAATAACATGCCCAAGCAGCATTGGTTCTGGCAACGATTCAAAAAGCTTTTTTACAACCAAAATCATTCCGGCATGATTTTATAGACGATGGCGATATTGTTCGGGGATTTTTTGGGTGCCTTGATGGTGAGTGCGTCCGCTCCCTGTGTCCATGGCACCTGCTCGTCGCTGCCCAGCAGCGTGATGTTGGCAATCGGATGATCTAGCAGCTTTGCCGCTGTGCCGAGCGATTGGATGGCCACCGCGTTCGTTGGCGCGCCCAACTCAATCGCGTAAAGTGCGTCGCCCCTGGTGGTAAAACGGAAATCGGCGGCGGTGAACGGCTTGCCCTTGCCTTCGTTAAAACCTTGCGCGGAAAGCGCAGCCCCTTCCGTGGCCGGCCCTTCGCCAAACACCTTCCACGGGCGCGTGGCGAAGATACATTCTTTGTTCACATCCATCCACGCGCCGATGCCTTCGAGCACAGCCTGTTCCTTGTTGTCAATCGTGCCATCGCCACGGATCGGAATGTTGAGCAGCAGGTCGCCGTTTTTGCTGACGACATCGCACAACATTTGAATGACGGTCTTGGCGGTCTTGTAACGATTTTTGTCGTATAGCGAGCGGTCGTAATGCCAGTTGCCGATGCAGGTGTCCGTCTCCCACGGTTGCGCCTCAACCTGGTTGGCCGCGCCGCGTTCAATGTCCCGGACGATACATCGCTGCTGGTCTGCGGAAAGCATCTTGCCGAAGAGCACGGCCTCCAGTTTGCCGTCGTGCTGTTGCATGTTGAAGTTGTAAAAATCGGCGGCGATTTTCAAACCGGCGTCACTCACCGGCCACAACGGCAGGGCGTCGTCATCGAAGTAAATCAAATCGGGTTTGTATTTGTGAACGAGGTCAAGCGTGCGGTTGTAAAATTTATCGCAGTAAGCCTGGTCGGGAATGCTCGCGCCATTTCCCCAGTTCCACTGGCCGTGAATGGAGTTGGCATTGCCAAAATTCAAGCTGGGCGTGTGATTTTGTGCGTAAAGATCCTGCGGATCAAGGCCGTCCCACCATTTGCCTTCGCCGTCGGCCTTAGTCAATTTGCCATCGTAAGGCACGCCGGCGAGCGGGCCGGTCTGGTCGGCACTCTGGGTGATTTCGTAAAAACTCCACGCGTGCGAGGCGTGGACGCTGACGCCGAAAGGCAAACCCTGTTCGTGCGCGGCCTTGGCGAAATCACCGACGATGTCCCGGTGCGGACCGACGTTCACGCTGTTCCACGGCTGATACTTGCTGTCGTAGAGATCGAAGTTGTCGTGATGGTTGGCCATCGCGAAAAAATATTGCGCGCCCACCCGCTTGTAGAGCGCAACGAGTTTTTCGGCGTCAAAGTTTTCCGCTTTCCAGGTGTGTATCACATCCTTGAAACCAAACTGCGAAGGCGGGCCGTAATGGGTGACGTGATATTGGTTTTGCCGGCTGCCTTGAACATACATATTGCGCGCATACCAGTCGCCGTCCTCCGGCTGGTTCTGCGGTCCAAAGCAGGCCCAGATACCGAACTTCGCGTTGCGAAACCAGTCCGGGCATTGATACTGGTGCAGCGAGTCCCACGTTGGCTGGAATTTCCCCGGCGTCACCGGCTCATTGGTCGTGCTGACGATGACGGTTGGCACGGCGGTTTCGGGGATAGGGTCGGTGAGGATTTGCGCGCGGCCGCCGTCCGTAACGGCAACCATACCCAAAACAAGGAAAATTGGCGAAAGGTTTTTCATGGTTCTCAAAAACGAATAGACGAGCATGGCTGTGATTAGCATTAAAACGGTTCAAGGAATATAAGTTCATGGTCATAATGAGATTTTGAAAACGATGGCTTTGTCGTTTGGCATCGTTTCCGGCGCTTTGACGGTGAGCGCATCGACCATTTGCGTCCGCTCTTGTTCGTGGAGTTGTGTTCGTGAAACTTTAACCACCGTTCGGCGATGTAAATGTGTTCGTATAGACCCGTATAGACCGGCGTCCAGTTCGCCAACCGGTTCGTTACACTCCCGAATTCAAAATCCGGTAAGAAGGGTGCTGAAGCCCCATCCGTCCAGTCAAGGACGGAATCTTGCCGAGCTTGATTTGTTCCAATGCGCCTTTGATTGCGCCGTAGATCGTCAGGAGGCAGGCCGTTGGCCCGATTGAGCCGTCTTATTGGGTCAAGTCAGCCGCCCTCGGCGGTTTCGGCCTGAACGGCAGTACACTTCTTTAGAGATTTCTTTGCGCATTAGTCAGGGTTATGTTGTCAACACTTGAACTATGCGCGTGCTAGTAATCGAAGATGACACCAAGATTGCCTCGTTCGTAATCAACGGGCTGAAGCAGAATGGTTTCGCGGTGGACCATGCGCCCGATGGTGAACACGGTCTCGCGCTGGCGGGCGCGGTCAATTATGACGCCCTGGTGCTTGATATCATGCTGCCCAAGCTCGACGGCCTTTCGTTACTGCGCCAGTTGCGCCAGAATAAAATCCTATCGCCCGTCTTGATCCTGAGCGCCAAAGCCACAGTGGATGACCGCGTTAAAGGCTTGCAGGCGGGGGGAGATGATTACCTCACGAAGCCGTTTGCGTTTTCCGAGTTGCTGGCCCGCGTGCAGGCGCTCATTCGCCGCGCGACGCACATTGCCGAGCCGACGAAACTCTCTTCCGGGGAACTCTCGATGGATTTGCTCACGAGGGAGGTCACGCGCAGCGGCCAAAAGATCGAGCTGCAGACCCGAGAGTTCGCCCTGCTCGAATTGCTACTCCGTCATCCCGGTCGGGTAGTCACCAAGACCATGATCCTGGAGCATCTCTGGGATTACAGTTTCGACCCGCAAACCAACGTCGTGGACGTGCTCGTTCACCGGCTGCGCGCGAAAGTGGACAAGGATTTTGCGGTAAAACTCATCCAAACCATCCGTGGAGTCGGTTATGTCCTTAAACCCGCTTGACCGGCTGATGCGCAGCTTCACGTTTCGGCTGAGCGTCGGCTATTTGACGCTGTTTACGTTCAGCGCAGCAATTCTCTTTGGCCTGCTCTATGTGTTGCTGGCAGCCACCCTGCAAAGCAAGGATCAGGAAATCATTGAAGCCCGGCTGCGCGAGTGTGCGGCGGTTTATGACAACGGAGGGCTTGCCGCAATGCAGAACCTCGTGCAGCGGAGTCGCGATTCGGAGACTGACAAATCGTTTTTCATTCGTTGGGCCGGTTTGCAGGGCAGCGCGTTGTTACTCACGGCGCCGGCGGATTGGGTTCAATTCGACACTTCGGCGCTCAACCGTGGTGGCGACCCGTCACAGCTCGTCTGGCTGCGCATCCCCAAAGACCAGCAACGTGATTTTACGGTCGCTGCCATGCGGTTGCCCGACGGGTCGATTCTGCAGGTTGGCCGAAGCACCGACAATCGCAAGACCTTGCTGGAGCCCTTTCGCCGCGACTTTCTGATCGTAATGACACCCACACTTTTGCTGGGTTTGCTCGGGGGCGCGTTCTTCGCCCATCGTGCAACCAAGCCGGTACGTGAGGTTGTGGCCACAGCTCGCAGCATTATTGACACGGGCAATCTGTCCGCCCGCGTTCCTGCCAGCACGCGCCATACTGAACTGGAGGATTTGGCCCGCCAGTTCAACCGTGTGCTCGACAAGAATCAGTCGCTCATCCAGGGAATGCGCGAGGCTCTGGACAATGTCGCCCACGATCTCCGCACCCCGCTTACCCGCCTGCGCGGCACCGCCGAACTTGCGGTGCAGAGCACCCCTGATCCGACAGCACGCGAAGCCCTGGCGGATTGCGTCGAGGAATCCGACCGCGTCCTGACGATGCTCACCGCCCTCATGGATATCACCGAGGCCGAAGCGGGGGTGATGAAATTAAACCTGGAACAGACTTCCATTGCCTCGCTGTTGACCAATGTGGTTGAGCTCTACGAGGTTGTCGCCGAGGAGAAGCACCTCACCATCACCACAGATTTCAAGACACCATGCGACGCGGTCGTGGATGCGACCAGGATGCGTCAGGCCTTTGCCAACCTGCTGGATAACGCCATCAAATACACACCTGAAGGCGGGAGTATCGGTCTTAGTTGCACTGTTGAATCCAGCCGCGTGACCGTGCAGGTAAGCGACACTGGCATGGGCATCCCTCAAGACGAGCAACCACGCATCTGGGAGCGTCTTTACCGTGGCGACAAGAGCCGTTCCCAACGCGGGCTGGGTCTTGGACTGAGTCTGGTGAAAGCCATCGTCGAAGCCCATCACGGTGCAGTATCGGTCCGGAGTCAGCCGGGTAGAGGCTCGGAGTTCATCGTCCGAATCCCGCAGTAGCTTGACGCCGGAATATCTCATGACCAGCGCTTGCTTCGGAAAGTGCTGCCTATCCCCCTTCCTGGATTACCGGCAATTTTGATGGTCGGCCCTGGCTTTGACCATCGACGGCTTACAGATTTGTAATCCACCAGAAAGCGTCCGGTCATGGTGAGGTAGTCCAATATAAGAAAAAGCAAATACCAACCAATTGATTATGAAAATGAATATGAAAACTTGCCAGTATCTCACGGGTGCCTGCCGGTCGGTTCTCGGCCTGACCGGCGGCCTTTTGTTGGGCGGCGCCGTCCTGGCCCAGGCCCAATCGGCGAATAACAAAGTCAATGCGACAGATTTGAATGTGCCTTTGGACCAGACGCCCGTGGTGCGGGATGGCCCACCAAGGGGCAGTTTTGCCACCATCGTGGACAAGGTCGCGCCTTCAGTGGTCAAAATCGAGGTCACCGCCACCTTTCAGAACACGGAGATGGACGGGTTTCCCGGATCCATGCGACCGCAAGTTGAACATGGCCTCGGCTCAGGGGTGATCGTCAGCCAGGATGGTTACATCCTGACCAACAACCATGTTGTCGATGGGGCCAAAGAAGTGAAAGTCACGCTCACCGACGGGCGTGAGTTTACTGCCAAAGTCATCGGGCGCGATCGGAAAACAGATGTAGCGGTCGTGAAAATTGACGCAGATAATCTGCCGGTTGTCCCCATGGCCGACAGCAACAACCTCAAGGTCGGCGATGTGGTACTGGCCGTCGGCAACCCCTTTGGCGTCGGCCAGACAGTGACCCAAGGCATTGTGAGTGCGAAGGACCGCGGTAACATGGGGATTGAGGATTACGAAGATTTCATCCAGACCGACGCCGCCATCAACCCGGGGAATTCCGGTGGTGCCCTGGTGGACATTGATGGCCGGTTGATCGGCATCAATACCGCCATCCTGAGTCATTCGGGAGGGAGCCAGGGCGTCGGTTTCGCCGTCCCGTCTGATCTGGCGCACAACGTGATGGAAAGTCTCATAGCAAGCGGCCATGTCACGCGAGGCTACCTGGGAGTTATGATTCAAAACGTGACCCCGGCGCTCGCGCAGCAATTCAATCTGAAAGCCGCCTCCGGTGCGCTCATCGGCGACGTGGTTGCTGATGGACCCGCCAGCCAAGCCGGATTCCAGGAGGGCGATGTGGTGGTGAAATTCGACGGTCGAAACATCACCGACAGCCAGCAACTCCAACTTGCCGTGGCCGAAACCAGTCCCGGTTCAAAAGTTCCGGTTGAGATCATGCGCGATGGCAACGAAAAGAAACTGGAGGCCACCATCAAACAACTGCCCGGCGACAATTCGCTGGCCGAAACGCCAACCGGAAACGACAACGGCACGCTCAACGGCGTCGGTGTGGGTGACCTGGACGCACAGTCCCGGGAGCAATTCCACATCCCCCCCACCATTCAAGGGGCCGTGGTAACGCAAGTGGATCCCAATTCAGCAGCTGCCGAAGCCGGCTTAAAACCCGGTGACGTGATTGAAACCATTAACCGACATCCGGTGAAAAATGCCGATGACGCGGTCCAACTGACCACGAACACCAACAGCAAAAAAACGCTCGTTCGTATCTGGGATAATGGCGGCAGCCACTATGTGGTGGTGGACGAAAGCCACAGCGAAGGTTGATACTTAACTCCATTGAAATCCTCCCGCGCCCCAACTTACTGGCGTGGGAGGGTTTCTTCTTGGATCATAGCCGAAACCCGCGCCAGTGAACGGACAGGTCGTTTCGACCTCAACCACCACCTGCATGTTTTTGGTGCTTTTGCGTCGTCCGGTTCGGCTCTTGCATATGCTTTACATTGGTTTGCAGGATGTTTGCCTGCTGAAGACACAGTAAAATAAAACCAATCGATGAAAGGGCATTCGTCCCATAAGAAAGACTGGCAAATTTTTTGCGGGTTTTACCGGTGGCGACCGCCTGATTTTCCGAAGTTGTCTGGCCGGCCGACCGGCAGGGATTAGAACAAAAGGTTTTACCGAAACAAGTTCTTAAGGCTCAGCGCCCACCACCAAGGCAGAATGACGAGGGTTACGAACAGAATGCCGGCGGCAAAATTTATCAGTGGCCGGTGGGTGAATCGGGGTACGAGAGTTAACAGCGAACCAAGGACGAGGCCGGAGATGAATCCACCCAGGTGAGCGACGATATCCGTCCCCGGACTTACACCCAGAAACACGAACAGCAGCAGTCCGCCCGCAATTCCACCGGCGAAAAGCCTGAAGGTATTGGAATTTCGCCGTTTTAAGAGTGCAAAGGATTGGACGGAGAGCATACCCAACGCGCCCATCACCACGCCCGAAGCCCCGAGGCCGCGCATGGAGGCATCATAAACCAAGCCGGCACCGATATTCCCGCCCACCCCGGCCAGGTAGGCAGCAAGCAACCCCACGCCTGGTCCGTAACGAGCCATGGCCAATCCCAGGAACACAAACCCAAACACCGCGTTCGACGCCAGATGCCCGACATCGGCGTGCATCCAGGTGGCAGTGAACAAGCGCCACCATTCGCCGTGCGCGAGCGCGGCACCCGTCATCATGCCCAGAGATTGCAGATCGGGGCGAGCCTCACTCCACCCGTAAAATAGAATAACCAGCCATACCCACACGAGGCTTGACCAGTCGAAAAACAAACCCGGCGGAAAGACCTGTCGGCGCCATCGCCAATGCAAGTTTTCCTGGCGGTAAAGGCGGATGGCGGTGAGTGCTTTTTCTTGGTCCACCGCTGAAACGGCCAGCGTCCAGCCGGTCGACTCATCCCGGTCAATGATGTGTTCGATTCCCTGACTGGCCAAAACGAGGCTCCAATCCATCGCCTGACGACGGGTGTGGGCGGGAATTCGAGCGTCGAGCGGTTGGGGCGACGGCTGCACAGGTGAATGGTGAACCGTGGATAGGCGCCCGGCAAGTGCACAGCGACGGCGAAAGGGGCACCAAAACCGGCTGTCTCGAGTTCCGAGTCCGCGGAGGTTTGCAGGGTCTGGCGCGAGAGTTTCCTCTGCTGAACAACTCAAGAACAAAGTGGAATTAAATCTACGATTTCGGCAATTCAAGATGCGTCTTCACGTAGTCAGTTACGCCTTCCTCCAAATTGAGAAATGGTTTGCCATAACCTGCTTTGCGCAGTTTTTTTACTTCGGCTTGCGTATAATATTGGTATTTGGCACGCAACGCCTCTGGCATTTCGATAAAACGGATATCTGGTTTGCGGTTCATTGCAGAAAACAAGGCACGGGCCAGATCCAACCACGTACGAGCCACGCCCGTACCGCAATTGAGGAGACCACAGATTTGTGAGTGGAGGGCAAAATGCAAGGTCACATCAACGGCATCCCGGACGTACACGAAGTCTCGCTTTTGCTCGCCATCACGGTAGTCGGGCCGATGTGACTTGAACAGTTCAAGATAACCGCGCTCAATGATCTGGTGGTAGGCCTTTTGGACGAGCGAGCGCATGTTGCCTTTGTGGTCCTCGTATGGTCCATAAACATTGAAATATTTGAGTCCGACGATCCGATCAATCGCGCCGGTCTGAATGGCCCAGAGGTCGAAAAGGTGCTTCGAGTACCCATACATGTTTAGCGGCCGAAGCGCTGGTGTGGCGTTGTCCTCATCACTGTAGCCAGTCGTCCCGTCGCCATAGGTGGCAGCGCTGGAGGCGTAAACGAATCGGATACCCTGGCGCAGGCTCCATTCACAGAGTGTGCGGGTATAACGGTAATTGTTTTCCAGAAGGAAGTCGGCGTCCTTCTCGGTGGTAGCACTGCACGCGCCAAGATGAATACAGGCAACCGCCTTTGCGGTGGTGTCGGTTTTTACGTTCTCAAGAAACCTGGCTGGAGAAATCACATCATCGAATTGCAAGCCAACAAGATTGGCCCATTTCTCATCAGACCCAAGCTGATCAACCAGGAGAAGGTTTTTGTGCCCCCGACGGTTAAGTTCCGCGATAACGTTGCGTCCGATGAAACCGGCGGCACCTGTGACGATAATCTGCGTGCTCATGGTTTGATGGTATTTCCGTAAACACTGAGAACTTTTTCGATAGTGCCGGTGGTGGATTTGCCCTCGACCATGTCGGCCAGGACGACGGTGCCGCCGTTGGCTTCGACGACATCCCGTCCGCTGACGTAATGAGCCCAGTCGCGGCCTTTGATGAGCACCTGCGGCAAAATTTTTGCAATCAGATCACGAGGCTCGTTTTCGTCAAAAACAACCACACAATCCACGGCGGCGAGCGAGGCCATGACGTAAGCGCGATCTTCCTCGGAATTTATGGGCCGGTTTTCGCCCTTGTTGCGTTTGACGGAGGCGTCGCTGTTAAGTCCCACGCAAAGAGCGTCGGCTTGATCGCGGGCGAACTGCAAATAGGTTACGTGACCCCGGTGCAGGATGTCGAAGCAGCCATTCGTGAACGCAACACGTTTACCTTCAGCCTGAAGGCGATCGCGGAATGCACGGGCCTGGTTTGCAGTCATTATTTTGGATTTGGTACTATTCATAAACGATAAACGCACGCTCAGACAACGGGTGCAGCAATTTGCCTTCACCATGGTTTGAGTTTCACGAACGCCGTGGCTAGTTTCCGGCGACGGGCCAGATTGATTTCAGTTTGTCAACGGTCAGATAATTAAACGCAGTTGAGGCTCCCTGACTCGTCAACGACAACGCATTGTTGGTTGGTGAGAAAGGCGTGGTCACTATCGGCATGTAGAGCTGGCCGGAGTTGCCGAATATCTCCATGGATTGACAATCTGAAATCATCTCCAAGGTAACGGTTCCATTGACGGACGGCAACGGATTGGTAACACCATTGCACGAGATCTGCTGAGATGAAGAAGTATAAGTAACGGAAACCCCGCACAGATTGAAAGTGAGCGTCGATGCGGAACCTGGAGTAAACTGCGCTTTCACGTCAAAGATCTGGCCACTAATTTCGGAAAAGGGGTTGGTTCCTGGATTCAACGTCAGGTTGGTCCATGAATAGGTATTTTCGACCGCATTGGTGATTTCTGCGACCGGTGTTGAGCAAAGCCGGACCCCGGCCGGCAAAGTCTGCAAGGTCAGCACCGTCGGAAAGAAATGCATTCCGGTAAATGGCATGCCGGGCATGTTTACCTGCGCCCAACCCATCCGGACACGGCGCGTATCTCCGGTTGGCATGACCGTAAATGTTTGCGAGGCATAGAAGCCCGATCCAAGGTTACCGGGGAGCATGCCGGTCGTTGGCGTAAATACCGCCCCATTAAAGTTTCCCAGCATATAAGCGGCGCTTCCACCGTTGATTTCCCATAACATGTTGTTGGTGTTACCGTCCACCGGAAGTTCGAAAATATCGGGACATTCCGCGAAGCCGGCGATACCGCTGCGGTAGGTCCAGGTATGGAAATCAGGAGTGGTAAAAAAGTCAATTCCACCCAGATTGGAGTCGTACACGGCCATCACCCAGTAATTGGAAGGCGCATACCACAGCATGTGAGGATCCCGGCCGGGCACGGTGACGACGGGGTTGTTGGTATAATCCGTGAATGTCAGGCCGCCATCGTTGCTGTAGGCAATGCATTGACCGCGGGCGGTGCTGTAGAAGGAAGCAACAATCACGTCATTCGTCCCCGTTTTGAAACCGCCGGTGTTTGCCGAATCGATAACCGCGCTGCCGGACCAAACCCAGTCTCCATAAGAATGGGGATAAATGGCCTCCGGCAATTCCTGCCAGTGAACCATGTCCGGGCTGACGGCGTGTCCCCAATTTCGCTCGGCACCGTTGGCACCAAAGTTAAGGCTGTAAGGATTGTGCTGGTAGTAGAGGTTATATTGACCGTTGTAATAAATCATTCCATTCACGTCATTGATGAGGCCCCGGCGGCCGGTGTAGTGAATCTGCGGCCGCAAAGTCTCGCTGTAAAGATTGGTTGCGCCCACAATGCCGTTGCTTTGAACAATGGAACTTAAACCGGTGGATCCCACAGACAGGTTGTTCACGGTGACCGTGGCGGTCTGACCTCGAAAGGCGGAGACGTCCACAAAGGCCCACCAATCCGGAGCGCCGTCGGCCAAGTTAATGTCAAAATCGCGCACGGCGATTCCACCTACCGTAATCGTCACACGCCGGGATGGGCCATTGTTGTAAACCGGCAGATTGAGCAGATTGTTGGTGATGAACATCTGACGCGTCAAGGGCGGGATTGAAGGCGGCGGCGGTGGACTCAGGCGGAAGAAGACGGTCGGGTTAGCGGGGCTAATCAGCATATTGGTCGTGGTCATGTTTACTGAACCGGAAAGGTCCATCCAGTTGGCATTCAGTCCCACGTCGAGGCTGTTGGTCTGTTCCTGCAGAATCCAGCCAAGATAGTTTGTCGGCCAGCTGAGCGTCAGATTGCCGCCGCTCAAAGTGTAGCTGAGGTCGATGCTCACGACCTGCAAGGCATTCGTTCCGGTAATGAATCCGGGCAGGTTGCTGGAAGTGTAAACCCCGTTGGGTAGGGCAACATTGTTGGTGTAGAGGGCGCCGACCGCATAGGTTCCGCCGGAGGTCACATTGAGCGACGCTCCGTTCGAAAGATAAAACGCACTCGGGCTGTTGCCGGCCAGATTGAGCACCAAGGTTCCGGCCTTGACTGTTGTCTCGCCAAGGTAGTTGGCTTCCCCGGAGAGGATCAAAGTGCCGGAGCCGACCTTGGTCAAGCCGCCGGAGCCGGAAAGCAAGCCCGAGAGCGTGATGGTATTAGCCGCTGTGTCAAACGTAACGGGACCGTTGGATCCCGTAAGGTTCATGCTCAAGGGGGATGACCAGCTCTGGTAAGCCCCAACCGTTCCGCCACCCAGGTTGATAGCATAATTGCCGCTGTCCCCGGTGCTGGTGATCCCGTTCGCACCAAGGTAGATGCTTCCGCCGCTGAGTGTGTAAATACCCAAACCATTTCCTGCGCCCAACGCGGGGAGCTCGAGGTTATAAAGATTGGTGATGGCGCCTCCTATCTGGTTCAAATAGCCGGTAGTCGTCGCACCGTTGGCAGCAAAACCGACCGACAGAGATTGGCCGCCCATGTCCAACACACCGCCGTTCATGTCATAGGCCGCCGTCGTGCCGGCTTCGCTCGTCGCACAGACGAGCATAAGCCCGTTGGCCATATTGAAGTTAAAAATACCGCCATTCTGGATCACCGTTCCGCTCCCGCTATCACGGCCGATCACGAAGGTATCGCCAAAGCTGCCGTTGATGGCAAGGGTTGCCCCGTTCTGGATGACCAGCGTGCCGTTGCAGCCCCCAATGGCGTCGCCATCGCCCACATAGATGCGACCACTTCCGTCGCCGTTTATGGTGGTATCTCCAGTGATGGTGGTGGTGCCGCCATTGAGATCCCAGCTCGAGATGGTGTTGGTCCCACCCAAAGTCAAAGTGCCGACGTCAGTCTTGATCAAACTGGTATCCGAGGAAGACATGATGTCGCCGCCGAGGATAAGATTGCCGTTCGTTGGGGTGTCAATGGTTTCGCTGGCACTCCATGACATGCCAAGATTGACGGTCTGCGTGACGGTCTCGACCGGTTTCGCATTAAAACCAATGTTGCCAGCCAAAGTGATTTCGTTCCCGTTCAACACAAAGGGTCCGGCAGCAGCATCAAATGTGATACCGTCCGCAGTGAGTTCCAGGAAATCGTTAGTGTTGATGAGGCCGTCGGTGCCGGCGAAGGTTAGCGCAATGGGAAAGATGGGTACTGCATTCTGACTCCAGTTGGCAGCCGTACTCCAATTAAAATTCGTACCGCCACCAGTCCAGACACCATCACTGACGGCGCCAACCACGTGCAATGAACCGGAGCCGGTAATAAATCCCGGAAGGGTGGCGGCATTGTACGTCCCGAGAGACAAGGCAACTCCATTGGTGTAAAGCCCGGCGACCGCATAGCTACCGCTGAAGTTCAAATTCAGCAATGCCCCGGTGGCCAGCCGAAACGCTCCGGAACTACTGCCGGTCACCTCGAGCTGCAAGGTGCTGCCGGCATTGACGGCCGTGTCGCCGGTGTAGATGTTTACCCCGGAGAGTTTCAGTGTGCCGCCGCCAGCCACCGTCAATCCGCCGGAGCCGGAAAGCACGCCTGAGAGCGTGATGGCATTGCCAGCCGGGTTGAAGGTGACCGAGCCATTGAGGTTCGTCAGGTTCAGGTTCAAGGACGACGACCAGCTGGTTTCAGCCCCAACCGTTCCGCCGCCCAGATTGATGGCATATTCGCTGGCGCCGCCGGCAGTGGTGATACCGCCCGCGCCGATGTAAAGGCTGCCGCCACTGAGCGTGTAGACACCCAGACCATCCGCCCCCGACGTCTGGGGTATCACGAGGCTGCCCAGGTTGGTGATGACGCCACTCACCTGGTTCACCACACCGGTCACCAATGTCGCTCCCCAGCCGATCGTCAAAGTGTTGCCGCTCATGTTCAACAGGCCGCCGTTCATGTCATAGGCCGCCCGTGTCCTGGTGTCACCCGTTGCGCAGACGAGCATGACCTGATTGTTGGCCGGATTGAACGTAAAAGTGCCGCCATTCTGGATCACCATCCCGCTCCCGCTGTCGCGGCCAATCACGAAGGTGTCACCAAAGCTGCCGGTAACGTTGAGCACGGCGCCGGGCTGGATGACGAGAGTGCCGCTGCAACCGTTGAGAAAATCGCCATCACCCAGATAGAGGCGATCATTGCCGTCCCCATTTCCTTTGATGGTGGTGTTTCCCGTGATTATGTTGGTGCCACCGTTGACACCCATGCCGGCGATGGTGTTGGTGCCGGCCATGGTCAGGGTCCCGGCGTCAGTCTTGTTCAAACTGTAATCCGCTGAAGAAGTAATGTCCCCGTCGAGGACAAGATTGCCATTGCCTGGTGTGTCGATGTCCAGTGCGGCGGGGCTCCAGGCCATGTTGAGATCAACGGTCTGGGTGATGGATGCAGCCGGATTTCCGTTGAAGACAATGTTCCCGCTTAAGGTGATGTCATTGCCGCCCAGCACGAAAGTTCCAGCAGCAGCATCAAACGTGATACTGCTCACCGTGATACCCGTGAGGTCGTTGTTGTTCGCCAACCCTGTGCTGCCTGCGAAGGTCAGCCCGCCGGGAAAGATGGGTTCCGCATTACCATTCCAGTTGGCGGCCGTACTCCAATTATTATTCGCGCCGCCGCCGGTCCAGATGCCAGTACCGGCGTGAGCCAAAGGGTATCCCCAAAGATTCAAACAGATGACCATCGCAGACAATGCTGTTCTTGCTAATATGTGGTTATACATTTCAAATTTCCATCCACTCAATGAGAAGTTGCCGGAGCGATTGCTCCGGCAACTTCCATGTTTCACCAGACTGACTTAAACCCAAACCTGACGAGTGACTCCAATCACTCTCTATGGCAAGACAGTTTGGTAAATCATCTTGCCGGTCTGACCGCCGGCGCTGTCGGCGCCCGTTACGGTGACGGATACCGCAGGCGATAGAAGATCGCCGGGTTTGCCGGGTTGATCGGTATGTTAGTGGAGGTCACGTTCGCCGAACCTGCGACGTCCACCCAGTTCGTGCTGAGCCCCACATTCAGTGTGTTGGTCTGTTCCTGCAAAATCCAGCCCAGATAGTTTGCGGGCCAATTGATCGTCAGGTGGCCGCTGCCCACACTGAAGCTGATGTTCGTGGGCGCAGTCGGGATACTGCTTACGACCTGCAATGAACCGCTGCCGGTAATAAATCCGGGCAGGTTGCTGGTGTTGTAAATTCCAGCTGCAAGGGCTACTCCGTTGGTATAGCAACCACCAACCACGTAGTCGCCGCTGAAGGTCAGATTCAACAACGCACCGTTGGCCAGGTTAAACGTACCCGGGCTGCTTCCGGTCTGATCCAACTCCAAGGTGCTGCCAGTATTGACAGTCGTATTGCCGGTATAGCTGTTCGCCGCGGCTAAATCCAGCGTACCGCCTCCTGCCACAATCAAACCGCCGCTGCCCGACAGCGCACCTGAGAGCGCAATCGTATTGCCCGCCGGGTTGAAGGTGACTGGACCGTTGAGCCCCGTCAGATTCATGTTCAAGGACGATGACCAGCTCGTCTCCGACCCCACCGTCCCGCCCCCGAGATTGACTTCATAACTGCCGCCGCTCGTGGTGATGCCGTTCGCGCCAATATAGATACTACCGCCGGTAAGATTGTAGATGCCGTGGCCGACGCCGCCATTGATGCTATAACCGACCCAGAGATTGTAAACGTTGGTAATGACACCACTGACCTGATTCACCAACCCGGTAATCACTACCCCGCCGTTGACACCAAGGCCGATCCCCAAAGTATTGCCACTCATGTCCAACAGGCCGCTGTTCATGTTATAGGCCGACCGCGTGGCGCTATTGCCAGTCGCGCCAAGCCAGATGGTCCCATTATTGGCCGGATTGAAAGTAAACGACCCGCCATTCTGGTTCACTGTTCCGCTCCCGCTATCGCGGCCGATCACGAAAGTGTCACCATAGTAGCCAATAATGTTGAGCACCGCCCCGGGCTCGATGTTCAGGGTGGCGTGGCAGTCGGCCAGGTAATCGCCATCGGCCACATAGATACGGCCGCCATCCCCGTTGATCGTGGTGTTTCCTGTGAGCGTCGTGGTGCCACCGTTGAGGTCCCAGCTCTGAATTGCGTTGGTGCCCCCCAGCGTCAGCGTG